>NZ_CAAHFG010000003.1:960507-1280676 GCF_900890425.1 Pontiella desulfatans | reverse complement strand
GGGGATCAAGTGCAATGGGAGTCCGCATGTAAATCGGAGGCGGGTGGGACGCATAAGACGGATTGGACGGATCGGATACTGACTACCGAAACCAGGTGGTTACGAGCTTTAGGGCGGAGATAAAGCCGTCGGGGTTCGTTGCCAACATGACTACCAGGGATGTCACGAGGACGAGGGTGGTACGTTCGAGCTTGGTGACTCGGCCATTGGTTTTGACGGCGTGGGTGTGGATTTCCTCCAGCTTTTCGTCTATGCGGTCAAAGCGTTGTTGGCAGCCGTCGGGGAGTGAGCTGCCGCAGGTGTCAGGTGTCGGGTGTCGGGTGTCAGGGGGAGGTTTCATGAAAGATTCTCTGCAGGATTAACGGACTAAACCGCGTGATGCTATGCAAACGCGGGCTGCGCCGGAAGAGGCGGCGCGCTGGGACAGCCCGCCCTACCCGCTGCGGATGAAACGAAGCTGGAAGCATCGTCCACAGGTGGTGCGGTCGGGGTGACGCGAAGCGAGCCCTCGGCACACCCCGCCCCTCCAGAAGGCAGGCTGGATGCCAGCCGACGTGAGTCGCGTTCCGCGCCAACGTGGTCTTGCGACGGTACGGTTGGCGGATCGGGAATGCGGTGGTGTTGGATGTAGCTGCGGAGACGGTTCTTTAGTGTCCGGTTGTTTTGTTTCCGGGCGCGCTCTTCGCCGAGCTGTTCGTCGCGGAGAATGGCGGTGAGGGTTGCCTGCTTAATCAAGTGAAGATCTGAGATAGAGATAGTCATTAGGTTTTAGGCTTTTAACAATCGGGGGAGATGGACGCGGCACCGGAACAAGGCAGGCGGGACGCCTGCGGTACGTTTGCGCAGGCTGGAAAGCCCGCGCCACATGGTAGCAGCTGGCTCATTCGGTGGCCTCGGTTTCGAAGAGGACGCGGAAGAACTTGTACGGGGTGCGGGATTTGAATACGACGGGCTCAAACCAGTCGCCGGAGTCGAGGCGGTCGCGCACCTGGATGCGGATGACGGTGTTGGATGGGATGATGTAGACGGTGTTGGTGACGTAGACCACGGGTGTTGGTGAGGCCAGGATTAGGCCGTCGGCTTCGTTGGTTTCCACGATGGATGTTGGGAACGGCGGTGGCGTGATGCCTTGCTCGACGGGTGTTTGGGGCGCGGTTGTTGAGGCCGGGGCCACTACAGGAATGATGATTGCCACGAAGAGGCAGAGAGCGGAGAGGAGCTGGATGCTGGATATGGCATCAAGTAGGTAAAGGGAAGCGTGGCCTTGAAAAAGGTGTCGAGCTTGTTTTCCAGCCCTGTAGCCATGGCAATCATGAGCAGATCATCGACAACGATGACGGTTTTCTTATGCTCACGACATACATGCGAAAGTTTGCGTCGATCCCGTTCCGGATATTGGCCGAGATAAAAAACAATGCATGCATCGGAATGAGCGGCATCAAAATTCAGTGAACTGATTAGGTTTTCCGGCGTCTTCTTCGGGCTGAACTGCACATAGTATCGCCCATTTGCCTCGGAACCCAATTGAGGGACTGGGCAACTCACGTCCTCTGATGTTTCGACACAGATCCAGGGGGCAACTGAGGCATTGCGTACAACTCGGCACTCACCAAATCCCAATCCGCGCAGTAATGTTTCCGGCGATTTTTCATCACCACGTTTTCTGGTTGGAATTCGGAAATCAAACCAGAACTGAAGTATGTCAGCATATTCCGCCCTTAATCCTTCATCCATGGCTGAGAAATCGATGGAATGGAAGGTCTGACCGCTTCTTACGGCCTTAACGCACAGGGAGGAATCCCGCCGCTCAAACTTTGCGAGTTTTTCCAGTGTGTGTAAGACGGCGGGAGTGCTACTGTAATCATCTTCGGTAATGCCCTGCGCCTCAATCAATGCACCTTCAGCTTCCAATCGGTCGATATAATCATTTGCAAGATATACATCGCCCTGATCCAGAACAGAAAGAATGCGATCCCGATTAGCCGGGGAAATATCGCTCAGTTTTTCAAGGCGTTTATGAATTTCATTCTGTCCCTGCTCTCGGCCTTGTTCGATGCACGAATCTATCTCATGGAATTCGTTCATATATTGGAAGTAGAGCCCTTCGCTACGGAGGGTTCCATCTTTCAACTGCTTTTGTCTTAACTGTAATTTATCGGACCAGTCTTTAAATTCGGTAGAGGAAAGAAGTGTTTTGGCCATGGCATCGCCAAGGCGCCCCTCCACCTTAGCTAGTTCGGTACCGTAGCGGCCCTCCCAACCAACATGCGCTGCTTGCAAGCGGGATTGCAGTTGTTCGATTAACTCCGGCTCATCAGCATTTCCTTCAAGTATGTCCAGTATGAGCTCTGCCGCGTTCAGGTTACCCTTTTCACAGTGAATATCGAATACTTCGTGATAAGCAGGCAAACCCTCCGCAAGGACCTTCACCATTTCCTGCAAGACACCGAGACCTGTGATCGAATCCAACTCATCCAGCTTCAAGGAATAAAAATATACCTCATCCTGCCCCGCCGAATAATTGGGAAAACGCAAGAGGCACTGATCCAGAATATCTGTATGATCAGATGGAATCATTGCCCGTTTGTAACGGCCGTTCATACAGGACTGGGTTCTCTCAATTACACACTGAACCAAATCTGCCGCTATTCTATTCGGGGATGCCGCATCGCCATTCTGGGCTTTGATCTCCCCGAGTTCCTTTTCAACAAGAGCCTTTTTCTCAGACAGCAAATCTCTGATCTTCCTAAAGTGATCACGCCCATAGCAGCTTTCCTGCTCAAACCGTTCCCTCTTAAGCTCTACCCACCTATTGGCGAGGGATAGCGCTTCTTCTGCATGCCTAGCCAACTGCCGCTTTGCCACCCCTACTACGGTTTGCGAATGTTTATTCCTTGTAGATGAAATCAGTTCATCAATGTTTGTTGTTGAGCATAGCTGTTCCAACTTTTTCAACGCAGCTTTATCATTCTGCTCAAACCAAGCTAGCATCTCACCGAAAACGCCCTCTGGCTTCAGCCATTCTTTCCACATCTGATTGGCTGGCTGGAAATTTGTCTTAAATGTAGAAGCGGCCAAGCGCCAATGCTGGATTTCCCGTTCTACTTCTGCGAAAGCTTCCTTCCACTCTTCCTCAGTCAGAACGTTATTGATCAGACGCGGTTCCGGCATGATGTTCAGGCGAGAGAATTTCGTAACGGATTCATTGAGCTGGTGAAGCCCTTGGTATTCACCAAAATGGAGCTGGGCCAAAATTTCTGATGTTCCGGCTCCTGGAGCCATGATCGCAGGCCTTAAGCCGCAGGCGACCAGCAACAGGCGCAGAGAAAGACGATACCAATGAGCCGTATTATCAAACAGCCGCTCTCCAACATCAGCTTCCAAAACCAGTTCCTGCATCCGGTCCTGAATTTCGTAGCGCTGATACTCGACATATGGAGCAAGGGATAATAACTCCCATGCCCAACTATGTATGTCAATTTCATCGGCACCTAGAGCAGTCTCCGCCATACGAGTAACGTGGCATGCAATATCGATATGGCCTTCGGCCACCAATTTCCAGACCAATTCCGGAATGACCTTTTTCAAATGCTTCTTTTCACCCAGATCAGCAGCGAGTCTAACAGCCACGTCTTGTGCAGAACCAATCGGCCAAACCACTTTCTGCTTAGTTGGAGATTTGTCTGGCTCTGGCTCTGGATCTGGATCTGGATCTGGCTTATGATGATCCGAGGATTCGTTTTTCGGCGGAGAAGCTAAACTTTCAGTTTTATCCAATTTCTGTTCAATTTCAGGACTGGCTGTTTCTGATACAGGGGCTTCTTCAGGAAGCTGCTCTTCTGCAGAATCCGCAGCATCCGGGGGTGTTCCAGCACTCTCATTTTCAGGTGCCAAAACCTCCTCGGTTTCTAGAACGTCCTGCTTACATTCTTCAGGAGAATCCTCCGGCTTATCGACAATCCAGTTAGCGTCACCGACGCCAATAAACTCAGCCAAACGGTTATAGCCGTCGCCACGAAGGCCCTGTTCTGTTTCATCCAATTCTTCATCACTGATCTGAAACACCCATCGCAACCATTCAGATCCCTGCAGGCCTGCTTTATAGGCCCACGTCGGATTAACCGCTTTGGAAGCCTCGTCTACCTCGCCGGCAGCTTCGTCTCTGAGATTTTCAAGGCGAGTCCGCTCTGTCGCAGACCGATGACTTACCCTCAGCGCACGCAGGGATTTGGCAAGGGCACTGAGAAACCGAACAAGCTGATCCCTCTCTTTTCCTTCATTCAGGGCATTACAAAGGGCCTCAACGTGTTCATGGACGTCATCCGGTGATTTGAATTCCACCTCAGGAATATCCGTTGATTCCCTGTATTGCCGCATTAATTCTATCAAACGCTCGACATCTTCGCTCGCCGCGTCAACCAATTCAATAACACTCTCTTTATTCAGGATCTTAGCCAGGCGAAGAGAGGATGCCAACTCTTCCAACGCATCCGCGTGATTATCCATACGCTCGACAAGATACTTCATCTCATTGTCGGAATCCGCAACATCTGCACGTTCATGCTTACCGCATTCAGGGCGGTAACATTTCATGAAGACCGTTGCCAGTTCAGCAAACACGGAATCCGATTCCTTGGCACGGTCGTCAATATATTGGGCATACTGTTGATCATCCAGATCTGGCGGGATGTCGGAAAGAAACGAATCCACCAGGCCCTCCTTCATGAGGAATGTAGCCACGACATCAGCGGCCAATTCGCCTTCATCGTACTCCTGCAAGGCTTTATCCAGATTCTTTCCATAACTGTGCTCACGATAGACAACCCTTTTGAGAGTATAACCGCCTGGAAGATGCGAATGCCTCGCCCAGTACTTGAAAAGCACAGGGTCATGCTTGGCTACTGACCGCGCGAAAGCCCGTTTGTGTTTCTCATCGAGCGCATCGTACGCTTCCCAAACCTGTTGCTTCGCCTCATCTGAGTATGGTTGAACATTCATGTTGAAATATTATGAACTAAATAGCTACTCAGCAAGCCCAACCCTTAAAAAGATTTTCATCTAAACATGATTTGTTTAGTAATATTTACTAGGCGACGGCTGCTGAGCAGGTCAAGATCGTTCCCATTCTCGCGGTGCGTCGTCGCAAGAATAAAAAACAACCGCAGATATTCACATAACTGGTGTCATGAAAAAGGGATTAAGAGGCATCTTCTTCTGCTTATCCCCCACAAACACCATCACGGAAAATTCAAGGCCCTTTAGATTTTCCAGATTTTTGGGCTACACATTCTCATAGTCGATCAATACGTAATTATTCTTCATCGCTTTTCTTACTCTCCTGAGGCTTTGGAATAAGCCTGAAAATATTTTTCATCAGGATCTGCTGCAGCATCAGCTCTCTCTGTCCCCGGTAGTAGACTGGTTAATTCTGATTCGATCACCTTCGGATCGTATATGGACCCGGAAGTTGACCAGAATCTGATTAGAGGAATCCCCGCTTCTTTTAGTGTTTCTTCAAGAAACTGATCCCGTTTAACTCTAGCAGGACGGAGATGCGTTCTGTCATCCAGTTCAATCACTGCTATGGTTGATAAATCATCGGAATCGCATAAAACGAAATCCATAACCTTCCGATCGATTCTATTCCGGGCGGATATTTTTTCCGAATAGGTTGTGTGGCAGGTATCAACCAGCTGCCCAAGCGATACCTGAAAAAGAATATTACATCTATTATCCACTGCCTTTTGTAGCGCTTTGTGGAACTGAATTTCATTATTGGTCAATGCAGATATCTTACCCTTATACCTTCCTGATGCCGGAGCTGGTTCCGACATGGGGCGTTTTGTTTTTTCGTGAACAAATTTACCTACGCCCTGAACCGTTGTAACGGCCTTCTTTGTCGTAACAACCGCTTTTTCAATCTTCCGTATGATGGAGAAAATGAAACCGATGGACCAGGATATGACGACGACAAATATAATGAGGAGAACGAAATCAAGCGTGTTTGTATCCGCCTTTTTAGTCGCTGGTTGAGGTATTGTGATCCGCGGTTGAAATAGGGTTGGATTTGAAACCTTCCCCGAAGTTGACTGGGAAATTTGAGTCTTCGTGCGGGAGGACGTTTTGGGCCTTGTGACCAGCACTCGCTGCGGATTCTTACCAGGGTCATTAATGGGAGTTTTGAATGAATTTATACAAATTCCATCTGGAGAATAGGTCTGCGATATTGTGAAGCCCGCATGCTCATAGACGTAAATATCTTTATAGGGGTATTCACTTCGCTGGACTAAGTCTGTATCTTGTGGTTTCTTCCCCTGACCGACAGGGATATTTCCTTGAACCGAACGGGTTCCATAGCGACTGCATTTTGTAGCAGACGGTAAAGCAGCATTCCCCGCGAGCGGGAAGTGCGCCGGTTGAAGCGGAACGTGTATTCGTCGAGATAGTATGCCAAATGCTCGTGACTTACTGCGCCCTGATGTGTTCCGCCAAGCCACCGCTTAAGCAAACTGGCGACTCGATGGCAAAGGGGGAGCAGGTTCGCGCCAACATCCTCGGATTTCCGAACGACTTTATGGTCGTAGCCCAAAGCTCCCAAACCATTGTACCCCTTCCACCCGTCCGTCTTCACCTGCGTACCCGGATCAACCGTTTCTCGGATGGCCCCTTCAAGGCTTTTGGATGAGGCATCGGGTATTTTTACAAGGCGAATGCGACCGACGGCCTTACCGTTCTCCTGCGCCACGATCAGCACAAGGGTCTTGCCTTCGGCTCCGCGCCCCCGTTTCCCGGGCCTTGTGCCGCCTATGAAGGTTTCATCCACCTGCACGGTTCCGGCCAGTCTTTCCCGTCCCGGACGTACCATCGCCCGGCGGAGCTTGTGCAGCCACGTCCATGCGGTCTTGTAGCTTCCGAGGCCGAGAACGCGCATCAGTCCCAAGGCGCTGGCTCCGTTCTTCTGGCTTGTCACCCACCAGATCGCCCTGAACCAGGACGCCAGCGGTTTGCGGGTGCCCTCAAAGATCGTACCCGAGGTTACAGATGTTTAACGACTGCACGTCTTGCACTTGAAAAGGCCGTCTGACAGTCGCCACGACTCCCCATGGCCACAGGCCGGGCAAAGGAAGCCGTTCGGCCATCGCAATGATGCAAGATAGTCGCGACATGCTTCTTCACTTGAAAAGTTCAGTTCCAATTCTTCCAGATCCTTTGGATACGCTTCCATGAAACGTGTGTACCACAACATGTGGGTCTAGTCCATCGAAGTGAATACCCCTATTTTAAAATAGGGGTATCCCCTTCGCTGGACTCGGTACTACATCTTGTGTTTTGGCTTTCTCCCTCTAACCGAAAGAGCGATTTCATTATATCCTGTATGACCCACTACGACGGCATTCTGCAACAGGCGGAAGAACAGCAAACCACGGGATCGAGACTTACGACGGTTGAAGCGAAAGGTGTATTCGTCGAGATAGTAGCCCAGATGCTCATGGCTGACAGCTCCTTGATGCGTTCCGCCCAACCATCGTTTGATCAAGCTTGCTTCCCGGTGGCACAAGGGCAGCAAATTGTCTCCAACATCCGCAGTCTTACGAATCACTTTGTGTTCATATCCCAAACCCTTCACTCCATTATAGCCCGCCCATCCATCTGTTTTAATCAATGTCCCCGGCTCGACGGTTTCCTTTATCGCCGCCTCAAGGCTATCTGACGACGCATCCGCTATTCGCCGAAGACGGATCCGCCCGGTAGCCTTTCCCTTCTCCTGCGCAATGATCAGAACCAATGCCTTGCCTTCCGCCCCGCGCCCTCTTTTGCCTGGCTTTACCCCGCCAATGAAGGTTTCATCCACTTGAACGGTTCCCGTCAGCCTATCTTGCCCCGGTCTTACCATTGCCCGCCGCAACTTATGAAGCCACGTCCAGGCCGTTTCGTAGCTTCCCAGCCCGAGTATGCGTTTCAGGCCCAAGGCGCTGGCACCGTTCTTCTGGCCAGCTACCCACCAAATCATACGGAACCATGTGACCAGCGGTTTGCGAGTTCCCTCGAATACCGTACAGGCGATTACCGATGTCTTCCGGCTGCAATTCCTGCATTTAAACAACCCGTTCGTCAGCACCCAAACATCTGAGCCACCGCAGACCGGGCACCTGAACCCATCCGGCCAGCGCAGCTCAAACAAGAATTTCCGACAAGCCTCTTCCGTTGAAAAATTCACCTCCAATTCTTCGAGATTCTTGGGATATGTCTCCATTCATGGATAGATACCACAACATATGGGGGCTAGTCCAGCGAAGGGGATACCCCTATATCTTTATTGTCGCTATGCAGCACACCGGTTGGCGGGCCATATTTTTCCTGGCTTTCCCTCAGTGTGTCACCGAGGATTCCATATGCGGAATGAACGTTGAAAAAACCAACCAGCAAGAAAAGCCCCAGAAGACATTTCGCGCCTGCTTTAATGTTAAAACGCCCGTACCTATCCGTCATAGCACCCCAGATATACACACCCACCAAGCCCCCATTCTTCAAAACATGAAAATCGATAAAGCATATTAAGGGCCATTCCTTTATAAATGGAGGATTCTCTGAAAAGACCTTGCTAAAGGTTTGTGGGATTATTAACAGAGAATGGGCCAATTTCAGAGATGTAACTTACGGGTGGATCAACGGGCTTCCATCACAATGGATGTCATTTCGCCAAGTGCAGATGAATGGTGTTGCTCTAAATACTCACGGATTTCGGGGGTGGTGATGACCTTGCGGACGTAGAGGGTCATTTTTAGCAGGTCGGCGGTGTAGGTGCGGAAGAGCTTGGTATAGAAGTCGTACTGTTCTTCGGCTTCCTGGAGCCGGTCGGTGAGGGCTTGTCGCTTTTTCTTGGCGTCGGCCTTTGGTTTTGAGCGGGTTTGACGCTCGGGGTTTCGCTTTTCCTGCGGGGTTTGGAGCACGAGGGCGCGGACGAAGGTAGGGGAAAAGTCGTCAACCCTCCGCATGGTCTTGAGCAGCTCGGGCTGATGTTCGGGCAGGACGGCGCCGAGTTCGTAGGCGGTGGTTTTTCCGATGAGTTCCTGCTCGAATGCCTGGGCGACCTTGGGATGGAGCTGTTCGACGAGTTTGGGGGCCAGGCGGTAGCGGATGTTTTTCATGCCAAAGGTGTCGGCGATGGTTTGTTCGTCGAGCGATTCCATCGACTTGCGCATCATCTTGATTTCCTGGAAGCCGGAGAGGTTGTTGACCATGCGGTTGTAGGTGTAGGCCTCTTTTTCGTCGAAGAGGATGCAGGGTACAACGTCGTAGCCCAGCTCGCGGCAGGCGAGCAGCCGGAGATAGCCATCGAGCACGAAGAATTCGTCGCCGTCGCGATAGACGCAAAAGGGTTCGATCAGCGCAAGGTTGGCGATGGTGGAACGGATCTTGGCGTAGCCGCGATGTTTTTCGGTGTTGATGTTGTCGCGGGCGTTGAGGGGCTTGAGTACGTCGGCGGGGAGATCGATGCCGTTGACTTGGAATGATTCGGACATGGCTGGACTCCTGATTTAAACCGCTAATTGACACTAATCTACGCTAATAAAGGAGGGCTGGGTGCTTGGCGGCGGGATGGATTGACCGCAAAGACGCGACGAAGCGAAGGGCTTGGCGGCGGGATGGGGTAAACCACGGAATACACAGAACGGTGCCGCGTGATGCGTTGCAAACGCGGGCTGCGCCGGATGAGGGGTGGCCACAAAAGAGCGCAGAGTAAGCAAAGGGCTTGGCGGCGGGATGGGGTTGGATACTGGATGCTGGATGCTGGAGACTGGTGACTTGGTGGGAATAGACAGCATGATTTGGTGACAGAATGATTGCGGTGCCGCGTGCTGCTCTGCAAACGCGAGCTGCGCCGGAGGTGGGCTTGGCACCACTGAATACGCTGAAGAACCGAAAGGATTCATGGGGTGGGCTCCGTAACAGGGACGGGAGGGAGATCGACGCCGTATTCGCCTTGGAGCGAGGGAGGTGCGGCGAGGCCGTGGGCATCGAGCAGGCGCAGGGCCTCGGGATCGCCCAGCACGGCGGACATGCCGAACAGGAGCTGCAGCAGGCGGTTCTGGGTGTGCCGGGCCTGCCGGACATAGTCTTCTTTCTCTTTGGTACTTTGGTTGATTTCGCGGGTGAGGTCTTTGAGGGTGTAGCCTTTGCTTTTTTCGCTGCGCTCGCCACGGTCGCGGATGCCCTTCCCCCGCTGCATGCGCAGCTGCAAGAGCCGCCGCACCCGGGCCACGGAGGTGCTGTTGACGACACCTTCGTCGAAAGCATCCATGAGTACGCCCTGGATCGTGGCGTCGTCGGACTGGGCAACCTGCACAGCGAAGGAGATGGGGAAAAGACCTTGCTCGACCCCCTCTATGAGACGGTTTTCGCCTTGCACAACGAGGCGGATATAGTCGCCGACATAGGAGGAGCTTTTGCCGACATAACGGGCGATCTCGGAATAGTTGAGACCGGCTTGGTGCATGCGTTCCATTTCTCGCGCAAACCACATGGTGCCGGGCGGGACGCGCGCGATGTTTTCAACCAGGGAATAGAGCAGCGCGGTCTTGCGGTCGCAGTCGATGACCTCGGCTGGAATTTCGGTTTTTTCGAGTTTGATATGGGCGAGGTAGCGCCCCTCCCCGCAAACCAGTTCATACTTTCCCGTTCGCTTGAATGACCTGCCGTTCACCACGATGGGTTTGCGCAGCCCGACTTCGTCGATGCTACGGACGTTCTCGGCAAACTTATCCTTGTTGCGGTTGCGGGAGTTGAGCACGACGATGCTATCGAGCGGCACCATCTGGTATTTCCGGTCGGACATCAACGCGAGTTTTTTCTTCTTCATGCCGTTACCTCCAATCCGATTAAATCCTCCATGGCCTGTTTAAGGGAATAGGCGTGCAGCTCGATGCGGTCGGCTGTATTGGCGGAAACGCGGATGCGCCGCCCGCCCGCCATGATCCGGGGAAAGAAGAGATAGCCGAGGACGTCGTATTTCCCGCCATTGGAAAGCGGGACGCCGAGGGTGATGTCGATTTCGGGGCGGACTTCGGGCATGAACGTCCACTCCTCTTCGTAGCCGAGGGGAAAGGGAATGACCGGCTGGATGCGGACGCTGACATAGTTGCGCAGGACAATGAAGTCGCCATATTCCTCGGTCTCATGCACGAGTTGCTTGATGGTCTGGGTGACCTCCGCGCGGCGGGAGTCGATGACCTCCTCAAACAGGTGTTGATAGGCGCCGCCAATAGTGCCGAAACGCTTGGCGTAGGTGGCGACGGATACCATTTCCTTTTCGGCAGCCACGAGCGATGCGCGGACGGTGCCGTATTGTTCGTAAACCCGGCGCAGGCGGTCGAGCATGTCCTCGGCGGAATATTTAACGCGCCGCTCCTCTTCCGCCTCGAAAAGAATTTCCTGGGCACGGTCGAACAGCTTGTGCTCAACGATAGCCGGGAATGCGTTTTCGGTGCGGATCCACTCATCCATCGGGTTTTTGTGGCTGGGGGATTTCAAGCGTTGCGTGGTTTTGTTGTAAACCATCGTGCCGGCATAAAGCTCGTTCCGCAGCACCGCCATGACCGACGATGGCGACCATTGGCAGCCGCCCGGCGAGGGAATGCGCTGCTTGTTGAGCGAAAAGGCAATCTGCTTAGGAGTGGATTCCCACTTCACGAATTCCTTGAAGATACGCTCTATCACGGCGATTTCATCCGGGTCGCCGGGGGTGAGCGTGACGCGCTGGTTCTGGATACTTTTTCGCTGTCCCCGCTCCAATACCTGGACAGGCTTTCGTTGTTCGTCGAGCAGCAGACGATGGAAGCCATAGGGCGGCATCCCCCCTGCCCTAAACCCCTGCTCCGCGATCTTTGCGCACCCCTTGAAAACCTTGGTGCTCAGTTCCCGGCTATAGTTCGCCGCCTGGAAGCGCTCGATGTCCAAGCGTAGACTAAACATCAGGTTGTCCTGCTCGCCGAAACCAAGGGAGGTGTATACCACCTGCTTTCCATGCATCGCACAGTGACCCTTGTAATATGCGGATAGATCGGTGTCCTGAAAGCGACCCCAGCGACTGACATCGAGCACCAGCACTATTTCAAATGCCTCCTGCCCGCGCTCCACATAATCATGGATCATTTCATTGAAACCGTCGCGCCCCTCGGTGGACAGGCCGGATTTACCCCGGTCGATGAATTCCCGGATGATTTCAATATCGTGGTCACGGGCGAACTGGCGCACCTGATCCTGTTGGATCTCAACCGAGTTTTCCTGCCGATCCTGAGCCGAATGGCGATAGTATGCCACCGCGCGGTATTTGAAGCTCTTTCCAGAGTTGAACCAGTCCATGCCGACGCTCCCTGCCGGGTGAAGAAACCACACCCCTCTACCTATAGGAAAAAAATACAGGCACTTTTGGGGCGGAAATCTTATTTTTCTTCAGAAAAAATTTCCCGGGCCTCCCGCACAAGGGTGTTGATCAGCTCCCGGGCGCGACGCCGGGTGATGCCCGAATCGAGCAATTTATCGAAGAGCGAAAGGATGCGAGTGCGGGGATCGCCTCGCCCCTCACGAGCCACGGCCTCCTTGTGGATCAACTTGCGCAGTCTGCGGAAAGCGCCGCCGACAAGCCGCCCATTCCGAAGCTTGCCCATTAGATGCTGCTGCACCGTTTGCTGGGTGATTCCGAGTTCTTCCGCGATTTCCACCTGCGTGAGACCATCGAGACAATATAGCCGCACCACCTGTTGCTGGCGGCGGGAAAGAAGCACCAGAAAATGAACCGCCACCAACCGCACGATGTGTTCACCCTCCAGCCGTTCCCCCACCTCCTCTGGCGACTCCGCCCATTGCCACAACCGAAAAGCCTCCTGTTCCCATTGCTCCGGGGTAAGATGCTTTTCCTTATAGGGATCTTCCAAGTCATGTGCCATGCACCAGTAGGGTTGGCGAAAAAGCTATGAATCTTCCTCGGAAAGTTTGGAGTTTTTTTAGAGCAGGGACGCCCACTTTAGGGCCGCTCCCACAATCGGGAGTTCCTGCCGGATGCGTGCCTTGACGCCGTCGAGTGTTTTGGAATAGCGCCGCAGCTCGCGAAGGGCGGAAGCCCCCATTTCCGAAGATTGGAAAAGCTCTTTGTCGCGGTCGCTAAAATCGAGGCAGGGCTGAACGGTTGCGCAATCGACCGGATGCCCCAGGTCGTGACTGGACAGCAGTAACCGCGTCGGGCCGGATTTCATAATGCACATGTTTTCAAACCAGAGATCACCGTCATGCAGGGAATCGACTTTCAACAGCTCCAGCAGTTTCTTTTCCTTTGAGAGTAGCGACTTGATTTCTTTGTCGGGCACGGAACAAATGGACAGGTAGATCAGCTTTTCAACCAGCACGGCATAACCCACGGGATAGTCCTTGCAGACCGGCAATCCAAACTTTTTCTGGAGCGTCATCACATATGGAACGCTCTTCCCCACCCTCTTCGCCAGCTCGTTGAGTTTCATGACACTTCCCGCAGAACGGTTGAATCGTACCACTGCTTGGCGCTGGCAATCAACTGAATGGCTTCTTTGAGCTGTTTGCTGTATTTCGGGCTGCGGACGACGCCCAGCAGCTTTAGCGCCTTTTCCAGTTGCTTCGCGGGGCCGGGATCGATCTCGTATTCCATCGGCGGCTCGGCAAGCTGCTTGCCGTTGCCCTGCATCAGCAGTTGGGGCATGGCCTGAACAAGGCGTTCTTTGAAGACATCGTCACCGGGCTGGAAATAGTGCTTGAAGACGACTTCGGTGGTTTTGTGGCCGGTGACCTTCTGCACCAGCTCCAGGGGCACACCGGCAGACAGGGCGAGTGTCACCCAGGTGACGCGGAAGCTGTGGAAGTCGCGGATGGATGCCCGGCGCAGGCCGGTTTCCCGGGCGGCATGCACTTTTCCCTTGATGACGTCGTCCTCGCTATCCTTCTTATCCTTGAATCCGGCAGCCTTGAGTACCTGCCGCACCCGCCAGGTGATGCCGTCGGGATTGTCGCGGTACATGGCGGCCTGCTCGGGAAAGACATACTCGCCCTTTTTCGGCAGTGCGGCCAGCTCGTCGGAGAGCAGCGGGAAGATCGGGATCTTTACCGTCTGTCCGGTTTTGGAGGTCTTGACGGTAAGGAAGCCGTTCCTGAGATCGACATCCTTCCATTGTAGCAGACAGCAGTCACCCCGGCGCATGGCGGTGCAGATGCCGGTGATCATTACAGGCCGAATGAAGTCATGTTCCAGGGATTTTTCGATGATGACCTTCAGCTCTTCCGGCGAGAAGGGTTCGCGGAAAATGGTTTCGGACTCCTTGGACGGGATGCCGTTGAAGGGATTGGGTGCCCCCTCCGGCAACAGCTTCTGGAAGGTGGTACGCAGGAGTTTGAGCGTGTCGTTCCAAGTTTTTGGCGACAGCTTGCGCTCTTCCTCTGCCTGCATGAAGGCCCGGGCCATGTTTTTGGTCACCTGCCCGATGTCCTGGATGTTTTTGTTGTGCCCCATGGCGTAGGCGGCAAAGTTGTCCAGTACGGCGGTGCACTGCTTGACATAGCGCGCGCTGGGCTGGCGCTTGCGGGGGATTCGCCTCCACTCTTTGGAAATGTCCCCAAGGAGGATCGAGCTAAGGGCCTCGCCGGTCTGCATCTCGTAGATTTTTTCAACGATCCTAACGGCATTCTTTTTGCCTTTTGCCTCTGCAACGATCTGATCAAGCTTGGCCTGAGCCGTGGCACGGGATCGCTCGAAGGCCCGGTCGCCCTCGTCACCAGCCTTTAATGAGGCTGGCGGTTCGCCGGCAATCTTGACACCGAGGTTCACGGCATGGCGCTTGCCATTCAGCTTATATGTGCCGTACCAAATCTTGCGCCAACTCCCGTCTCTGCCTTTTCTGATTTCCAAGCCCATAACCGCCTCCTATCCCTTCGATTTGACGGTATGAACCATATTAGAAAAGTACTGACAGCACAAGCCCTAAATACAAACACAAGTACAAACACAACGCTGGTAATTTTCATTTTTTGCCATATTTCTCCGTGTTTTTCGTATTACCATTCAGGCTCATAACCTGAAGGTCCTCGGTTCAAATCCGAGCCCCGCTACCAACTTTGAAGGCCGGAACACACGTTCCGGCCTTTATTTTTGCACCTTTCGTGAGTTCCTCCCATTTTTACAACCTCCGTGAGGACTCCTGACATTTCCTGCTAAAAACTGCTAATCCGGGGAACAAACGGGGAACTTTTTACGGTTAGGCCTCAAAAAGAGAGTATTTACTAAGCATGGTGATACCTCCTACTTAAAGCCGGGAAATCAAATGGGCTTTTCAGAGTACAACCATTCACGGGCTGTCCCCGCAGTGGGTTTGACCACGGAGGCGTCAAAGAAAGCAAAGGGCGGTGCGACTGAAGCGCAGATGGACACGGATGAACGCAGATTTTAATCGTTGGAAAAAATCCCGCCATGACAAAACCATGACATAGCTTCGGCATATTTCAGACGAATAGGAAAAGGAAAGGATTTCCAACCATGAATATTTTAATGATATGCCCAATGTTCCCTGACACATTCTGGAGTTTCAAACATGCCCTCAGTTTCGTCGGCAAGCAAGCCACCTTCCCTCCGCTCGGGCTGCTGACGGTGGCGGGATTGCTGCCTGCGCAATGGGATAGGCGGTTGGTAGACCTGAATGTCCGCAAGCTACGCGAGAGCGACTTGGCCTGGGCAGACTACGCCTTCATCACCGGCATGGTGGTCCAGAAGACGTCCGCCCGCGAGATGGTGGCACGTTGCCATGAAGCCGGCCTGAAGGTTGTGGCCGGCGGTCCGCTCTTCACTATGGAACATGAGGAGTTCGACGATGTCGATCATTTTATCCTGAACGAAGCGGAGATCACCCTGCCGCACTTCCTAAAGGATCTGGCGGAAGGCCGACCCCGGCGCGTCTACTCGACCACGGATTTTGCGGAGCTCGGCGATACCCCCCTCCCCGCGTGGGAACTGGTCGACATGAAGCGCTACCAGGCCATGGAGATCCAGTATTCGCGCGGATGCCCGTTCAACTGCGATTTCTGCAATATCACTTCATTGCTCGGTCGCCGCGTACGAACCAAGAGTACGGAACAGGTCATCGCCGAGCTGGACGCGCTCTACGCCGGCGGCTGGCGACGAGGCAAGGTCTTCTTTGTGGATGACAACTTTATCGGCAACAAGCGGCACCTCAAGTCGGAGCTGCTGCCCCGCCTGATTGCATGGCGGAACGACCGGCCGGGCATCACATTCCAGACCGAGGCGTCGATCAACCTGGCGGATGACCAGGAACTGATGGATCTGATGGTGGCGGCCGGTTTTGATATTGTCTTTATCGGAATCGAAACGCCCGACAACGCCGCTCTGGCCGAGTGCAACAAGACGCAGAACGAGCACCGCGATCTGGTACAGGACGTAAATAAAATCCAACGTGCCGGCCTGCAGGTCCAGGGCGGCTTCATCGTCGGCTTTGACAGCGACAAGCCGTCCGTGTTTCACCGGCAGATCGAGTTCATTCAGAAGAGCGGCATCGTAACGGCCATGGTCGGCCTCCTGCAGGCGCCGCAGGGAACCCAGCTTTATCAACGAATGGAAAAGGCCGGCCGCTTGCGCGGCTCGAGCTCGGGCGACAATGTCGAGGGGACGACCAACATCGTACCGCTGATGGATTTCGACCGGTTGCTCAAGGGCTACAAGACCATTCTGAACCATATCTATGCCCCGCGCCATTATTATGAACGAATCAGAACAATGCTCAGCGAATACCGGCCGCCGAAAGGCGGGTATCTGCCGACCCGCTCCGATCTGATGGCCCTGCTTCGTTCCTTTTACCGGCTGGGGATCCTGGGCAAGGAGCGCGTGCAATACTGGAAGCTCCTGCTCTGGACTTCATTCCATAGGCCTACCCTCTTTCCGCTGGCAGTCACCCTGGCCATCTCAGGCTATCACTGCCGGAAAGTTTGCGAACTGCATGTGCATTGAGCGCCAGCACGATTTCGGGGATTGAAACTCCGGCGGATGTGCTTCAATAATAGGCGCGATGAAGCACTTCAGACTTAACCTGGATCTCACCAGTGTAATCGCCATTCTTGCGGCCGGCGTGCTACTGCCGGTTATGCTCTCGACGGCGGTCGGGATCGTTTCGATCATCCTGGCAAAAGATAGCGATGGCATCATCACGGGAGTGCTGATCATATCGTTCACGGCCACGGCGGCCGGCTGCGGCTTGCTGGCACTGGTGTTTATGGGGAAAAAAGCCCGTCTGGCCCGCCAGCAGGCGGATTTCATCGCAAATGTTTCCCACGAGCTACGCACGCCGCTCAGCGCCATCCGGCTCTACGCCCAGACCCTGGAGTCGGGCAAGCTGGCCGACGATCCCGAACAGACCGCCCAATGCGTCGCAACCATCCTGCGCGAAACCACATGGTTGAATGCACTGATCGACAGGCTGTTGACCTGGCGCGCCGCATCAAAAGACGTGCTGGAACTCTCCCTGGAAACGCAGCCCGTGGCCGAAGCCGTATACGACGCAATTGATCGGTTCAACTCCATGGTTTCGCCCGATGAACTTACCCTCTCGGTTTCCATAGAGACCCGGCGTTGCGTGCGGCATGACGCCAAGGCCCTGAACTCTGTTGTCCTGAACCTGCTCATGAACGCGTACAAATACACCGGCATTCAGAAACAGATCCGTGTCAGCGTACAAGACAGGGACAACCACGTGATGATCGAAGTGCAGGACAACGGAATCGGCCTGACGGCCGCCGAGGCGAAGCACATCTTCCAGCCGTTCTATCGGGCGGTGCGAAGAGACAAAGGAGAAACGGGCGGTGTCGGGCTTGGCCTGGCCATCGCCCGGCACCTGATCGGGCAGCACAACGGCACCCTTTCCGTCGGCAGCCGAAAGGATGAAGGCTCCACCTTCACCATAACCCTTCCCGCCGCGGAGAATATTTCATGAGTAAAGACGCTGCCAACAGCAAAAGCCGCAAGGATACCATCCTGGTTGTCGAAGACGACCGCGCCCTGCGAAATGGCCTGGCGATGAATCTCGAACTTCACGGCTACCATGTACTCACGGCCTCGGACGGAGAAAAGGGCATGCAGCTGGCCTTCGACGCACGGCCGGAACTGATCGTGCTGGACATCATGCTTCCGGGCTGGACCGGGCTGGACATTCTTGAAGAACTCCGGAAGCGGAACGAGAACGTGCCCGTCCTGATCCTGTCGGCCCGCAATACCACCGCGGACAAGGTGACGGGGCTTGATCTTGGCGCAGATGATTACATGGCCAAACCGTTCGATCTTCCCGAGCTCATCGCCCGCATCGAAGTGATGCTGAGAAGGCAACGTTCCGAAGAACGGGACCGGCCGGTCCTGTCGGCCGGAGAACTCACCATCGACCAGGCGGCAAGAACCGTTGAAGTGTGCGGTGCAAACACAAGCCTCTCCGCCAAAGAGTTCGATATTCTGTGCCTGCTCGCCGAGTCGCCCGGGAAGGTATTCTCCCGGGAAACCATCCTTGAACGGGTGTGGGGCTGGGACTACGACGGCACGGCGCGGACGGTCGATAATTTTGTAGCCAGCCTTAGAAAAAAGCTGGAAACAGATCGCCCCGTCCGGGCACGCATATGCACCGTGCCCAGAGTGGGCTACAAGATCGAGGTTCAGCTGCGCGACGGTGCTTCCGAAGACTGAACCGCTTGAGCACCCGTTGCTTTAGTGGAAGTCGTCGTTCCGCAACCTGCCTTTTCATTATGGCTTAAGCTTTGTTGACCGGCAAAGGCCGGTATTACATCGAACTGGAGTTCTTGCTCCGGGCCTTTTCTTTCTTTACCTGCCGTTTTTCCTTGAGGCTCAGCTTGGGTTCCTTCTGTTTTTCCCGCTGGCCTTTATCTTTCTTTCCTTTTTCGCCCATGTCCATTCCTCCGTTGCTATGTTGTGTTCGATGCTGAAGTTCAGCGAAAAACCTCCGCGGCAACATCGTATGAAATCTTTTCTACACGCTGGTTATGCGCTTCTTAATCAACTCACATCGGATTGCAGGGCTTCCAAGAGGTCGTCAACCTGGAGGGTGGCGATGACAGAGGCGGTGTCGCTGAGGGCAAACGGAAGGATAAGTTCGCGCCCGTGAAGCAGGGAACCGCAGCTATAAACCACGTTGGGTACATAGCCTTCCCGTTCATTATCTTCGGGAGAAAGCAGGGGGTGCTTCAGACGTCCGATGACCTGCGTGGGATCGTTCAGGGCGAGCAAGACGGCGCCAATGCAGTATTTACGCATGGGGCCGACCCCATGGGTGATGACCAGCCAGCCGGCTTCTGTTTCGATCGGCGATCCGCAGTTGCCTATTTTTACGGACTCCCACATTTCCGCGGGTCGCAGGATGATTTGGGGATCGTTCCAGTGGTGGGCGCTCTCGGAAAACATGATGAACAGGTTTTCATCATCCTGCCGCGAGAGCATGGCGTAGAGGCCATTGATGCGGCGCGGAAACAACGCCATGCCTTTGTTCTGTACGGCGTTGCCATTCAGCGTCCGGATACGGAAATGCAGGAAATCTTCGGTCTCAATGAGCTGCGGCAGAATATCCCGGCCGTTGTAGGCGGTGTAGGTGGCGTAATACATGGCCGATCCATCGTCATCGACGAAGCGGACAAAACGGGCGTCTTCAATCCCGTTGGTTTCGTTGGAAGAGACGGGAAAGATAATGCGTTCACTTATTGCAATCGCATCTGAAAACCGCAGTTCATAGTTGGAGTCGGCCAGCCATTGGATGTGCTCGAGTGTGCGCTGCAGGTGGCGGGTGGCGGGATTGGCCTCGTGGCGGACGGTGCCGACCTGCTGCTTTAAGTCGCTTCGGGTGAAGTGTTCCCCCAGGGGTTCCATAACGGCGGCGACATATTTATCGTCGAAACCCATTTCCTGAAGTTTGATAATGAAGGATTCCTTCTCATAGCGGGGGTCGGGAACGATCTCCGGAACGGTGACATAGCGGGAAACCGGATCGAGTGTGATATGCCCATCCGATGAAAGCGTACCCGCCCGGAACTCGATGGACGAGATATGACCTTCTCCGGTTGCGCGCAGACTCATGATAAATCGCAGTCCCCCCGCAGGGGCAGCGCTTTGGTCGGGATGCGGCACGATGGAGGGATTGAAGAGGGCGGCAGACTCCAACGCGTATTCACCGGAAAAAAGAGCGCCGATGAGCAGTTGCCGGTTGAGCGAAAGCGGTTTGTTCGGCACCACATGTTTGCGTACTTTCTCGTAGTGGGCATGCAACAGCGATTCAATGTCGAAGTGCCGATCCTGGAATCCTGCACGTATTCCATTCAGCTGCGTGTGGACGTCGTCTTCTGTGAGGGCCAGTGCGCGATGAATGATGGTCTTGATGAGATGAACATTGGATGGGATGAAGGAACGCAGGATGACGCGTGCGCTATCAGGATGCAGTGTGATTTCATGGCGGTAATTCAGAACCGTATTCATCGAGTGGATTCTCCGACTGGGGGTTCGCTGATCAAGTGTTCTGCATAGTTCATTTCGGCGAGGGAAAGGTGAAAGGCCAAGGTGGATTCCGCCCCCTGATTCTCGCTGATACGGTCGGCGTGCAGTCCATCGCTGCAACCGCCGGTTTTGGAATCATACAATGGAATGCCCAGGTCGTTGCGGCCCAGGAACCATTCGAAGGTTCGTTTTGCCTCTGCGGACCACATGGGATCCCGGGTGGCACGAAAGGCTTCATGGCATGCGGAGATCATGGCCTGGGTCTCAACCGGCTGCTGGTCAAAGTCGGCCCGTGCGCCATTGCGTACATAGAAGCCATTGCTGCCGATGGGCCGGAAGCAGCCGGATGGTGCCTTGTGAATCGAAACCAGCCAGCGCAGCGACTTCAAACCGATTTCAAAGGCTTCTTTATTGGGCATCCACTGGCCGCTCAGGATGAGTGCCTGGCATAGACGTGCGTTATCGTAGGTAAGGCCCGGCTCGAACCAGGGCCATTCCTCGGTTGCGCATTGGTGCCAGAGTGTGATGAGTTTTTTGGTTAAGATTTCACGCATCGCGCTGATTTTCGGGTCATCGTTTGAGCGGCGCAGATATTCATGAATTCCAAGCAGAGTGAATGCCCAGGCCCGCGGGGAAGTAAACGATTCGACCACCGACAATCCGCGCTCGAAGAGCTGGGCGGCAAGCCGGCTGTTCCCGTCGTTGCGTGAGCGGCCTGCGCCGGTGCCCATGGCCCACAGCGCACGTCCATGGCTGTCTTCGCTCCCGGCCTCTTCCAGCCACACCCGCCCATGGCTCATAAAATTGCGGAACCGGCCGGTCTTGTAATCCAGGGCGGCCGCACAGAACGCAAGATAGCTGGCGGCAAGATTTTCAAGCGTTTTGATGCAAGAGCGATCCGCAATTTCATCGAGCAGGGTGCAGAGAATATAGGCGCGGGCATTGTCGTCGGTACAGTAGCCTTCGTGAAAGTTCGGCACATTGAAAATGGCATGCTGGAAGATGCCGGTGCCGTCGCTCATGCGCACGAGGTGATCGAGCCGCAGTTCCGGCAGGTCGTAGGGGCGGTTGCCGAGTGTCCATCCTGCAAACGCCGTACGGGGCGAGACCTTCCGGTCCGCGCACGCATGCTGAAACGATTCCAGATAGCGCTGTGCGACAGAAGGCCAGAGCATATCCCGGCCCATTGCATACGCCTCGTGCCGGATTTTTACCAGTCGTTCCGGATCGTTGAGCAGGCCGCATACCCCTTCGGCAATGGCCTGGGGATCCTTAAACGGAACGAGAACCCCGCGCCCTTTCTCCAGCAGTTCCTGTGCATGCCAGTAGGGCGTGGAGACCACCGCTTTTCCCGAGCCGAAGACATAGGCCAGCGTGCCGGACGTAATCTGGGCTTCGTTGAGATAGGGCGTCAGATAGATGTCGGTTGCGCCAATGAACTCCTTCAGGTCATCGAGCGAGACAAAGCGGTTGTAGAAAATGACGTTTTCCTTCACACCGAGATCTTCGGCAAGCCGTTCGAGGCTCAGGCGATAGCGTTCGCCCTCGTGTGCCAACAGGTTCGGGTGCGTGGCGCCCAGGACAAGGTACACCACGTTCGGATGGGTTGGCACAATTTTAGAAAGCGCTTCAATGGCATGTTCAATGCCTTTGCCCGGCCCAATCAGCCCGAACGTAAGAAGGACCTCGCGGCCTTCCACGCCGAATTGCGCTTTGTAGAACGTTGATTCAATAAACGGCAGGTCGGGGATGCCATGCGCGATGATGTCGATCTTGTCATCGGGAATGTCGTAGGTGTCGCGCAGAATCTCCGCGCCCTTCCGGGCCATGACGATCAGCCGATCACTGCGCGCCGCAAGTTCCATCATCACTTTGCGCTGCGAGGAGGTCGGGGTTTGGAGAACCGTGTGCAGGGTGGTCACGACCGGCATGTGCACTTCTTTCAATAACGCCAGTAAATGGCTGCCCGCCGACCCGCCATAGATACCGAATTCATGCTGAACACAGAGCACATCCGCGTTGTTGAAGTTCAGGAAATCCGCCGCGCGCCGATAGGAATCGAGTTCTTTTTCCTGTAGTTCGAAGCGTACACGGGCCGAATAGTCATAGCCTTCTATACGATCATTAACGGCTCCCACGAAACAGTCGGAGTCCGGTGCTGCGGCGGCGATTGCCTCGCAAAGATCATTTGTGAAGGTTGCGATGCCGCACAGCCGGGGCAAATAGTCGCCTAGGAAGGCAATACGTTGTGATTGGGAATCCTCACTCACGGTAAACCTTCTCTCGTTTTGTATAGACACCCTACAACCAATCTCCAAATAGGCAACACATACTTTCTTATCCAAGGTAGCGACGCCACAACAGAACTAAACTGAACGATGGTTCACGTTTGTGCGGTGAATCATAGCCAGCCGCCACGCTGCCGTGGATCTCATGATGCGAGTTTCGCACTTTGATTCCAGTCGGGGGATAACTATACTCCGTGTGTAGCCGACAAAGGATTCGGCCCAGAGAAAAATTCAAGGAAGCATGATATGACACATGTACTGATTCTCTACATCGTTCAGAACAGTGGGCACCATACGGCGGCCCGCTATCTGGAGGCCGCATTCCGCCAGCAGCGCCCTGACATCGAAACACGATGTGTCAACCTTCTGGCACATACGCATCCCAAGTGGGGGAAAACCATCGAACGCACGTACATGACCACCATCCGCCGGACGCCGGAACTGAGGGAAGCACTCTACGACAACTTCTGGGTCGAGCTGCTGACGCGACGGTCGACAACTTCGTGGCCGGCCTGAGGAAGAAACTCGGGACGGGGCGGCACGAACGGGCACAGATACGCACCGTACCCCGGGTTGGCTACAAGCTTGAGGTTCAATAACCCGGCAGTGCTTCCGGGCCTTGAATCACCGGATCACCCCCTATCGACTTCGATGTCCGCCCTGAAAATCGTGCCGAATGATTTCCATGGTACGCCGGCAAAGTTCTTTGCCGTATTCGGTCCAGCGGCCTTCGCCCCAATAGCGGTAGCAACTGGTCTGCGAAATGAGCAGATGGAAGAGCGCGTTGCGGTAGCGTTCTTCACGCGGATCCGTGCCGGCCGCTTTTTCAGCAAACGCGGCGCTGGCTTTTTCCATGGGACCGAGCACATGGTCGTATCCGCGGATCCATGAAATGTTGTTCATCCAGCTGCCGCCTTCCATGTGGAAGCGGTCATTTTCGAGTTGCAGCTCCTTAATGGCCTCTTGCACGCGTTCGGCTCCGGCTCCGATCCCGATTCGGTTCCAGATCTCCTGCTGCATGATCGGTTGAACGGCAGGAAGTGATGCCCTGGTGACTCCGGATTGAAACAGGAGTTCGAGGTATTCAGTTCCGTTCAACGGCGGGGTGTCCGTTCCGCCGGCTTCGGCCATCACCGCCTTAAACTTATCCGGGAACTCGTTCATCATGACGCCGCCATTTTCGCCATCACCGATCTGTGAGACCAGGGGCGGTATACCGATGCCTCTGATTTCGATGGGCGAAAGACCCTGCGCTTCGTAGCGGGGCTGCATTTGCGCCACCAGCTTGGTGTCGCTGCCCTGTGTTTTGATAAGGACTATGATCTCCAGAGCTTCGCCCTCCGAATTGCGTACCACCAGCCGATGGGGCAAATGGGGCCGGCGAACCCCCTCGCCGGTCGTTTCCTCCTCTATGGTATGCTCCTGAACAAGCACCCATTCGTAGCCGCACTCCAGCAGTGTTTTTACAAACTCGTAGGCGACATCGGGATGGTTGGGCAACGCCATTTCGGGCGGAGAAAATCCGCGGACGCGGCTCAGCGCCTCGGCTCCGAAGAGCGAGAGAAAATGCTGTTGCCAGGCTTCGACGTGGAGCCTGAAATCCTGCACGGGTGTAGACGGTATCACGGGATGGCCCCAGCCTGTGCCAAGCCATTCAACACAGTGGCGGTAACGGGGATCGGTCGTGATGTGCCGCAGGGCATCGATTACGTCATCCGCACCCATCTGTTCCAGCCCGTACAACAGGCATCCCGAATAATCGAGCATGATTCTCGGCTCGCAGCCCTGGGTCACCAGTTCCGGGATGAACTCGCCCATGCGCTTGTAACACCAGCGGAACACGGGGGCGTTATGATTGTCTCCACTACCCTGGTGCTCCATCATGTACTGCAGGTGGCCGATCACTCCGGCGGTGCGCAGGTCATCGCCATCCCCGGGCACCAAGGGCTGGTGCATATGGAGGGCGCTGGCGAATCCGCTTCGTATTGAGCGGATATCGATATGGATCTCCCTGGCCGGAACGGGATCGCGCAGGGCCCGGGCGGCCTTGGTTTCTTTTTCCCGCCCGCAGATATCAGGTAGTGGTTTCATGTTTTATCGTGACGAAGATCCCTGTCTTCTACCCTCTTTTATTCGCGGGCTTCCCGCACGTGGATTTTCGGATGGCTTCTTTGACCATCGGAACCAATGCCGGAGCGACGCTCAACGTTCTGATGCCGCACTGCAGAAGCCTGGGAATATGCTCTGGCCGTCCGGCCAGCTCGCCGCACACAGAGAGGGGCATTTCCGGAACGTCTTCGTGCGTGGCCTGCATCAGCCTGAAGATGACATCCGAAGCATCGTCGAAGTACTGCTCCACCGCCGCATTTTCCCGGTCGGCGGCAAACGCATATTGAGTCAGGTCGTTTGTGCCGAAACTCAGGAAGTCCACGTGCGGTGCCAGCTTCCGGGCCGAAAGCGCCGCGGCCGGCGTTTCGATCATGGCTCCGAGCCTGGGCAGCGGAGAGATATCCAGCTCCGCCCCGAGTTCGGTCAGGCACTTCTTCACCACGGCAACATCTTCGGGCAGCGTAACCATGGGCACCAAAACACGAACATCGAATTCCCGGGAGAGTTCCAGTACAGCCCGCAAATGTGTTTTAAGGAGCTCGGGATATTCACGCAGCAAGCGAATGCCCCGGCGACCCAGTGAGGGATTTGATTCCGCCAGAAACCGGATGAAGGGCAAGGGCTTGTCGGCACCGATATCCAGCAGGCGGACAATAACGGGGCGCCCCTTGGCCGCTTCCAGCGTCCAGCGCATTTCGTTGAGGAGCTCATCGGTACCGGGGGGCATAACGCATCCGAGGTAGGCCTGCTCCATGCGGTACAAACCCACGCCTTTTGCCCCATTCAACATGGCTTTCTTAGTGTCCTCGTTGCAGCAGACATTGGCGAGTACGGAGACCGTGATGCCATCCTTTGTAGTCGCCGGGATCGCCGCGCGTTCCCGGGCATAGGCGTAGGAACGTTCTTTGTCCTCAACTTTTTTCCGGAAGATCTCTTTCTGCTGCTCCCGGGGATGGAACGTGACTGTTCCAGTGTCCGCATCCACCAGAGCCCATGCGCCATTGGAAGCGGTGCTCAGCAGGTTGGGGAGTTTCGAAATACACGGCAGGCCCATTTCGCGGGCAAATAGAGCCGCATGAGAGGCGACACTTCCATGTTCCAGAAGAACGGCTGCGATGGAGCGACTTGCGAGAAACACGGTGTCGGATGGCAGCAAACGCGAAACAGCAAGCACACAGCCATGGGGGATCCGATCCAATGGATGAACCGTAATTCCCGCAAGGGCATTACGCAGGCGGATCGCGACATCGTGCATGTCGTCGCTTTTATCCCGCGCAATCTGCGATTCCATCAAGAGAAACCGTTTTTCCCAACGCAGAAACACTGTCTTCACGGCGCTGCCGGCACTGATCAGATTCTCAGCGATCTCCCTTCTCAGTTCCTCCCGCAAGGAAGGATCATTCGCCATGAGCTGATGGGCCTCGAAAACACCGGAAAGCCTTGTATCGATTTCCTTCTCCACACGCGTTGCCAAAGCGAGAAGATCATTCGAAATACTCGCGGTAGCGGCATCAAGCCGCGAAAACTCTTCTTCGACACCGCCTTGGCCTACCGGTTCCGGGGTGTCGATGGGACCGAGGAGAGTGTGCTGCAAATGGATCGCTCCCTCGGCCAGTCCCGGTGATACCGGGATTCCTTCGAGTATCAATGTCTGCGCTTTGTCAGTCATGTGGCCTCCTTTCGCATATGGCCAAGCCGCTCTTTGTCTGAAAACTACTCCAAGGCTAGTTTATTACAATGCTTATTCCCCGGGATTAAAGACGACTTCAAGACGCAGAAAATGAAGCACCCGATGGCAGGATGATTTAAAGGACTACTTGGTTTGTACCCCCCCAACCCCAAACCCCGGCTAAATCTGATTATCTAAACCAAGTCGGAATAACCGCGTGATGCTATGCAAACGCGGGCTGCGCCGGACGAGGTGGCGCGCTGGGGACACCCGCCCTACCCGATGCGGACGAAACGAAGCTGGAAGCATCGTCTACATCCGGTGCGGGTGACTGTATATACGCCAGCAGAGCGGAAAAGGTTACAGTTGGGAGAAAGAACCGCACAGCCACAAAAAAAACCGCCCGGTTCATCGGGCGGTTTTTTGATTTCCGAAGGTTGGAACTATTCCCCGGCTTCTTCGGTTTCCTTTTCAACCTTTTTCGGCAGTTTGATCTGCAGGTGCAGATCGCGGATCTGGTTGAACTCCACCTCGCCGGGGGCGCCCATGAGCAGATCCTGCGCCTTCTGGTTCATCGGGAATGCGATGACCTCGCGAATGTTCGGCTCGTCGGCCAGCAGCATGATGATGCGGTCGACCCCCGGGGCGATGCCGGCGTGCGGCGGCGCGCCATACTGGAAGGCCTTGTAGAGGGCGGGAAACTTGGACTCGACCACGGATTTGTCGTAGCCGGCGATGTCGAACGCCTTGATCATCATTTCCGGGCTGTGGTTACGAACCGCGCCGGAGGAGAGCTCGGTGCCGTTGCAGACGATGTCGTACTGGTAGGCGAGGATTTCGAGCGGGTCCTTGTTGAGCAGGTCGTCCATTCCACCCTGCGGCATGGAGAACGGGTTGTGCGAGAATTCCACCTTGCCTTCGTCGTCGAGTTCGTACATCGGGAAGTCGACGATCCAGCAGAATTTAAATACGCCGGGATCGATGAGTTCGAGACGCTTGCCGAGTTCGTCGCGCACGTGCGCGCCAATGGAAGTGGCTTCCTTGGCCTTATCGGCAATGAAGAACATGACGTCGCCGTCGCCCACGCCGCCGAGTTCCTTGAGTTGCTCCATGGTTTCGTCGGAGAGGAACTTTGCGATCGGGCTCTGGACTTCGCCGTCGATCCAGCGCAGGTAGCCGAGGCCCTTGGAGCCGACGCCCTGGGCAAACTTGATCATGTCGTCGAAGAACTTGCGCGATTTGTCGGCGCAGCCCTTGGCGGCAATGGTCTTGACGACGCCGCCGGAGGCAACCACGCCGGCAAAGGCCTTGAAATCGCAGTTGCGGAACAGCTCGGAGGCATCCTGCATGATGAGCGGGTTGCGCAGGTCGGGTTTGTCGGTTCCGTACAGATCCATTGCTTCCATGTAGGGCAGGCGCTTGAACGGAATATCGTCGATCTTCTTATCGGAAAACTCGCTGAAGATCTGGTGCAGGACTTTTTCGTTCACCTCGAACACGTCGTCCTGGGTGGCGAAGGCCATTTCCATATCGAGCTGGTAGAATTCGCCGGGGGAGCGGTCGGCCCGCGCGTCTTCGTCGCGGAAGCACGGGGCAATCTGGAAATAGCGGTCGAAGCCGGAGGTCATGAGCAGCTGCTTGAACTGCTGCGGGGCCTGCGGCAGCGCGTAGAACTTGCCGGGGTGGACGCGGCTGGGCACGAGATAGTCGCGGGCGCCTTCGGGGGAGCTGTTGGTGAGGATCGGCGTCTGGATTTCCATGAAGCCTTCGCCGGTCATCAGTTGGCGCATGCGGGAAATCACCTTGGAGCGCAGGATAATGTTGTTGTGCAGCGTTTCGCGGCGCAGGTCGAGGAAGCGGTATTCGAGGCGCAGCGTTTCGTTGCACTCTTCTTCCTTGGCCACCTGGAACGGGACCACCTTGGCTTCGCCGAGGGTTTCCATTTCCTTGGCGACCACTTCGATGTCGCCGGTGGCGAGCTTCGGGTTGATGGCATCCGGAATACGGTCGACCACCTGGCCGGTGAAGCAAATGGTGGACTCAACGCGCCAATGCTCGACGCCCTTGTAGAAGGGCTGGGAAGGATCGACCACGATCTGGGTCAGGCCATAGTGGTCGCGCAGGTCGATGAAAACAATGCCGCCGTGGTCGCGGACGCTGTTGACCCAGCCGGAAAGCTTTACGATTTCGTGGACGTTCTCTTTTCTGAGTTCGCCGCAATTGTGTGTTCTATATCTGTGCATGTGATTCTCCTAATTCGTAACGGGTAATGCGTAATGAACAATGCGGATCCTGTATGGATTACGCAGTGCGCAAGACGTCCTCCAAGCTCTGTTCTACCTGCGTTCCTTCGGCCATGTCCTTAACGACAACAATACCCTTTGCAATTTCATCTTCGCCGCGAATGATCACCTTTTCGGCACCGGAGCGGTCGGCCTTGCGCATCTGCGCCTTCATGCTTTTGGCGGCGAGTTCCATGCCGCAGCGGACGCCCTTGGCGCGCAGCCCGGCGGCCAGTTTCATGTTTTCAACCAGGGCCGCTTCGCCGAGCGAAACCAACCAGATGCCGCATGCGGGAGCAAACTGTTCGCCGGTAATGCCGCAGGCTTCCAGCGCCATGATGGCGCGCTCGAAACCCACCGCGAAACCAACGCCGGGAATGGCCTTTTTCCCAAGGGCAATTTCGTAGCGCCCACCGCCCGCCAGCGCATCCTGCGCACCGAGCGCGGAGTGGCTGATTTCCCAGACGGTGTGCACGTAGTAGTCGAGCCCACGGATCAACTTGGGGTTGACCACCACTTCGATGCCCATGGCCGCCAACGCGTCGACCACCTGCTTTAGATAGTTGCGCGAGGAATCGCTCATGAATTCGATGGCCGAGGGAATCTGGTCGACGATCTTCTGGCAGTTTTCGTTTTTGCAGTCGATAACGCGCAGGACGTTTTCGTCGATCCGGCGCTGGCAGTCTTCGCACAGCTCCTTTTCAAACGGACGGAGCGCATCGCGCAGCCCGTCGGCGACCGGCTTGCGGTCGGAGGGTTCGCCGCGCGTGCTGACCTGGATCTTGGAGCCGGTTAGCCCCCAGGAATCGAGCAGGGCCTTCTGGAGCGCAATGCACTCGGCATCGGCCAGCGGATTCGGTTCGCCGGTGGCTTCGACGCCGAGCTGGTGGAACTGGCGCTTGCGGCCGGCCTGCGGGCGCTCGTAGCGGAACATCGGGGCAATATAGAAGACGCGGGCGCCGAGGCCCTCCTCGCCGCGCCCCGCCAAATGGCGGATGGTTCCAGCCGTGCCTTCCGGCCGCATGGCCAGCTCGTGCTTGCTGGGTTTGAAGGAATACATCTCCTTCTTGACCACGTCGGTGGTGTCGCCGAGCGAGCGCTGGTAGACGGAAAGCTTTTCAAGCACGGGCGTGCGCAACTCTTCGTAGCCGTAGCTGTTGAAGACCGAGCGCGCACGCTCCTCCATCATGCGCCAGAGATAAATCTCCGGCGCCTGGATGTCGGACATGCCCTGCAGGGGCTGGAATTCGTTACTTGCCATTTGATTGAAATCCTAAATTCTAATTTCCAAATCCTAAACAAATCTCAAAAACCAAGCGTCAAAATCAAAAACACTCTGTTTCCTGCCTTTGGAATTTCCAACTTGAATTTGTTTAGTGGTTCGGAATTGGGATTTATCGTTTCCCGCTTGGCGTCGCCAAACGGGTTATTCGCCGGTGATACGCTCGCGCATGATTTTTCCGGGCTTGAACTTAACCACTTTACGGGCCGGAATGGTGACCACGTTTTCAGGCTTGTTCGGATTGCGGCCGATGCGCTGCTTGCGTTCGCGGACTTCGAAAACACCGAAATTGCGGAACTCGACGGTATCGTCGTTTTCGAGGGCTTCCACGATGTAGTCGAGGCTCTTCTGGATAACGGCGTAAACATCCTGCTGGATCAGGCCGGTTTCGTCCGCGATGCGCATTACCAAATCTCTTTTCGTCATTTATATATCTCCTTGAGTTTTAGACGTTTCAATAAAAGGAAAACCGATTTTCCGAAAAATGAACCACGGATATTATTCAGCGGTGTTGATCGGTCAAGCTAATCCGATGATATTTATGGATTTGTGAAACAAACCAGGGTCGAAATCCGTAAAGTCCAAGATCGCCCCACCGGTCTTTGCCCCGTGGGCATTAGCCCAAAAAACCTTCAACCTGCACAGCGCCTAACGCGCCAGAACATGGATCGCCAAAAAGATCCAGAAAGCAAAGAAGCTGAAGATGGCCAGACTTTTGTTGAAGAGGTAGAAATGGTCCTTGGGATCAAGCACCATGATGGTGTCGCCCGCCTTGACCATCGAATGGGTGTGCGCCCTGATTTCCTTGACCTTGCCCTTGGTTGGCGAAAGCAACTCGCCGGCATCCAGGGCCTTTCGCAGCTCGGTCACGCTGGCAAGAGCCACTTCCTCGGCGGACTTGGCTTCGGCGACCCCTGCTTCCAGCTCGGAAATACCATTGTCGGACGCCCCGTTTTTCACGGCGTTTTTATGGGCCATCTGGCGCATGGCAAACTTTTTCTTGGCGGCGGTATAGGTATTCTTGGCCTCTTCGTAATCCGCACTGATGCGGTCGAGCCGCAAGCTGGCCAACACCTGCTTTTCTCCAATGCTATCGCCCTCCTGCACGTTGACCCTGCCCACCGAACCATCCGTTTCGAACGCAACCTCGATGGCCAGGGGATGCTTTTTCAGCACCTTGGGCGAAGGATACCAGGCGTCCTTTACCGCCCAGAGACAGAGGAAAAAGAATATCCCGGCAAGCACGAGGAAATCATTTGTGCCCTTAATGTTGTATCTTCTTTTTGCCGGCATGCCCTGCTCCCACTAAATTCAAAGCGCCTAGGTTTACAAACACCCCAAGACTTGTCCACCATCAAATTGTTAGAACGACACCACGGCCCGGCGGCATTCGGCCCATTGCAGCGGCCTGCCGTTGCAAGGGGTTACACTGGAATCCATTGCGATTCGAGTGTGCCGCGCGAGGTGGCGGTTCATTTTGGGGATGGGTTGGCGCGATGTTTTGACGATTCCTTGCCGGGCTGGATCAAGGTCTGTCGTCAAGCTGCATCGCTGCCCGTGTTTTTTCCCACTACTGCCCCGGTCATTGGTCGATCTTCAGGGCACCGTTCTCCACATCGATATGCGCACTCGCCCCTTCGGACAACTGACCGGAAATGATGGCTCTCGAGATCGGCGTTTCCAGCTGCTGCTGGATGAAACGCTTCAAGGGCCGGGCTCCGTAGACGGGATCATAGCCTTCCCTGGCAATGAAATGCTCGGCGTCCTTGCCGATTTCAAGCCCAATGCCCTGACCGGCCAACCGGCGCCGGAGATCGGCGATCAGCAACTCCACCACACCGGTGATTTCGTCGAGCGTGAGCGGCTTGAAGAGAACCGTTTCATCGATCCGGTTGAGGAACTCCGGACGGAAATGGCTCCTGAGCGCCTTCATCACGCTTTCACGGGCGTCGGCGTCGATATGCCCATCGGAACCAATGCCTTCCAGCAGATGGGTTGAACCAATGTTGCTGGTCATGATGATGATCGTGTTCTTGAAATTGACCGTCCGCCCGTGCGAATCGGTCAGGCGTCCATCTTCCAGGATCTGGAGCAGGACATTGAACACGTCGGGGTGCGCCTTTTCAATTTCATCGAGCAGCACCACCGAATAGGGTTTGCGCCGCACCGCCTCGGTCAGCTGGCCGCCCTCCTCGAAACCGACATAGCCGGGAGGGGCGCCGACCAGGCGCGAAACCGTGTGCTTTTCCATGTATTCGCTCATGTCGATCCGCACCATGTTGGTTTCCGAATCGAACAGCTCCCACGCCAGCGTACGCGCCAGCTCGGTCTTGCCCACCCCGGTCGGCCCGAGGAACAGGAACGAACCGATCGGCCGGTTCGGATTCTTGATTCCGGCACGGGCACGGAGAACGGCATCGGCAACGGCTTGAACCGCCTCGTCCTGGCCGATCACCCGCTCGTGCAAAACATCGTCGAGCTTCAACAGCTTTTCGCGCTCGCCTTCGAGCAGCTTGGTCAACGGAATACCCACCCAACGGGAAATCACCTCGGCAATCTCCTCCTCGGTCACTTCTTCGCGCAACAGGGTTCCTGCCTTACGATCCGCCATTGCGGCTTCGGCCTCCGCCAAATGCTTCACAATGTCCGGAATGGTTCCGTGGCGGAGCTTGGCGACGCGCTCGAGGTCATAGTCCCGCTCCGCCTTTTCGGCCTCCTGCTTGGCTAATTCCAGCCCTTCGCGCAGCTCGCGCACCTTTTCAATTCCGCCCTTCTCGTTTTCCCATTGCGCCTTCATGGCATCGGCGTCGGTGCGCAGGTCGGCCAGTTCCTTTCGCAGCGCCTCCAGACGCTCTTTGCTGGCCTTGTCCTTTTCCTTCTTCAGCGCCGTTTCCTCAATCTCCAGGCGCATCACCTTGCGGGTGATTTCGTCCAGCTCGGTCGGCATCGAGTCGATTTCCGTGCGGATGGTTGCGCAGGCCTCGTCCATCAGGTCGATCGCCTTGTCCGGCAGGAAGCGGTCGGAAATATAGCGGTCCGAAAGCACGGCCGAGGAAACCAATGCCGCATCCTGGATGCGTACGCCGTGGTGCACCTCGAAGCGTTCCTTCAAGCCACGCAGGATCGAAATCGTATCCTCCACGCTCGGAACATCCACCAGCACCGGCTGGAACCGGCGCTCCAGCGCGGAATCCTTTTCAATGTATTTACGGTGTTCGTCGAGCGTCGTGGCGCCAATGCAGTGCAGCTCGCCACGCGCGAGCATCGGCTTGAGCATGTTGCCGGCATCGGACGACCCCTCGGTCCTGCCCGCGCCCACGATCGTATGCAACTCGTCGATAAACAGGATAATCCGCCCCTCGGAAGCCTTGATTTCATGCAGTACGGCCTTCAGGCGCTCCTCGAACTCGCCGCGGTATTTCGCGCCGGCCATCAGCGCCGTCATGTCCAGTGCCCAGATCGACTTTTCCTTCAACCCCTCCGGAACGTCGCCGCGCACGATGCGCTGGGCCAGCCCTTCAACGATCGCGGTCTTGCCCACACCCGGCTCGCCGATCAGCACTGGATTGTTCTTCGTCTTTCGCGAAAGGATCCGGATCACCGAGCGGATCTCGACATCGCGCCCAATCACCGGATCCATCTTGCCGGAACGGGCCACCGCAACGAGATCCTGGCCATATTTCTCCAGCGCCTCGTACTGCCCTTCCGGGTTATCGGACGTCACCCGCTGGTTTCCGCGCACCTTTTCCAACGCCTTCAGCACCGCGTTGCGGTCGATTCCATGATCCTTGAGCAGCCGAACCTCGTCGGCAAAGACCAGCAGCAAATGCTCCACCGAGACAAACTCGTCCTTGAGCTTCCGGGCTTCGTCGGCCGCCTTGACCAACAACTGATTCAAGCGCTGGGTCACATAGACCTTGCCGGCCTCCGTCGCCCCTTGAACACTCGGCCGCTTCTCCAGCTCCTGCTCCAGTTGCGCGGTGACCACCGGCACCGAAGCCCCCATGCTTTCGATCAGGCGAGGAACCAGCCCACCCTCCTGCTCCATCAACGCGAAAAGCACGTGTTCGGCATCCACCTCACGATGACCATACCGCAACGCCTTCACCTGCGCCTGCTGCAGCGCCTCCTGAACCTTCTGGGTCGTCTTGTTCATATCCATAATATGGGCTCCATTAAAAAAATCCAATGGGCCTATTGCACCGACCGTGCCAACGCAAAAACCAACCTTTTTACGCACATCGGAGTTGCCGCTCCCACCAAACCGGGACAATTCGACGGCACACCGCGACAAACTGTCGCAGAACAAAGGATAAGGAATTGATTGCAAACCACACTGTTCAGTAGAGTATTGGGCAAACGCAGGAAGGAGAGTGCCGTGCCAGTCATATCAATGTTTTATGGAATCATCGTCCATATGTATTTCATGGACAACCGACGACATAAGAAGCCTCACATCCATGTCTCATATCAGGAGCAGGAAGCGGTGATTGCCCTCCCCGATGGAGAAACCCTGGAAGGCAACCTGCCTGCCAACAAATTGAAACTGGTTCTGGCTTGGATGGAAATCCACCGCGATGAACTGATGGCCGACTGGGAATTGGCCGCCAAAGGTCAACAACCATATAAGATCGATCCATTGAGATAAGAAAACATGAATCCACGAATCAAAAGCGTCACCCCAACCGACCAATACACCCTTGAACTCGTTTTTACCAATGGAGAGGAAGGCGTCTACGATTGCTCCCCCCTTCTGGACTTTGGTGTTTTCATTGAACTGCAGGACAAAGGCTACTTCAAGCAAGCCTCGGTTCAGTACGGAACGGTGGTCTGGCCACATGAACAGGACATCTGCCCCGACACCCTATATGAAGATTCCAAGAAAACCACTTGCGCCTAACGATGCAATTCTTTGAACAATTGATAGGCACGCAAACCGGACTGGTGCTGGCGTTTGTGGCCACCGCCACCGTGGTGGTTCTGGCCGGTATCCGGCTGAGCATCTATGGCGATGCGCTGGGCGACCGCACCGGGCTGGGCAACGGATTGGTGGGGCTGGTCTTCCTCGCCGGGGTGACCAGCCTGCCGGAACTCGTGGTTTCGCTGACCTCGGTGCTCAACGCAACCGAACTCGCCCAAGGCGCCGACCTGGCGACCGGCAACATGCTGGGTTCGAATGTTTTCAACCTGCTGATCCTGGCCTTCATGGCCCTGCTGTTCCCGGCCAAGTTCAAGCCGCAGGAAATGGACGACCCGCACACGGACTCCGCCCTCTACGGGTTGCTCATGCTGGGCCTTTTTTCGATCGCCTATCTGGCTTCGAACTGGGGCAACTGGCTCGTGCCTGGACTGGACTGCACCGTGCCGGTGCTTGCCCTGCCCGTTGCCTATTCCTTCATTCTGCTGCGCGAGCATAGGCAGCATCAGGAAGCCGACGAGCCGCACCTGCCGCAAGAAACCGAACTCACCCAAACCCCCGCACTCCACTTCTACAGCATACTGCTCGGCCTGTGCGGCTTGATCATCATCGGCGGCATCATCCTTTCCATCCTCGGCTCCCGCATGGCATTGCCTCCGGAACAGGGCGGCTTCGGGATGGAAGCCAGCCTGATCGGCACCCTCTTCCTTGCCATCTCCACCAGCCTGCCGGAACTTGTGATTTCATTCGCCAGCATCCGCATGGGCTTCCTCGACATGGCCGTTGGAAACGTGCTCGGCAGCAACATGTTCAACCTGCTGATCATCTTCGTGGCCGATATCGCCATGCGCAAGGAAAGCCTGCTGGAACACGCCTCGCCGAGCCATTGGACAAGCGTTGCACTCATCCTGCTATTGACCTTCCTCGGCGGCGCCCTGCTCCGCACGCGTTCGCGCAAGGCCGCCACCCCCGTCGCAGTCATCATGATCGGGCTCTACATCGCCGCCATGCTGCTTTTCATGTAGAACGGTGCCCCGCGCTAATGGCATTGACTTAAGGGGCTTTTGCGCTGAAGGCGCTATACATTTTAGCCTTGGACGCAGTCCAAGGTTTGACGGAGCAACAAAAAGAAGTTTGTCCTGAAGGGACAACACAACCGATTGTTTGTGCTGTCCCTTCAGGACAGGTGAATTTGGTAAACGAAACTCATGGGGCGTTGCCCCATGCTAAATTGTATAGCGCTTTCAGCGCATGCGAACGTGCTTAATACCCAATTAAACAGATTTGTTTTTTACCACAGAGGTCACCGAGACACAGAGCAATTGAACATTCCCGCTCCTGTGTGCTTCGTGTCCTCTGTGGTGAGACCATTCAAGTTAAGTTCATATAAGTCAGCACCATTAGTGCCCCGCGCCGTTTCCCGTCCTTGGAGTCGGCAAACGCAAAAGGCCGAAGGCCTGTGAAGACCTTCGACCTTTGACTTTCGCGCATTCGACCGATTAGTAGCGGTAGTGCTCCGGCTTGAACGGACCGTTCTTCGGAATGCCGAGATACTTCGCCTGCTTGGCGGTGAGCACATCCAGCTTCACACCGATCTTTTCGAGATGTAGGCGGGCAACCTCCTCGTCGAGAAACTTCGGCAACGTGTAGACGCCGACCGGATATTTGCCGGGGTTGCAGTAGAGTTCCATCTGCGCCAGCACCTGGTTGGTGAAGCTGTTCGACATCACGAAGCTCGGGTGGCCGGTCGCGCAACCCAGGTTCACCAGGCGGCCTTCGGCCAGCAGGATAATGCTGTTGCCCTTCGGCATCGTGATCTTATCGACCTGCGGCTTGATGTTCGTCCACTTGTATTTCTTCATCTTCTCCACCTGGATCTCGGAATCGAAGTGGCCAATGTTGCAGACGATCGCCATGTCCTTCATCTTCTTCATGTGGCGCTCGGTGATGACATCGCAGTTGCCGGTGGTGGTCACGAAGATGTCGCCGATCAACGCGGCGTCGTCCATGTTCATGACTTCATAGCCTTCCATCGCGGCCTGCAGGGCGCAGATCGGATCGATTTCGGTAACGATCACGCGGGCGCCCTGGCCAACGAGGGACTGCGCACAGCCCTTGCCCACGTCGCCATAACCGGCCACCACGGCAACCTTGCCGGAAAGCATGACGTCGGTCGCACGCATGATGGAGTCGACGAGCGAGTGGCGGCAGCCGTATAGGTTGTCGAACTTGGACTTGGTGACGGAATCGTTGACGTTGAAGGCGGGGAAGAGCAATTCGCCTGCGGCTTCAAGCTGGTAGAGGCGATGAACGCCCGTGGTGGTTTCTTCGGACACGCCGAGGATATCCTTGGCGATGCGCGAGAAACGGGTCGGGTCCTTTTTCAGGGCCTTCTTGAGCTGGGCCAGGAACACGGCTTCCTCTTCGCTGCCCGGCTTCTTGTCGAGAATGGTCGGATCCTTTTCAGCCTTCACACCCAGCTGGACAAACATCGTGGCGTCACCGCCATCGTCGAGAATCACGTTCGGGCCCTTTCCGTTGCCCCAGTCGAGGATACGGTCGGTGTATTCCCAATACTCTTCCAGCGTTTCGCCCTTCACCGCGAAAACCGGCGTGCCCGTCTTGGCAATGGCCGCCGCCGCGTGATCCTGCGTGGAAAAAATATTGCAGCTCGCCCAACGCACCTTGGCGCCGAGTTCCTGCAGGGTTTCGATCAGCATCGCCGTCTGGATCGTCATGTGGAGCGATCCCGTGATGCGCGCGCCCTTCAGCGGCTTTTCCTGGCCATACTTTTCGCGCAACGCCATCAGGCCCGGCATCTCGTATTCAGCCAGCTCCATCTCCTTGCGACCGAAACCGGCCAGCGAGATATCCGCGATCACATAATCCTGCACTTTTTTCTTCGTAGCCTTCTTGGCCGTCTTCTTTTTTGCTGCCATTGGAACTCTCCTGTGTAGTTAATCTTTCAACACCTAGAACGCAAAGATCGAGAAGGAGTACCCCACTGGCTTTGCGCACTTTGCGCTCTTCTGCTAAATAAATACTATTGTTTTTTCCCGACCACGATCAGCACTGAAAGATCGGGGGTCGACCCCGGCAGCGAATCGATCACGCTGGGTTCGAGCCCGGCATGTCCCAGCCACTCCCGGATTTCAATCGGATCAAAGCCAAGCCATTGATCCGCCCACTCCTCGCGCGTCCACTCGTGCTCATGCCGAACAAGGTCGAGGATCACCAGTTGCCCTCCCCGCTTCAGCCCCCGCGATGCGGCACTAATCACCTGCTCCGGATTGGAGGTGTGGTGCAAGGCCTGGCTCAGGAAGATCGCATCGAACTCCGGCTCGTTGAACTCCAGCTCCTCCAGAATGCCGACCCGTAGTTCCAACCGCTCCGAAAGATTGCCCGCGCCCGCCTTTTCCGAAACCAGCTTGAGCATTTTTTCCGATTGGTCGAACGCCACCACCTTTTTGGCAAAGCGGGCCAGCAACAAGGCCAGCGCCCCCTCGCCGCAACCGAGGTCGGCCACCGTCTGCCCGGAAAACCCGGCGGCCAGCCCGGCGGCCAGCGCCTGCCAGCCCCCGCCCGGTTCCGTGAGCGAGCCATAGCGGCCGGCAATTTCATCGAAAAACTCGCGGCTCTTCTTGCGGCGCAGATCCAACACCCGCTCAACGGCGGCCGCATCGCGATTGGCCACCGAAATTTCCTGCAAACGGTCGTTCAGGATCCTCGCAAAAGCCGCATCGCGAAACAGCTCGCCCCGGTTGTAATAGACCGAAGTCCCATCCCGGCGCGCGGCAACCAGCCCCGCTTCGCGCATCGGCTTCAGATGCCGGCTCACGGTCGATTGCGGCATTTCCAGCGCCTGGACAAGCTCCGCCACCGAAAGTTCCGCCTGATCAACCGATCGCAGAATCCGTAAACGGCCCTCGTCCGCCAACGCCTTGAAAATGTCGAGAATGTCACTCATTATCCATATATCCGAATTTCCGGATAAAAGGATAATTACCTCCTCCTGTCAACGTCGATAAGTGAAAATCATACGCACTGTCTCTCACAGTTCGCGAACTGTCGTTAACTTTTCACCCCTGCGCAGGCGTGCAACACCCCTCCCCATCGCGTAAAACATGGAGGATTCGGCTTGTTTTTGAACCCGGAAGCCATGACCGTGTCGAATTCACGAAATTCAAGGCATCACATGAAAATGGTTAACAACGCGCTATCGGTCGGCTCCGTGCTGGGCATTCCGATCCGGCTACACATCTCTCTTCTCATCGCCGTCGGTGTTATTTCCTTCATGGCGCTGGCAGCAGGAATCAATCCGTTGGTTGTTCCAATTCTGGCCATCGGGCTGTTCGGAAGCGTGGCATTGCATGAGCTGGGGCATTCGGTCGTGGCTCGGGCGAAGGGCAGCTATATCCAGGAAATCGTGCTCTATCCGTTCGGTGGTGCGGCGAAGATTTCGAACCTCTCGCGGAACCCGGTCGACGAAATCCTGGTTGCGGCCGCCGGCCCCGCCGTCAGCCTAGTGCTGGCCCTGCTGCTGCTCCCCTACGGACTGACCTACGACCTTGGCCGACTGAACATGGCGCTTTTTTTCTTCAACATCCTGCCGGTGTTCCCGATGGATGGCGGCCGGGTGCTGAGGGCGGCATTAACGATCAAGCACGGTCGGCTGAACGCCACCCGGACGGCGGCCCAGGTGGCGAAATATTTCTGTGGCCTGTTTGTGATCATCGGCCTGTTCGGCTTGCCGGTGCAGCTTTTCGGCTTCATTGGCCCGTTCCGGCCGAGCCTGATGCTGGCCTTCATCGGAGGCTATATCTACATGGCCGGCCAGCAGGAGCTGCGGATGGTCCTGCTGGAAAACCAGGCCAACCGGTTCAGTGGCTTCAGCGATGGGCAGATTGAGGTCGAAGTCAGCCCGCCGCCCTACGCGAATCGCGGAAACAGCGGCTTTGAATCGTTGCGTTCCAGATGGAAAAACCTATTCCGAGGCTGAATCGGCCGGTGGGCCCGGTTGGGCGGCGCCCGGATGCTCGGGAATGCTGCGCTGGTATTTCAGGTATTCGTTCTTGGTTTCCTCTGAACGAACAATGTATTCCATGATCACGAATTGCCAGATCCCAATGACCGCGAGAACCACGACAATGAGGATGCCCATGGTTCCCCAGAAATATTTTTCGTTGTCGGATTTCCGGGAGAGATGCAACAACCGGCGCAGACCGGAATTCTTGCTGCGGCGCTTGCGCGACTTGTCGTCGAACGCCCGGTGGGATGTGCTGCGGCGCTTCCGCCTTTTATTGGGCGGCTTGTTTCCGATCGGCATCGCTTCTCGGTTTTTGTAGATATCGGTATCTGACATGTTGGTTCCGTATTGATTTAAAGAGCGATTAAGGTAGCGGAATCATCGATGCGCGTCCACCTATTCCCCACCCAAAAGCTTGACCGTCCGTTCAATGACTCCCTGGTTATCGGCCACCACCTTGGCCGCGCGCTGGCCGAGCGCTTCGCGGGAGGCGGAATCCTTGATCAACCTTCCGATTTCAGCCTCCAAGGTTTCGGCATCGGGCACCTGGACTACCGCGTTGCACTTGAGGAACGTGGGCATTACCGCCGGAAAGTTTTCCATGTTGGGGCCCACCACAACCGCCTTGCCATACATGGCAGGTTCGATGGGATTCTGCCCCCCATGCTCCTTCAGGCTCTTGCCCACGAAAATGATATCGGCCACGGAATAGAAATTGCGCAGTTCGCCGGTGGTATCCACAAACAACACGTCGGGCTGAACAACCCCCTCAAACTCGTCGATCCGGCTGCGGCGCACATACCCGAGCCCCTGCTCCTCGAAACACAGAACCACTTCGTCCGCCCGTTCGACATGCCGCGGAACGATCACCAGGAACAGGTCGGGATGCCCGGCCTTTAGCCGTTTGTACAATTCACACAGAACCGCCTCTTCGCCGGGCCAGGTTGAACCGCCCAGCAGGACAACGGCACCCTCTGGAACATGGATCTTTTCCATGACCGCGCGCGCCACCTGTTCGCCGGCGGCATCGCCTTCCGCGACATCGAACTTGACCGTGCCCATACGGTGTACGTTTTGCTTCGGGGCCCCAATGCCAATCAATCGCCCGGCATCGACATCACCTTGGACGCAGATCGGATCAATGCGCCGCAGCACATCGGCCGTTAGCGACCTGAGTTTGCGGTAGCCGTTGTACGACCGCTCCGACATACGGCCGTTGATTAGGGAAACCGGAACTCCGCGGTTGTCGGCCAAACGGATCAGGTTGGGCCAAAACTCCCCTTCCACCAAAACAATCCGGAGCGGATCAACGATCCGAAGCACCTTCTTGATGATGACGGGGAGATCGACCGGGAAATAGAACAGCACATCGCGCCCATCGATCTCCTTGCGACCAATGGCATGCGCCGTCGAGGTGGTCGTACTCAGCGCAAAACTGGTTTCCGGATGCGCTTCGCGGTAGGCCTTGATGAACTTCAACGCCACATAGATTTCACCCACGCTCACGGCGTGCACCCAAATGCGGCGCTCCTCGCGCAACCGGGCCTTGGTTCTGCGCCCAAAATGCCCCACCCGTTGCTCGAAATGCTCCCAATAGCCCCCCCGGCGGATCATCCGCATCAGGAATTTCGGCAGCATGAAAAGAAACACCACCGGAAACAATAGGTTGTAGAGAATCCAAAGCATCGCGGCATCATACGTAAATTGGCGTTCAACGAAACCAAAAACCGAGCGGGATCCCCCTTCCCGGCCACCAAGGTATATCATCCAACCACCACGATCGTGGTAGTTGGATGATATACCTTGAGGGCAGAAGAAAGGCGGGATGGACTGCCACCCCGCCTTCCGTCGAATCCGGCCGGGTCTAGAATTTGAGGTCGGCCTTTTTGAGGCGGGCCGCGAGTTCGTTGAGCACGCGCTCGTCGTCGTCTTCCCCGGCGGATTCGAACACCGCGCCGAAGCGGACGAACGGGCCGGTGTTGTCCCACGGCACGGTGGAGATGCCGTAGTTCTCGATCAGGAACAGCGATGCTTCCTCGGCATTGGCGAATTCAATTTCGCCCGCGCCTTTCGGCGCCTTGAGATACATGAAGAAGGTGCCGCCGGGCATCTTGGCATCGAAACCGACGTCCTTCAGGACTTCGGCCATCTTGCGCAGCCGCTTTTCATAGTGGTCGCGAATTCCATTGGCCAGGCTGATATCGGCAATGCCTGCGCAGGCGGCCTTCTGGATCGCCTTGAACTGGCCGCTGTCGCAGTTGTCCTTGATGGTGGCCAAGGCATTGACCGCCCACTCGGCGCCGCAGAAAAAGGCGAGGCGCCAGCCGGTCATGTTGTAGGCCTTGGACATGGAGTGGAGCTCCAGCGTGCATTCCTTGGCGCCCGGGCGCTGCAGCAGCGAGGTGCGCTCGCCGTCGTAGACCAGCGTGGAATAAGGCGCATCCTGGATGATCAGGATATTGTGCTTCTTCGCAAAGGCCACGAGTTCATCGTAGAACTCCGGCGTGGCGACGGCTCCGGTCGGGTTGTTCGGATAGTTGATGTAGAACAACTTGCAGCGGTTGGCCAGGGCCGGGTCGATCCGGGAAAGATCGGGAAGGAAGGCGTTCTCTTCCAGCAACGGGATATCGACGACTTCCGCGCCGAGATATTTGGAGTGCGTGGCCATCACGGGATAGCCCGGCACGGTCTGGAAGACGACATCGCCGGGATTAACGAAGGCCAGCGGCAGCATGGCTAGCGCGGGCTTGGTGCCGATGCTATGGTTGATTTCGGTGGCCGGATCGAGTTCGACGCCGAAGAATTCCTTCATGTATTGGGCGGCGGCCTGCTTGAACTCGGGGCCGCCGTTGTCGGCGTAGCCACGGTTTTCGGGCTTGTCGCACTCGATTTTCAGGGCATCGCGAATCGGGGCCGGCGCCATCTGGTCGGGTTCGCCCACACCGAAATCGAGGATTTCGAGATCGGGGTGCAGCGCACGGGCCTTGGCCTTGGCGCGCTTGATTTTTTCGAACTTGTAGATTTCGGTCGATTTACCGAACTGGGTTCCGCCGATGCGGTCGGCAAAAAGTTGCTCATGGTTCATTTCTGTATCTCCTTTATTTAAAACGATCCCTCACGGGCGTGATCAACCGGTCGAGTTCCCGGTTGATGGAATCGGCATCGAACTTTTGAAGATCGATGGATCGCGAGGCGTTGACGTAGATTCCATTTTCAATGGTGGGGTTTTCGCGATAGAGGCCCATCACCAGCTTTTCGCCCAAAATATCGACGGAAAAATAGGCCAGGTCGACCACGAGGCCGCCCGAGGTCTGGTATTCCTTCGAATAAACATATTGCAGGTTGCGCGCATATTCGCCTCGGATCGAAAACTGATCCTCCGTACGCCGATGCTTGAATCCACGCTTCTGCATGGCTGATTTAATGATGCCTCCACCCACTAGCATGAAATGCTCCTCTCCAACTGACCGGAATCCGCTACAAAAGCGCCAATCATTGGAAAACAGCGTTGCGAGTCAAGGCAATTCAGGAAAGGGATGCTACTTTGCCGTTGAAATGACGAGATTGTCGATGACGGCGAGGCCTTGTTGGTCGCGCGAAACATGGAACCCCGCGTTGACGCGCGGCAAATTCCACATGGCTTTGGTGACCTTGTCCTTGCCTTTGCTCGCAAACTTGAGGGTTGCCAGCGTCTTGCCCTTGGTGTCGACGATCTCGACCGAGGCGTCGAACCGATCGGGCTCCTCCAGCTTTTTAACGACGAGCTTGAACTTGAACCAGTCGGACAACAACACATCGCTCGCCGGACGAATCAGCAGGTTCTCGCCATAAATCTTGGTGGAGGCTTCATCGGGCATGGCGCCGCTGAGTTTCCAATCGCCGCTGGGCAGGGTTTGGAGGGTAATCCCCCATCGGGCCTTTTCGCTCAGCAGCGAGTTGCCGATCATGAATTCGAGCACCGGTAAATCCCGGGTGGGTTCCGTTGCGGTTTGGCCCAGCCTGAAATCAAACTCGACCGTGAGCGTGCTGCCGGGCAGCCAGCGCACCGGCTCGCCGGTTACACAACGGATCGGGGTGTCGGATTTCTGCAAAACAAGCGCCTTGTCGCCGGCAACGCCATGCGCCCCGACCACATCCATCACCGACAGCGGGGAGGAATCCTTGACCTTGTTGTAGACGTTCCACTCTTGCTGGCCATCGATCGGGCCGTCATCGAAATCGTTGAAGTCGTATTCAACCGACTCCGCCAGGCCAACCGATGCCACTGCGGTAAAAATCATCAAAAAGCGGTGCAAACCCATCCTCATCCATTCCCTCGCTAAACCTTGAGCTCTAATTCAGGCCCGTATTGTAGCAAGACGGTTGCCAACTTTGGGATCCCGGCCAACCGGAACCTATTTCTTGAGCTCGAACTTCCGCGCGGAGACGTTTTCCGCCGTCGGGAAATCGGAGGGCACCGGCTGGGTCACCTTGCCGGAGGCCGCCCATTCGCAACCGCGCTTGAACGAAACAATGAAGCCCACCCCTTCGAGCGCCGGCGTATCGTGCCCCAGCGTGGTGTGGAAAACACGGCCCTTCCCATAGTCGATCACCATCAGCATCGGCTGGTGCTGCCCTTTGCGCTCCTCCACCAGACAATCCTCACCCGTGGCCAGGATCGTCATGTTTTCGGCCGGGCCGCGCAGCTTGGCGTAGCACTCGTCCTCGGAGGTCAGCCAAACCTTCGGCATCCCCTTCGTAATCGGGTGTTCCGGCTCGCGGACCGTTACCGGGAACTCATGCCTTTTGCCATGCGTGCCGCCGTTGCCCGGGGAGAGGTCGCGGATGATTTCACCTTGGTCGTTGTAGTAGACAAACGGGCCGTCCTTCTCGTTGCGACCGCCCCATCCCCCGACACCGATCATCTTGTTGAACTCCTTCCAAAGCGGCCAGGCGTTGTCGGCGGCATGCACGGAAACAAATCCGCCGCCCGCCTGCATGTAATCCTCCAGCGCCTTGCGGGTTTCCTCCGGCCAATCGGCCGCCTTCCATCCAAAGTTGGAGACCACAACATCATAGCCCTTGAACGTTGGCTTGAATTCGGGATCGGCCTGGGGATTTTTCGTGGCCTCGTTCGGGAAATCCCCAGCCAACGGAAGAAATGCCTTCTCGCGTTCCGACTTCCAGATGAAGCGGGTGCGGTCGATATCGACCTCGAACAGACCGGTTTCCTCAAGATATTGCTTCATCATGATGGTCGATTTCGGCCAGACGACATGGTTGTTCTGGCCATCCACAATCAACGCCTTGAGCTTGGCGTCGGCCGACAATGAAACAAGGGCGAAACTAACGATGCACAGCATTACGGTCTTCATGGTGGGTTCCTTCCATTGGAAATTCAAACAGGGTTGCAGAATGGACAGGAAAAACCCCGCACTCAATGAAAAACAGGCAGGAATCAGCCTCGCGCCAAAAAGGTACGGATGTTCTCCACGGTCAGGGCATCGATCTCAAACTCCGTAAAGGCTTTGCCGATGGTACCGAGTTCATGCGAGTCCGAGTTGCGGACGATGGGATAGTCCAGCGCCAGGGCGGGATCGCCGTAGGCGGTCAGCTCGACGGCATCGAAGGGTTCATCCGGCAGGAAACCGAGCTGAGAAATAATTCCGTAGACCTGCCGGTCAATGTGGGCCGGGATGAAAAGCCCACCCAGCGCATGCACCTGTTTAAGCAGGGCGCTGACATCGTAGCCCGATGCGCTGATCAGGAATTTTTCGGCAAAACCAAGGATTTCCTCGTTTTCGTCGATGATCGGTTGGTCGCCGAACCGTTCGGGCTGGTTCATGACATCGGGCAGGCTGTCGTAGACGAGCGCCCCGAGTTGCATGGCGCTATCGAGCTGATCGAACAGGCAAAGCACATGCGCCTCCTCGACCGTGGTGACCTCCAGGCCATAGAGGCACGCCATGCCGTGCCGTTCGCAGATTTCCGCAAACCCGGGCAGGTTGAAGGCGCAGTTATGATCCGAAAGCGCAATGGCGTTCAACCCCGCATTCTTCGCCTTTTGCACAATCGAAACCGGCGACATTTCCAGCGACGCACAGGGCGACAGGCAACTGTGGATGTGGAAATCCGACCGATAATGCATTGCCGTCTCCTAGCGAGCGGGGCAGCCGCCGATGTGCTGGGCAATGAGTGCGGAGGTGTTGAACTGGTTTTCAGCCGTCTGGAAAATGGCAATGCCTTCGTTGCGCGCGGCCTCGAGCATGTCGTCGGCCACGGGACGGTTGTTGCAGATGATGATGGCCACCACGCCGGCCAACGAAGAAACCGCAACGGTGTTCTTGTGCGCTTGGATCGTAATCAAGACGGATCCTTCTTCGGCATTGCCCATCACATCGCTGAGCAGGTCGGACGTGTAGCCGGCTTGAACTTCAACATCGGAAAACTCGTCCTGCAGGCAGGTAAACGGTTCCAGGGATTCGATTTCGCTAATCTTCATTCACATTCTCCGGTTTCAAATTGATGATGGCCTGCACCATGGTTCCCATGCCCACGGCGGACTCGATGGCAAACTCGTCGGACACCCGCTTGACATTGGGCAATCCCATGCCGGCCCCGAACCCTTGCGAACGGATCCATTCGTTGGCGGTGGAATAGCCTTCCGTCATCGCCTTCTCGGTGTCCTCAATCCCCGGGCCGCGGTCGTGCGAGGAAATCTTGACGCGATCCGTGTTGATGTCGAAACCAAGCATGCCGCCGATCGAATGGGCCACCAGGTTGATTTCCAGCTCATAGCTGGCCACCGCCACGCGCCGCACAACCTTGGGCGGAATTCCGCGCTCCTTCAGGAATTTCTTAATCTCGCTGGAGGCCTTGCCCCCGTTTTCGAAGTCGTAGCGATGCAACTGGTACACCTTGTTCAACCGTAGTGCATCCGGCTCGTCCGGATGTTCATGCTGCTGCTCCATTTCGCGCAACTGGCGCGACAACTCCCGAATCAGGGCGTGGTTGATGTTGCGGAAAGTGAGGATGCCGGTCAGTTCGTTTTTCTTGTTCACCACGGGGAATTGGCGGAAGGAAAATTTACCGAAAGCGGAAATCGCGAAGGAGAGCGGCATTTCCTCGGCGAGGGTCTGCACCTCGCCCACCATCCATTTGGTTACCCCCTCCTCCATGGCGCCCTGTTCCAGCGCATTCATCAGGTCGTTCATCGTAATAATGCCGACCACGCGTTTGTTGTCCACCACGGGAACCCCGGTGATGGAGTTGTTTTTCATGATGGTCTGCACATCGCGCATCGTGCAGTTGCGCGACACCGCGAAAACCTTGCTGGTCATCACCTCGCTGATGCGCAGGCCGTAGATGAGTTCCTGAACCCGCAACGACGACTGGAGCGGTTCTTTTTGCTCGCCGTCCATCAAGGCTCCATGATCCGGCCCAGCCGGACGCACGATTCATATTTCGGGAAACGGGTGCAGAGCAAGGCGACTTCCTGATCCTTGGCCAGCTCGATCATGCCTTCGGTCACTGTCTTGTTGTTGGCAATAATCACGGCCTCGGATCCTACGATTCCCGCCGATCGGATGGACTGCTCCGTCGAAAGCGAGGTCATAAGCAACAGTTCGTCGCGGTCGCTCATCAAGACATCGCTCATCAAATCCGAAGCGAAGACCGTTTCGATATTGATCCGTTCCCAACCCGTAGGGCCATAGACGAGCTCAGCCTCAAGAGTATCTGCAATACGTATTAGTTCCATCGTTCTCCAAAATGAGGGGGTTGTTCAAGTGAAGGGGCATAGAAACCGTTTTCGTCCGCCGGTTCAACCGAAATATCATCCCCCTATTTCTGCTGCTTCTTTCCTCCGGCATTCTGGGGAGGAGGTTCGTCGGGCACCTGGTATTGCTTTTTCAGGGCTTCGAGCTCCTTTTTCTGGCGTTGGATCTGCGCCTTGTTTTCCGGGTGCCCAAAGACGTTCTTCATCTCCGCCGGGTCGTTCTGGAGGTCGAACAGCTCCCACTCCTCGCCGCCGGGAACATCCACGCCGTAATATCGGATCAACTTCCAACGGCCATCGAAGATGCCTTCGTGGCGGCGGACGCTGTGGACGGCCGGATATTCGTAGTAGTGATAGTAGAGCGAATCGCGCCAATCCTCCGGCGTCTCGCCCTTGAACAGCGGCACGAGGCTCTTGCCCTGCATGCCGGAGGGGATCGGCGCGCCGGCCAGCTCGAGGAAGGTTTCGGCAAAGTCGATGTTTTGCACCAGGTCGGTATTGACCGAACCCGGCTTGATCTTGCCCGGCCACTTGGCCACAAGCGGGGTGCGGAACGATTCCTCATACATGAAGCGTTTGTCGAACCAGCCATGCTCGCCCATGTAGAAGCCCTGGTCGGAGGAATACATCACGATCGTGTTGTCGGCCAGCCCCTGCTCCTCCAAGGCCTGGAGCACTTTCCCAACGCTCTCATCAACCGCCCAGGTGCAGCGCAGGTAGTCCTTCATGTAGGTCTGGTATTTCCACTTCACGAGCGCCTTGCCTTCCGGCTGGTTTTCGGCAAACCACTTTTGTCTCTCCACATAGCGCGGATTCCCGGCGAAACGCTTTCCCTCGGCCTTCAGATCGGTATCCAGCTTCATGGTCTTGGCGATGCTCATGTCTTGCTGGCTGGCGGCGGTGCCGCGGTTGGCATAGTCGTCGAACAGATTGGCCGGCTCGGGAATCTCGATGCCCTCGAACATCGACATGTGGCGGTCGGCCGGATCCCAGTTGCGGTGCGGCGCCTTGTGGTGAACCATCAGCATGAACGGTTTGTCCTTCTCCCGCTCGTTCTCCAACCAGTTCAGCGCACGCTCGGTGATGACGTCCGTCACATAGCGGCCGGGATAGGTGGTCTTGCCCTGTTCGGTAATGAAGTCGGGATCGTGGTATTTACCCTGCCCCGGCAACACCTCCCAATAATCGAAGCCCTGCATTTTGCCGTTCAGGTGGATCTTGCCGACCATCACCGTTTGATACCCGTTCTTCTGCAGAATCTTCTGGAACTGCTGCTGGTCGTGGTTGAACGCGTCGCGGTTGTCATACTTGCCGTTCATGTGGGAATGCTTGCCCGTCAGCAGCGTCGCCCGGCTCGGCGCACAGATCGAATTGCCGACATAGGCGCGATCAAACCGCATGCCTTCCTTTGCAATCTTGTCGATGTTCGGCGACAGGTTCAGATCCTTCAACCGCCCGCCATACGCCCCGATCGTCTGGTACGAATGATCGTCCGAAAAGATCCACACAATATTCGGACGCTCCGCCGCAGCGATGCCCGCCAACACAACAACACCCGCAATAATTCCCTTGGTCATGGTTTTCCCTTTCACTTGCCCGATCATTCTACAGTACTTATTAAACGGCGCCTGACACCGATTTCAGGCTATCTTTCCACCGAAAGCTTGGCCTCGTTGGAATTGGCCGCCTGGTCGGGCGCATACATCAGCTCCACGGTGGCCGGCAAGGCGCCCACCCGTCCCGCATGTTCCGCGCGGATGCGGTAGGTGATCGTCGATGTTCCTTTCGGCAACGTCGACACATAACTCGATACCCGCTCGTCGTGCAGCTCCTGATAGTGGCGCAGCTTCCCCTGGCGATACCCACTCTCGGTTTCTTGGCATTCAAATCCAGACGGCTTAAAATCCTGCACCAGCACATATTCCAGCTCCTGCGCGGCCTCCAGCTCCAGCACCACCTCGAGGGTTTGCCCCGCCTTGAGCACTGCATCAGCCTCTAGCGGTTCCCCAATGCGCTCGCCACTTTGCCAATCCACCCGGTGGTAGGCTCGCGAGACCGAAACCAGGTCGCATGTTTCAGCTGCAATCGGATTCTCGCGGGTGCGGTAGCTCCACGTTGCATCGTAGAACAGCGGTGAGTCCCCTTTGGTTTCCAACACCAGTTCGTTGCGCCCCGGCGTCAATCCCGACTCCTGAGCCTGCCCGTTCAGTAGCACGTCGTATTGCGCATCCGTTGCGGCGCTCCGGTTGTTGACGACAAACTCGCAAAGCGCTTCCACGCAGATGGCGGTGTCGCGCGTCGATTTCCAGTGGTCGCCATGTTGGCGATTGATCAACAGCCACCGCGCAACACCGGCGGTCTTTTCGCCCTGCGGTTCCATGCGGTTCAGCAGCTTCAAATACCACGCCATCATCTCGACCTGGTCGTTGTGCCACAGCCACCAACGGTCGTTTTCAGCCCGTAGCCAATAGGTTCCCAGCCCGGCATCATGCTCAACATATTGCCCGATGAAGCGCAGCAAGTCGTCGCGCCCCGCCTTGTCGCCACCCAGCTCCAGCGCATAGGCCAACAGCAGCTTGCCGTAGAGCGAAAGCTCCGCAACGTTCGCCTTGAGGAACGGCGCAAACCTCGGAACAACCTCCTTCGCCGTCGCTAGGTCGCGGCCTTTCAGGAACGCGGCCGGGTCAACCTCAGCCAGCACCACGGCCATGAAGGCATCGGCCTGGGTCAGCGTCTCTTCCCGCCGCTGGTGCCACGGCGGAACCATCAACTGCTTCACATGCGCCACCATCCTGTCCGACGCCTTGCGGATATCGCCCGCCTCCACGTCCAGTCCGTCCACCTGCGAAGCGCGATGCAGGCCGCGCAACACCCACGCGCTCACCATGGGATCGTGGTCGCTATAGCCCGAACCAATCTCCCAGCTCCACCAACCGTTCCAATGCTGCACCTCCAACAACTTATTGATCCCCGCCTGCGCCCGCTGGATAATTTCATCGCGCTCGAACACGGCCTGCCGCCCGGCGGGCATCGCGACCGAAAGATCCTCCATCTCCAGCCCCAGCCGATCCAGCGTCTGCAACACCACCAGCGACGGCAGGAAGCGGTTCAGCGTCTGTTCCACGCAGCCGTGCGGATAGTCGGCGAGATACGGCAACGCCGTCGCCACCGACTCCAGCATATTGGGTGTACAGTTGAGGCTGAACTCCAGGGAGCCGGGTTCGATGGCCTCCGGCACTTCGATCACCACCCGCTCCTCATGCCGATCCCCGGCCAGCACCCCGCTACGCCCGCCGCGCTTGAGCATGCCGTGCGGCAACACCGGAACCGGGCGTGCCATGGCGTCGGAAACGTTCCCCGCCACCGACGAAACCGTTACCATCGCCGAGCCTTCCACTTCGGCCTTGAGCGTCCAGCCCAACATCCGCTCTTCGCCGGGCATCAATTCGCCAACATTCTTCATTGCATCGGAAGCAAGGGCGGCCGCCCCACCCTCGACCGCGCAGGACGCCGCAGCATCCAGGCTGTTGGTCGAGTGATTGCGAAGCGATCCGGTGATTTCCACGTCGTCGCCCTCCACCACGAAGCGCGGCGTGTTGAGCTGGAGCACAAAGTCCTTGGCACATTTGACGCTCGTTGATCCGCTCGCGGCAAAGTTCGTATGCATCGCCCATGCCATGATCTTCCACTCCGTCAGGCTGTCGGGCAGCGCAAACTCGACGCTCGCCTTCCCATCCGCATCCGTCTCCACCAGCGCGTTCCAATAGACCGCGTCGCGGAAGTCGGAACGGATCGACATGGGCGCTTCCTTCTCCTCGGCAATCATATAACTCACCTTGGGCTTCGTTATTTCAGGAGAACTCGCTGCGTCCAGTGAGGCAAAAACACTGGAACCGCCGGAGTCCCCGAACAGGTCGTCGGCACCACCATAACCGCCGGCCATACTGTCGGACTCGGCGGCGAGCCATGCCCTGTTCCAGCGGTTGGGCGCAAGGTTTTGCATAACCCACCACTCCACCTCCGCGCCCATTTCGCGCGGCCAGCCCAAATCCATGGAGAGGCTCGACCAATAGGCATTCGCCCACGGCGAGAACAGCGCACTGTAGATGCTGCGCCATCGGTTGGAAAACGAATCGAGCGTCGCGTTGTAGACCGTGACCGCCACAGCGCACGGTTTGCCCGTGCCATCGGTGGTCGTGGCGCGGATGTCGAGTTTGACGGTTTCGCCGGGGCGGTAGGTTTCCCTGTCGGTCGCGAGCTCCACCTCGCCCGCCCGCCTGCCGTGCTCCACCACGGGGATGCGGCAGCTCGCCAGGTGCATCTTTCCCTCGGCAACGGTCATGACCGCGCATTGTATGCGCCCGCCCTCGCCCGGTTCAAGCGGCAGTTCGATCCGCTTGCTGGCCTCGTCCATAAAGAGCACCTTCGGCAGCGAAAAAGTATCGCGCCCGGCCACCCGTTCGAAGAAATAGACCCAGCGCCCAGGCTGGTCGACCTGCACCAACACCGTCGCCGTTCCGCCCGCATGGTAGACGCCCTTTTCGCGGACAAGGCGGATGGGGGTTTCCCCTCCCAGCCCAGCCCCCATGTCGCCGCGAACCAAGAACCGGAACGGCCTTGAATCCAGTTCGCCTTCGGCCACGGCCTTCGCTTCGTACAGCCCCGGCGCCAACGCGCCGAGCTCCACGCGGCCATCCGCAAACGGTTGCTTGGCCACAGCCACCCGGTTCGTTCCCTCCAGGCGACTCAGCGCCAGCTCGACACCATCGACCGGTTCTTTCGTTTCCAGCAAGCAAACCGGGCGCTCGCCCGCTTCATAAAACGCCTTGTCGAGATGAACGCAGAGCCGCGCTTCCTGCAGCTTGTTGAAAAAGTATTCCGTTGCCCGGTAGCGCTTGTGCGCAGCATCGCGCACGTTGGCCGAAACCTCGAACATGCCGGAACCGGCCAGTGCCTTTTCGCCGCCCTCGTATTCCGAGAGGTCGATGACCAGCCGCCCCGTTTCATCCATCTGCGCCTCGACCCGCTCGTGGAACCATTGACTGTTGCGGCGGTGGGACTCCTCCGCTTCAAACTGCCCGCCGTGCCACCAGTATCCCGCATGCCAGAGGCGGTCGAACTCCGCCTCCGGATACCACGGCGAAGGATCGAACGAGCCGCACTCGATCGTCGCCATCGCGAAGCCCCCGGCAACCGGCTGCCCGTAGGCATAGTCCGCCCCGATCTCGATCCGCCCGTCATCGAGCTGCCGGATGGAAACCTCGAATTCCGGCGCGCGGTATTCCTCCACCTTCACCGTTCCGAGGGAAAGACCGTGCTCCGATGTTTCGTCCCGGACGGAATAATCCCCCAACGGCGCTTCATCGGGAATCTCGAAGCTGGCCTGGCTTCCGCCATATTGATCCGCTTCCCACGAGCCATCCGGCTCGACCGGAAGTACCATGCGCGAACGCTTCTGGCTAATCTCAATCGGATAGGCATTCGTTTCCGCACCCCGCCACAACTTGATGTGCCCGTGGTCGCCGGGGCGGTAGACGGGGCGGTCGGTAGCGACGAACGTATCTTGGGCGGAACTCTTCGAGTGGGTATATCCGCGCCGGTCGGAGGAATCGGATTCGGCCACAAAGGGGTGGCCGCCGGAGAGGTTGGCCAGCACCTGGATATCCCGATCCTTTTTCGTGAGCAGGCGTTCTTCCAGGACATGGCACCCGTTTTCGGCGGTGCGCCCTTCGAGGTGCTGCTTCACGGTGTAGGCATCGTCGACCAAATCCCCATCGCGGTTGGAGTGCCGCCCGCCGAAGAGACGGAGGAAATGGATCGGCGCATCGGCGCGCGGTTCGCCGGTTTGCGGATCGCACATGAGGTAGAGGGTGTGCGCGTTGGTGGCGGGGCTGTCGGCGAGCTTGGCCGAATAGACCATGGTGTCGAGCACGTTGAGCTGCGCTTCGGCGGTGTTGCCGCCCGCGATGCGGGTGCGCACGAGGTAGCTCCCGGCCTCCAGCGGCGGGAAGGCGATGCGCTCCCGGCGGTCGCGGTGGTCGGGGTGCGGATCGAGTTCAACCGTAAAGCGCTCAACCTCGCGCAACGCGCCGGGGGCATCGAAGCCGCCACATTTGCGGAACCAGTCGGGATTCCCTTGCAAAAGCGAAAGCTCGCTGTATTTCACGTCGCCCGCCTTCAGCCGCTCCAGCAGGTTGGTTCCGGCGTTGATGCGGAAAACCGACACCTCGACCGCCGAGCCGTTACGGTATGAAAAGCTGATCTCCGGTGCCACCCCGGCCGCTGCCGGCGGGCAGCGTTTCACCGTGCCCTGGCTGGCGCGGATGGAACGGACGGCGTTGGTGTTGCCCGCGATTTCAAAATAGCCCGCCGCGCGTTCGAGCTGGCACCGGCTCTGGCAGAGCGAGGCCAAAACCGCCGCGACCTTTTTGTTGCCGCCGTCGGCCAGCTGCTGGAAGACCGGGATGAAGGCATAGTCGTCCGGCAATGCGACCACCTCGGGTTCCTCGTCCACCCAAACCGCGGTTTCGTTGTCGGCCATGGCAGCGAGCACATCCATGTGGGGTTCGCCCATGTTCAACGGCATTTCCAACTGCTGCCCGGCCACCAGCATGGCGAAGAGCGCGAGCGACGTCCCGGCGGCGTCCTGGCCTTCGATCATCTGCGCGCCCTGCGCAATTAGCCAGCGGGCAAGCTCGCCGTCGGTGGCGGCGGCATCGTGCGAGGCCGGCACGGCGTGGAAAACCGGGCGGCGCGAAAGCCCGGCGCCGAGGCGGTAGCCCAGGACATCGTGCTCGGAGTAATCGGTGGTCTTGAGCTGGAGCATGTGGGGCTGTTCGTCGCGCTGGGCGATGATGATTTCGAGATAGTGATTGTGGAACAGCTTTGTTTGGGCAGGCGTTGCTCCCTGCATCGCCCCGTGGGCGCGCGCCATCAGGCCGAGGGCTTTCCAACGGGCAAGCGCCTTGTTTTTGTACCCGGAGCCCGGCGCAAAATGGTAGCCCATGGCGGCGGCGTGCAGGGTTTTCCAGTCGGCGGGGTTCGCCTTCACCAGCTCCTGGAGGAACGGATCGATCTCCTCTTTGAGCTTGAGTTCGTCCTTGCTCTCCACGGCGACCTGCATCCATTCAACGTAGTTCGCCGAGGAACCGGGGATGGCCTGGAGCAGCGCGGCGTTTTCGGCAAACACCGCCGCGTGGTCGACGAGCGGCTTCTGCTCCTTGAGCCGGCGGTCATAGCCGTTTTCCATGGCGAGCCGATACCAGCGCATGGCTTCGTCCATATCCTCGTCCACGCCATCGGCCTTTTCGTAGCGATAGACCATCGCCACCATGGCCAGGGCATAGCCCTGCTCCGCCGATTTCAGGATCCATTCGGCGGCCACTTTGGGATTCTTTTCCACCCCCTCACCCTTGGCATAGCGCAACCCCAGACCGTACTGCGCCTTGGCATAGCCCTGCTCCGCCGCAAGCCGATACCACTTGACAGCCTCCTCCATGCTCTTTTCAACGCCCCGCCCATCCCGATAATAGGTGGCTAAATAGTACTGCGCCTTGGCGCTTTCCTTTTCGGCGGCCTGGCGGAACCAGCGCGCGGCGTCTTCGTATTGCTTTAGGTTGTGGGCGTGCAATGCAAGGTTGTATTGCGCCATCGCCTGGCTACCGGCATTGATCTTCCGGTTCCAGTCCGGGGCGAGTGCCTTCACCTTGTCGGAACCTTCGGCGTTCATCACATGAAGCTTTCGACGGGCATCCTTGTCGCCCTGACCGGCGGCCTTGGCAAACCACTCCATCGCCAACTCGCGATCCTCCGCAACGCCCGCGCCCTTCAGGTAGTGGATACCCAGATTATACTGCCCGCGCGCATGCCCCTGCTCGGCGGCGGCCCGGTTCCACTTGAAGGCACCTTCCATATCCATTTCGGTGCCCATGCCCATCCGCAGGCACTGGGCGAGGTTGGCCTGGGCGCTGGCGTTGCCCTGCTCGGCGGCCAGGTGGAACCAGCGGACGGCCTCGGGATAGTTACCGAGGATACGGTTGCGGTTGCCGAGGTTAAACTGCGCCCGCTCGTGGCCCTGCTCCGCGGCCTTGAGGAACCATTCGGCGCCCTTCGCCTTGTCCTGCTCCACGCCGCGCCCGAGGCGGTAGCAGTTGCCGAGATGGAACTGGGCATTCGCATTGCCCTGCCCGGCGGCCTGCCGATAGAGTTCCACTGCCTTCGTGAGATTGGTTTCCACACCGTCGCCGGTGGCATAGCGCCACCCCAGCTGGCCTTGCGCCTCCGCCTCGCCACGCTGTGCGCGTTTTTCCAACGATTGCAACTCGGTTGATCGGCATCCCGCCAAGACCAATAGAACCGCACCAAGAATCCCCGACACCCTGTTCATGACCACCCCCTGATTGAATTAACCCATTCAGCATACGCCAACTCCAGAACGTTTCAACCTACTCCGTACTTTGCTTTTTCATGGGAGTTGCTTTAGCATGCATTCAATACATACGGAGGATGCCATGGAGTTTGAACTTAGCCCGATTGAAGAACGCGTGTTGGGATGCCTGATTGAGAAGGAGATGTCGACGCCGGATTATTATCCCCTCACCCTCAATGCGCTGGTGGCCGCCTGCAACCAGAAGAACAACCGCAATCCCGTGATGGAGCTCGATACGGCCACCGTGGAGCACACGCTCTTCGAACTGCGCATGGAGCACAAGCTCGCCGTCGAGGTCTCGGCATCGGGGAGCCGCGTGATGAAATACCGGCATAACATTGCCGACCACTGGAGCTTTTCGCTCTCGCAGATGGCCATCATCTGCGAACTGCTCATCCGCGGCCCGCAAACCCCGGGCGACCTGCGCGCCCATTGCTCGCGCCTGCATACGCTGGCGGATTCGAGCGAGGTGGAGCACATCCTCGAACAGCTGAAAAACAACGAGGAAGGCTGCTTCGTGGTGCAGTTGCCGCGCCAACCGGGCAAGCGCGAGCGCCGCTGGGCGCATCTCTTTGGCGGTAGCGAAATCGAGATCCCCGAGGAAGAACCGGAACCGATGGCGCCCGTGGCCGAAATGCAAACCGGCCCGAGCCGGCTCGAACGCATCCAGACCCTGGAAGACGAAGTCGCCGACCTCCGTCAGGAAATCGGCGACTTGAAAGCGGCCTTCGAACAATTCAAGACCGCGTTTGAATAGGGGGCGAAGCCTATGCTTCGCTTGCCTTGGCCAGGGCTTCCTTGACCTGCTGGGTGATGGTGCCCCAATCCTTGTCGGCAATCTGCTGCTTGGTGGCGAGCCACGAGCCGCCGATGGCACTGACGATCGGCATAGAAAGCCATTCCAGCATATTATCGAGGTTCACGCCGCCGGTGGGGCAAAACTTAACGCCGAGCGGCCCATAGGGAGCCGCTAGATTTTTGAGCATGTTCACGCCGCCCGCCGCGCCGGCCGGGAAAAACTTGAGCATCTTGCAGCCGAGCGACAAGCCCTGCTCGATTTCCGAAGGCGTCATGACGCCCGGAATGAAGAGCGTGTCGTTCGCCTGGAAAAACTTGACGGTGTCGGGATTGAGGCCCGGAGCGAGACCGAAGCTGACGCCGGTATCGATGCACATCTTGGCCTGGTCTTCGGTCACCACGGTACCGGCTCCCAGCAACATTTCCGGCAACGCCTTCTTGATGTTGGCCAGCGCCTGCGGTGCGGCCGCCGTGCGGCAGGTTACCTCGATGACGTCCATGCCACCGGCCAGCAGGGCTTCCGCCAGCGGCACGGCATCGTTGGCATCGTCGATCACAATCACCGGAATCACCGGGCGTTTTAACAATTCATTCAACATTTTTTTCTCCATTTGCAGTACGGGCGACATGCATGTCGCCCCTACAATTTTCCCTACCGGTCCACTCGCGCGCCGGCACCGGCGACGATCTTTTCAACTTCCGCGAGCGACGCCATGGTGGTGTCGCCGGGCGTGGTCATGGCAAGCGCACCGTGCGCCGCGCCATATTCAATGGCCTTGGCCGCATCCTGCAGAATCATCAGGCCATAGATGAAGCCGGAGGCAAAGCTGTCGCCGCCGCCCACGCGATCCATGATTTCCAGATCCGGCCGATGGGCCGATGTGTAGAACTCGCCATCGACCCAGCACATGGCGCCCCAGTCGTTGACGGTTGCCGTCTTTACGCCGCGCATGGTGGTGGCGGTGGCCTTGAAGTTCGGGAATTCGGCCACGGCCTTGGTGATCATCTGCTGGAATGCGCCAACCTCGAGGTCGGTCAGGTTGTCGTCCGCCCCTTCGATCTCGAAACCCAGACACGCGGTGAAGTCCTCTTCGTTGCCGATCATGACATCGACATACTTGGCGATCTCGCGGTTGATTTCCCGGCACTTTTCCAAACCGCCGAACCCCTTCCAGAGCGAGGGGCGGTAGTTGAGGTCGTAGGAGACGATGGTGCCATGTTTCTTGGCAATCCTTGCCGCTTCGATCACCACCTCGCCGGTGGTTTCGGAAAGCGCCGCGAAGATGCCGCCCGTGTGGAGCCAGCGGACACCGAGCGTGCCGAAGATATATTCCCAATCGATGTCGCCGGCCTTCAGCTGCGAGGCCGCCGTGTTGCCGCGGTCGGAACAACCGACTGCGCCACGGATGCCGAAGCCGCGCTCGGTAAAGTTCAGGCCGTTGCGCACGGTGCGGCCGATGCCGTCGTAGTCCATCCATTTGATCAGCGAGGTGTCCACCCCGCCCTGCAGGATGAAATCCTCCATCAGCAGGCCGACTTCGTTCTTCGCAAAGGCGGTCACCACGCCGGCGCGCTGGCCGAAGCAGCGGCGCAGTCCGCGGGCCACGTTGTATTCGCCGCCGCCTTCCCAAGCCTGGAATTGGCGCGCCGTGCGGATGCGGCCTTCGCCCGGATCAAGGCGAAGCATCACCTCGCCCAATGAAAGAATGTCATAGCGGCAATCCGCAGCCGCCTTTGGTTCAAGTTTCGCCATGGTGTCTCTCCTGTGTTTTAAAATGCGGAGAGCACCTTAGCGAATCGTCACCATTTGTGAATACGTATTTCACGCACAATAACGGCCATTATGCGAAGAATAGGGCGAGAGAGGTCAGTCGGTGAAGCGGTATTTTTTGCGGTAGGCGGAAGGTGTGGTGGCGGTTTCCCGCTTAAAGGCCTGGTTGAAGCGCTCGCGGGTGGTGTAGCCGCAGGCTTCGGAAAGATCTTCGATGAGCATGTCGGTTTCCTTGAGCAGACGGCAGGCCCGCTGGATGCGTTCGCGGCGGATGGAATCGTGTACGGAGATCTGCAACAACGAACGGAAGCGGTTTTCCAGTGTGCGGCGCCCCGCATGCGCCGCACGGGCGACGTCATCGACCAAGATTGGGTTGTGCGCATTTTCCCGAATGAACTTCAATGCCTCGGCAACGGCCTGGTCGGTTACCGCAGTCAGATCGGTCGAGTGGCGCTCGACGATCTTTTCAGGAGAGATGCGGATGGGTTCTGCCGGATCGTCCCCACCCTTCATCAACTGCTCCAGCATCTGCGCCGCCTGCCAACCGACGCGGGCGGCGCCGAGCTCGATGCTCGACATTTGCGGGTGCAGCATCTCGCAGGCGAACCGGCCGTTGTTCACTCCGAGCACCGAAACGTCCTCCGGCACCCGCAGGCCGGCATCGACGCAGGCATCGATCACGATGCGGCCGACCGGGTCTTCCGTGGCGAGCACCCCCACGGGGCCGTCGCCCTCCAGCAACGCAATCTGTTCGGCAATATTCTGGATGGCCTGCCGCGACTTCAGTTCGAGGCACTGGAAGCCCTTCTCTGAAAGTGCTGAGATGAAGGCTTCGTATTTCAGGGTGGCATCGCCGAACACCTTGCGCCCGGTGATGGCAAAACGGCGAATGCCCTTGCCGATGAAAAACTCCGCGGCCATGCGGCCGATTTCGTGGTTATCGACCACGACCGAACTCCGGGGCAGCTCGGCGAAACGGCCGAAAATGTTGACCGCCGCGATGCCGCGCTTGCGAAGCGCGGAAACCGCTGGCTGGTCGAGCATGCCGATGACGCCATCGCCCTTCCATTTTTTCAGGTCGGCCAACGACACCTCGGGAGCGCCGTGCGGGGCATAGAAACGCCAGTTGCCCTGCTGGAAGCCATAGCGCGCCACCCCCTCGGCCACGGCGCGGACGAAGGGGTTGGCATAGTCCATGGCCAAGGCGATTTCAAACCGTTTCATGCCTGTTTATGGCATGGATCGGGGTCGGACTTCCAGCGGCATCCTTCGCCGGCATGCTAGTGGGACGAGACGTAGTTCTGGATCTCATCCATCCCGGCGACCGTCTGGTATTGCCCGCGGCAAAGGCTGGTCAGTTTCTTGAAGTTGCCGACGGCGCGGTCGCTCGGCTCCCCGTTCGCCTTGACGAACTGAACCACGTTGAATGAAAAATCGACCTTGCCCTTTTTCGGATTCTTGCCAAGGCCGCTCTTTGACTGGAGCACATCTGGCCTATGCTTGTCTTTCATCATCACCATGGCCTCGGCGAATTCCTGCGGCTTGAAGTAGTAGTATTCCGGAGTCGGGGGTCGCTGGATGCCCGGGAAATATTCGTTCTGGATGCCCCAGCGCCCGCCGGAGACCACCTTGGGCGGTTGCCCTTCGGCCTTACGCCGCTTGTTTTCCTCTTCGAGCAGCCGATAACCCTCCTTGACCTTTTCATCCCACTTCTTGCCGGCCGAGGTGGTGGCGATCCACTCCTCCACCGAAGGCACCTCGGAGATGGCCACACGCTGATGGCTCCAATCGTTGCTTAGCAAAAAGACGGTGTCGGCCTGCTGGAGCATGGAAAGCATGCAGGCCTTGTACCACGCATCCCCGCCCCATTTACCACCATAGATGGGGCCGTTTTTCTTGATCGGCTCCGCAAATTTTCCGATGCGCAAGTCCTCCTTGTGGTGCGATCCCTCCGAACCGAGGGTCTTGATGCCGTATAGCCCCGACTTGGCGGAATCGGCCGCCGAGTTCAACGGATCTAGCCAGGCCTTGGCCTTGGCCGCATTGGCGGAGTTTGCGGAAACCAGCGTCGGGAACAACGTCCGTTCCCCCCCGCCAAACACGCAAATATTGAACAGCGCCGTGGGAGGGAGCTCCTCCACAATCCGGATGAGCTCGTTCTTGATGATAGTGTAGGCGGGGATCCCGCCCATTTCGTCGATCAGCATGTGGTTGCCGGTGTCGAGAATCAGGAAAATCTTTTCGCCCTTGCCCTTGATCCCGAAAATTTCGATCTCGGGCATGGAGAAGCCAACGCCGCCGCCCCCGCCGAGCGAATCGCCGACACCGCTGCCCATGCCGCCTTTGACGCCGGTGATTTCCGGCATCTTGATGTCGGGCATGGTCTGGTTCATCTTTGGCTGCACCACGATGCGCTTGCGCAACTTTGGCTTCTGGGACTTCTTTTTCTTAACATTGACCGGAACCTGCAGCTTCTTGATCGGCATTTTCGGTCGCTTCACGTGCTTGGTCTCGAAGGCCTGTTCCTCCTTCGTGATCACCGTCACCGCCACGAACGTGAACGCGATAACGATCAATATGGCATGTATGCCCAGGCTGATCAGTGCGGCACTTGACTTGGCATGGTTGGCAAAAAAGCGTTTTTTCATTTCCTTGTTCCTGTTCGTTCCGGCAAAAAACTAAACAGTAGCCTATCTTAGCCACTACATGGTCGGCTCATACCCACCAATGCTTTTTGATATACATGATTTCGCCATGGGAAAACGTCATACACGATAGGGATACGCCTGCCGAACCCTTTTTCTTTGAGTCGATCAACACAGTAGCAAACACCCCGGGGAATCCATCCGGTTTTTTGCGCAATCACAATCCAGCAATTGCGCACATGCAACACCTCGCGAGCTCTATGCCCGGGCACAAAAAAAACCCGCCGTTGCGGGCGGGCTTTTTTTGTGAAGCGGAGCTTCGGCTACATGATTTCGCCGAGCTTTTTCATGAAGTTCCAGCGCTTGCTGGCATCTTCTTCCGCGAGCTTGAACAGCTCTTCCGCTTCGTTCGGAGCGGTTTTCAGCAGCGTCGTGTAACGACGCTCGTTGCGGATGAAGGCCTGGAAGTCGCCGGTCGGGTCCTTGGCTTCCCACGTGAACTTCTTGCCTTCTTCGCCGGCCGGGTTGAAGCGGTAGAGCGGCCAGTAGCCACATTCCACGGCGTTCTTCGCAATGGTCTGCGTCTTCATCATGTCGATGCCGTGCGCAATGCAGGGGGCGTACGCCAAGATGATGGACGGGCCGTTGTAGTTGACCGCTTCCTGGATGGCCTTCTGCGTCTGCATGCGGTTTGCACCCATGGAGATCTGGGCCACGTAAACCATTCCGTAGCTCATGCACATGAAGCCGAGGTTCTTCTTGCCGGCACGCATGCCGTCGGTGGCAAACTTAGCCACGGCGCCGATCGGAGTGGACTTGGAAGCCTGACCGCCGGTGTTGGAGTAGACTTCGGTGTCGACAACGAGGATGTTGACGTTTTTGCCGGAAGCCACCACGTGGTCGAGTCCGCCATAACCGATGTCGTAGGCCCAGCCGTCGCCGCCGAAGATCCAGACGGCCTTATCGACGAAGTAGTCCTGCAGCTCGATGACTTTGCGGACGACCGGGGCGGCTTCGGCGGAGGCTTCGGCCAGTGCGCCCTGAAGAAGAATCTTCACTGCGTTCTGTGCCGCGACCGCTTCGTCGCTGAGGTCGTTGTCCACACAGATTCCGATCGCCTTGTTCAGGGCGGCCGTCAGGTCTGCGGTGGTTCCGAGTTCGAGCAACTGGGCAACATACTGGCGCAGCAGCGCACGGTTGTTGTCGACCGCGAGGCGGAAGCCCATTCCGTATTCGGCGTTGTCTTCGAAGAGCGAGTTCGCCCAGGAAGGACCGCGGCCCTCTTTGGTTTTGCTGTACGGGATGGTCGGGAAGGTGCCGCCATAAATGGAGGAGCAACCCGTGGCGTTCGCAACGATCATGTGCTCACCGCAGATCTGCGTGACGAGCTTGACGTACGGGGTTTCGCCGCAACCGGCGCAGGCGCCGGAAAACTCGAACAGAGGCTTCTTGAACTGCAGGCCCTTGACGGTCGCCGGATTCGCTCCGTCGAGAACGTTGTCGGGCAGCGCGTCGAAGAAGTAGGTGTTTTCCACTTCGCCCGCTTCCTTCTCGTCGTCGAGCGTGGTGAACTCAAGCGCCTTGGTTTTTGCAGGGCAGGTTTCAACACAGACGCCGCAACCGGTGCAGTCTTCGACATAGACCTGGATCTTGTAGTCGAGATCCTTGTCGTTCTTGGTCTTGGACTTGACGGTGGTGAAGGTTTCCGGAGCAGAAGCCAGCTCGGCAGGATCGATCTGCTTTGCACGGATAACCGCGTGCGGGCACGCCATGACGCACTGGTTGCACTGGATGCAGTTTTCGCTGAGCCATTTCGGAACGCGCGGCCCGATGCAGCGCTTTTCGATTTTCGATGTGCCGGTCGGCAGGGTGCCGTCGAACGTCATCTTGGAAACCGGAACGTCATCGCCCCTCATCATCATGGTCGGCAGGATCACGTCTTTCATGAAACCGCAGGCGTCGGCAGGAATCAGGTCCGGCAGCACGTAGGACTTGGTGATCTCGGAAGGAACCTCGACCTTTTCGATCGCGGCGGCGGAAGCATCGATGGCTTTCCAGTTCATCTCCACGATGTCCATGCCTTTGCGCTCGAAGGTCTTCTTGGCGTAGTCCTTGATGAGCTGGATGGCTTCGTCTTCCGGCAGCACGCCGGACAGCTTGAAGTATACCGTCTGCATGACCGTGTTGATGCGTCCGCCGAGGCCGACTTCCATGGCGATCTTCAGCGCGTTGACGTTGTAGAAGTTGATCTTGCGATCGATGATGATCTGCTGCTCTTCCTTGGTGAGGTGCTCGAACACTTCCGAGGTCGGGATTTCCGAGTTGAGCACGAACGTACCGCCTTCGGCAATCGCGCCGAGCATGTCGTAGCGGCCGATGTAGGAAACGTTGTGGCAGGCCACATAGCCGGCATGCTGGATGAGGTACGGGTAGTTGACGCTGCTTTCGCCGAAACGAAGGTGCGAAACCGTGACACCGCCGGACTTCTTGGAGTCATACACGAAGTAGGCCTGCGCCGTCATGTCGGTGTTGTCGCCGATGATCTTGATGGTGTTTTTACACGCGCCTACCGTACCGTCGGAACCGAAGCCCCAGAAGACGGAGGACTTCACGTCGGTCGGCTCGATGTTGAACTCGCCCCCCACCGGAATGGAGAGGTTGGTCACGTCGTCGTTGATGCCCACGGTGAAGCCGTGCCATGCACCGTTGTCGGCGTGATCGTATACGGCCTTGACCATGCGGGGCGGGAACTCCTTGGAGGAGAGGCCGTAGCGGCCGCCGATGACGGTGCAGTCGCGGTCCTTGAGCGCGGCGATGGTGTCGAAGTAGAGCGGCTCGCCGGTTGCACCGGGCTCTTTGGTGCGGTCGAGCACGATGATCTTCTTCGCGGTTTCGGGAATGCAGTCCACGAAGGCTTTCGCGGAGAACGGACGATAAAGGCGCACCTTGACGAGACCGAGTTTTTCGCCCTGCTCGTTGAGCTTTTCGATGGTCTGCTCGATGGTATCGCAGGCGGAGCCCATGGCGATGACGACCTTCTCGGCATCGGCTGCACCGACGTAGTCGAACAGGTTGTATTTGCGGCCGAACTTAGCGGCGAACTTGTCCATGTATTCCTGGACGATTTCCGGAATGGCGTCGTAGTACTTGTTGGAGGTTTCGCGGCCCTGGAAGTATACGTCCGGGTTCTGCGCGGCAACCTTCAGCCTCGGGTTTTCCGGCTTGAGGGCGCGGGCGCGGAAGCGTTCGATGTATTCCGGCTCGATCAGGTCGTTGAGATCTGCGTAGTCGATCATTTCGACCTTCTGCAGCTCGTGGGAGGTGCGGAAGCCATCGAAGAAGTTCAGGAACGGGATCTGTGCCTTGAGCGTGGAGAGGTGGGCGATCGTGGCCATGTCCATCGTTTCCTGGATGGAGCTGGCGGCCGTCATGGCCCAACCGGTGTTGCGAACGGACATGACGTCGGAGTGGTCGCCGAAAATAGAGAGCGACTGCGCCGCGAGAGAACGGGCGGAGACGTGGAAAACCGTCGGCAACATTTCGCCGGCGATCTTATACATATTAGGGATCATCAGCAGAAGACCCTGGGAAGCGGTGAAGGTGGTGGTCAGGGCGCCTGCGCTCAGGGAACCATGGACTGCACCGGCCGCACCGGCTTCGGACTGCATTTCACAAACATCGACTTCCTTGCCGAAGAGGTTTTTCTTGCCTTGGCTGGCCCACTCTTCCGAATATTCGCCCATGTTGGATGAAGGCGTGATCGGATAGATCGCTGCGATGTCGGAAAACGCGTACGCGATGTGCGCGGCCGCGGTATTACCATCAATGGTAACCATTTTCTTGCTCATGGTTTATCTACTCCTTGGTTTAAGCATCCCATTAGTTGAAAAAGTACGAAAAATGTCACTATTTCCATTTCTAGCACCGGGTCTCCCCGTAAAAGTTCCGCATAATCCCAGAACTCGATTGAATTGAAAGTTTTTTTGAGAGGAAAATTCCCCGTTTTCAAACGCAAAACACCTATTGGAACTCAGTCCCAATAGGTGTTTTCACAAAAAGAGCCCCGATGCGGGGCCCGTGGTTCTAAAAGGGCATTGGCTAAAAGGATGAAGGGGTATTCAACAAGGGGTCGCTGACCGTGACATTCCTAGCTGATTCATCCTTCGCCAATGCAAAGGTTACGTTGTCGGCCGAGTCGGGCGCGACGGTGACAATCTTGGTCTTGAAGCCATCGAGTTGGAGTTCGAACGTGCGCTCGCCACGCAAGCGCTGCTCCAAGGGGGTTTCGCCGATGAACTCGGCGCCACCGGGGCGGTAAACCTTCGCACCGGAGGGTTCGCTGTCGATCAAGACGGTTTTCTCCATGGCGGAGATGGCCTCGCGCAACGGCACCACCACTTCGCGGTTGGATTCGGAGGAAAGCATGAAGGGTTTGATATCGAAACCCTGCTTGTGCATTTCGAAAGCGGTATCCTTCTCGACCAACACTTCCACGGGCGTGGTTCCCAGCAGTTCCACTCCGCCCGAACGATAGAGCTGGGCACCGACAGGATTACTCTTGATGACCACGTAGGGTTTCAACTCGAGCGAGACATTCACCGAGCGCGGGGAATCCGGGGCAATCGTGATCTTCTTGCCATAATGGCGGTCGTAGCTGATTTCCAGATCCATGTCCTCCTTCACCAGCTGGCGGAACGGGGTTTTGCCGAGAGCAACGCCTCGATGAACCACGGTTGCGCCTTCCGGCTCGCTGTAGACGATAACGATCGGTTCGCGCTCCATCTTCAAGACGTGGGGACTGGTGGTTTCCGCGTCGATGGCAAAGGGCATATCGTAGTATCCCTCCTTGCAAAGCCTCAGCACTTGTTTTTCCGTTGCGGAAATGGCGATCGGGGTCGTTCCCACCTTCTTGCCATCGGCCGTGTAGACTTCGGCATTCCGGGGGTTGCTTTCCACGATGACCATATCGGTACGCTCGAGATCGATCACCACGTCGCCCTCGGGTTCTTCGGGAACCGTGAATAGCTGATCGGCATACCCCGGCGCTTTTACGGTAAAGGTGCGATGGGGCTTTTTGTAGTCGAGACGGTACGGTGTGCGGCCCACGCGCCCCACCCCTTCGACAAACAGCTCGGCGCCTTCCGGCTTGCTGACCAGCAGCACCATGTTGCGTTTCGCGAGAACCACGGTGATGTTGTCGGGATCGATGGGCGAAAGAACGACCGTTTTGGAAAAGTACCCTTCCTTGCGGACAATCAGCTCCTTGTTGCTGGCAACCAGGTTCACTTTGAGCGGCGTCTTCCCGATGAGTTTATCGTTATCCTTGTAATATACCCTCGCCTGCGACGGCGTACTGTCCATGGTTACGGGAGCGCATCCGGAAATCGCCATGACGATGGCCAGGCCAGCAGCGAAGCTCGTACTCAGTTGTGTGTTTTTCATTTTACCATACCCCTTGATATTCTATTCACTTGGTCAAAACAACCGCCAAGGATAAAGCAACCCCCGTGCCAACACGGCGGAAGCCACTACTTTTTTTTCCATTTTTCACAGGCAGGAATCGTATTGACGCACTCCTGCAAATCCCATTAAGTTCCAAGCAATGATTATTCCGACGAAACGGACGCCTACCCTGGACTAGGCACGCAAATCGCCACCCTCCGGGCCAAACCAAGCCCCTCGGAGACCACCCCACGTATCCCATGCACGAGAACACCATCCATTTCGACAATGCCAGCGAAGCCCGCGAAATCGGCGGGGCCATCGACGGGTTCTCTGCACAAATCGAGAGTGAAAACGATCTCGAACTGGTGGTGCGCGACCAAGTCGTTCTCATTAGGGGCCCGGAGGAAAGCGTCTCCAGAATCAGCGAATTCATCGAAGAATTGCGAAAGGCGCGGAACCGCGCCCCGCTGAATGGGCAAGTGGTGGACTATGCCTACGATGCGTTCAAGCGCGGAGAAAACAAGGTGTTCGAAAAACTGGCCAGCATCCGCATCGATGTGAACCCCCGCAAAACCGCTGTCTTCCCTAAGACGCTCGGGCAGCAGATCTACCTCGACGCCATGCAGTACAACCCGATCACCTTCGGCATCGGGCCGGCCGGCACCGGGAAGACCTACCTGGCCATGGCCAAGGCGGTTTCCGCCCTGCTCAGGGACGATGTCAGCCGCATTGTCCTCACGCGCCCGGCCATAGAAGCCGGCGAAAACCTCGGCTTCCTCCCCGGCGACTTCCAGCAGAAGGTTGCCCCCTACCTCCGCCCGCTATACGACGCGCTGCACGACATGATTCCTGCCGAAACCATCGAAACCTACATTGAGCGCGGCATCATCGAGGTGGCCCCGCTGGCCTATATGCGCGGCCGCACCCTCAACCATGCCTTCGTCATTCTCGACGAGGCGCAGAACACCACTCCGCAGCAAATGCTCATGTTCCTCACCCGGCTGGGATTCGATTCCAAATGCGCCATCACCGGCGACCTGACCCAGATCGACCTTCCGAACCGCAGCATCTCAGGGTTGGTCGAAGCCCGATCCATCCTGAACAACATCAAGGGGCTGGCCATTGTCGAGCTAACCGAACGCGACGTCGTACGCCACCCGCTGGTTCAGAAAGTGATCGAAGCCTACCAGGCAAAGCGGGCTTCCTAGCCCGCCGAAACGGAGAAATCCCGTGAAGACGAAAAAATCAAAAAAGAGGCAAAAAGGCATCGCCGAACGCAAGACCGAGGTCTCGCGGAAGAAGGATGTCCCCTATAAGTCCGTCGGTCTCGGCATCCTGCTGTGGCTGATGGTCACGTGGCTGTTCTTCGGCCACGGCATCGTGCGCACGCCGACGCTGTCCAAGGGCCAGAAGGTGCCCTCCACCATCACCGCCTCCGTCGATTTCGAATGCGAGAACCTATCCGACACCGATCTTGCGCGCACCCGCGCGGCCGCCGCCGTCCCACCGGTATTCACGATCGACCCCGCCCCGGCACAGGACGCGCTCAAGATCATGGGCGAACTCTTCAATCGCCTCGGTGCCTACACCGCCGCCTCCACCAACGACCAGCCAAGCATCGCCAGCTCCATGGACGACCTGCTCATCAACTCCCCGGTCGATGCCCTCTCCCTCATCGCCGCCGTGCCCTCGAACGCGGTTGCGGAAACCAAGGCCATCCTGACCAAGGGCATCCAGCAGGTCATGAAAACCGGCATTCTTCCGGACGAATACCGCATCACGCTCTTCAGCAACGATCCCGAACACCGACTCACGATCTCGACAGATGCCGACCCCGCCGGCAAAACGGTGAACCAGAAAAACCTCTATTCCGCCCATCAAGCCGTCCGGGCAATCACCTCAACGATCGAGGAGGAACCGCGGCGCGAACTCCTCGACCGGATGCTCCCCATGGTCGTGGTCGACAACCTGGAATACGACAAGGACGCCACCGTCGCAGCGGGGAGGCTGGAAGCCTCGAAAGTCGAGGCGAGCCTCCAGCTCTATCCCGCCGGCACCATCATTGCCCGTGCCGGCGACGAGGTGAACGACCAGATCCTGCTCTTGATCAAATTCCACGAGGAGCAGCGCATCGCCGATCAGGACGCGCTGGAACAAGCCCTCGAAATCCTCGGCAACGGCATCCTGTTGCTCGCCGGCCTCATCTGCACCGCCGTCATCCTGCGCGTCGGGAATGCAACACTCGTTCGCGAGCCCGAAAAACTGCTGCTCATGGTATTGCTCTCGCTGGCCACCCTGGGCATGGCGCGCCTGCTCACCTATCTGGCCAGCCATTTCGACCCGATCGCGCCCATGATGGTCTACCTCGTTCCCCACGCCCTGGCCATCCTGCTCACCGGCATCCTGCTGGGCGGCAGCGCCGCCATCTGCCTTGGCTTCTGGTGCAGCTTCGCCACCGCCGTGCTGTTCGACCAAGCATTCGACGTGTTCGCCCTTGGCATGATAATCACGGTCACGGCCGCCAGCTCGGCGCGCAACATCCACCGCCGCTCCAGCCTCTTCCGCGCCGGGTTGTGGGTCTGCGCCGTCAAAACACTTTACGTGCTCATCATTGCCATTCTCAACCAACCCGATTTGGCGACGCTCGGCTGGCAGGTTGCCGCCGCCATCAGTTCCGGGATGATCGCCACCATCCTCACCATGCTGTTGATCCCCGTTTTCGAGAAGGCCTTCAAGATCACCACCGACATCACCCTGCTCGAACTCTCCGACATGGGGCATCCGTTGCTCCAGAAAATGGCCATGCAGGCGCCGGGCACCTACCACCACTCCCTCATGGTGGCCACCCTCGCCCAGAACGCCGCGGAGGCCATCGGCGCCAATTCGCTGCTCACGCGCGTTTGCGCCTACTACCACGACATCGGGAAAATGGCCAAGCCCGAGTTCTTCACCGAAAACATCCAGCACAAGGAAAACCCGCACGACGAACTCTCGCCCCACATGAGCGCACTCGTGATTTCCTCGCACGTCAAGGAAGGCCTCACCCTGGCCAAGCGCCACAAACTTCCGCAACCCGTCATGGACGCCATCGAGCAGCACCACGGCAACGGCCTCATCTCCTTCTTCTACCACAAGGCCAAAACCATGGCCAAGGCCGGCGCCGGCGGGTCGATGAACGATGTCATCAACGATTCCGATTTCCGCTACGGCGGCGCCCCGGCCGTCTCGCCGGAGATGGCCATCCTGTCGCTGGCCGATGCCTCCGAGGCGGCCTCGCGCTCCATCGAGAAACCCACGCCGCAGAAAATCTCCAACATGATGGACGACATTTTCGCCGCCAAGATCCGCGATGGCCAGATGGACTACGCCAACCTCACCATGGCCGAGATCAATGTCGTGAAACAGTCCTTCATCTTCTCCCTATCCAACATGCTGCACGGGCGCATCCCGTACCCCAAAGACAATGACAACAACCTTACTAAACCAACAGCAAAACCATACCCTTCGGCTGTCGCAGCTCCAAAAGCTAGCTGATTGGCTCGGGCAAAAACTGGAAGCACGCATGGACGAGGCATGGGGCGAGGTCTGCATTGTCCTGACCGACGACGCGGGAATCACCCCCGCCAACCTCGAATATTTCGGCAAGGAGCGCCCGACCGACGTCATCAGCTTCCGCTACGATCCCGTGCCCGGCGAGGACGAAGGATTCAGCGGCGACCTCATCATCAATGTCGACCGCGCCGTGCAGGTTGGCCCGGAACAAAACGGCGCCGACTACGAGCTCGCGCTCTACATGGCCCACGGTTTCGACCACCTCTCCGGCGCCGAGGACGACACCCCCGAAAAGAAGCAAGCCATGCTGGCCACCGAAACCGCCTGGCTCGAAGAAGCCGGCGAAATGGCCACCGGCCTGGTGGCTTAAATCCCCAATCCTTGAAAAACAGCTGGATTGCACGCATGCACCTTTGATATTCATGGTTCCTCTTGAGCGAATCCATAACAGGGGGACCTAATGCAACTAACACGACGTCAATCCACCCATGCCCTGGCCACCTTGCTGGCGGGGTCATCGGCCGCAAAAGTCCTGGCCAAACCGGCGGCCACCGAAACGATGGTTTCGTTCGGGCTGGCTCCGGACCTCATGAACAACGTGCTCGTCCGCATCCAACTTGAAAACTCCGAGGTTTGCGGCTTCATTGCAACCATGGACGGCAACCACTATGTGCTGACCAATACCAAACTCATTTCAGGGCACGACCGTTTCACGCTCGCCACCCTGTCCGGAACCGAATTGCGCCCCTCCCGCATCGAACTTTCCACCACCCGCGACCTTGCCCGGATCCAGGTTCAATCGGACAAAGGGCTGGACATCGCCGCCGGCGTGCCCAACGGAACCTCGGTGGTGCTGGCCGACTTCTCGTCGCCCGGCCGGAACTTTGCCGAGCTTGGAGGCACCATCGAAAACGCCAACGAGGAACGCTTCGACGTTTCGGCAGGGCTTGGCCCGGAACATTGCGGATGCCCCATCCTGACCGCCGACGCAAAGGTGTGCGGCCTTGTGAGCAACATCGACTACTACAAGGACAAAGGCACTTCCTGGGGCAACACCGCCCGGCTCTTTTCCTACCGCATCGAGGATTCCGCATGGTTTGCCCCGAATTGGAAGCAATACGACAAGCAGTTCGGCCGGCCGCTGCGCGATGCCGATGAATTCCGCGAAATGATCTACGGCCTCGCGACCGAATGGATGGGCAACCTCAAATCCGAAATCGAAACCGACCAGGATGTCGGGCTCGATGTCCAACGCTGGATCAAGCAGCATAACGGCATGGTGAGCAACCTGGGGCAGAAGCGGAGCAAAAAAGGCGGTTCGGACCCCAGGGCCGCCTTCCAAAAGGATTTCAGCGACAGCTGCAAGGCCCTGGTCGACATTTGCTCCAGCAAAGCCAACACGCTCAGTTTTGTTGCCGAGCAGAAAAACGCCTCGCCCTTCTCGAGCAACCAGTTCAAATGGCGCGCCAGGGAACTGATGCAGTTTGTGAAGTTTATCAAGGCCTTCGAGGAAAAGAACGAAAACTACCGGTGGTAGATCCGAATTAACGCAGGTCGAGCTGATTCAGCTCGATAACGGGGCGGAAGGATTGGCGATGCGCGGGGTAAAATAGGGCCTTCCTATTTCTCTGGCTTGAACACGGTGTCGGCCCGTTGCGGTCGCATCGAACAAAAGGAATACGTATGAAAATCGAATGGTGGAAGTTGGCAAGGCGCGGGGCCATGGCGGCGATCGTGGCCTGTTGCATGGTTGGCTTAACCGGTTGCGGGGACGATGACGAAGAAGGTGACGGCGGAGGTTCAAGCGGAATTGTGGATCCATCAGACGATGTTGCACCAACCATCGTTTCCTATTCTTTTGATCAACCGGCGAAAACCTTGACCGTTATATTCAGCGAACCGATGCAGCAGGGGTACTACACAACCGGCGACTATCATCCGGATGTTTCCTATTGGATCGATAATACAACCTTCCGGATTGATTTCATTACTTGGGTAAGTGGGGGAATGATCGTTCTGAAAACAAGCGATGCTCAGTACGACGGCTTTATGGATCTGGCAGGAAACCCGATCGATGCGGATTACCCGATCGCATTTCCGTAAGCGAAAGGCTGGGTGTTAAGCGTCACCGGTGCCAGTCCGACATTTTAATACTTTTTCTTGCGGGCAGCGCTTGGTTGGCGAAGAAAGATGATACCCCCGAAAAATACAAGCCATGCTCGATACGGAATCGGCATGGCTCGAAGAATTCGGCACCCCTGCCATGAATGGCCTACTCGAATAACTGGTGTTCGCCACGGATAAACCCCGATGAACTCGGATTTTTATCTGTGTTTATCGGTGGCCTAAAAAAGCTCCCCCTGATTCAACTCGGCAACGGGGCGGAAGGATTGGCGGTGTGCAGGGGTGGCGCCGTGCTTTTTCAATGCCGCGAGATGCTGCCGGGTACCATAGCCCTTGTGGCCGGCGAATCCGTATTCCGGATATTCCGCATCCAGCTCCACCATCAGGCGGTCGCGGGTCACCTTGGCGATGATGCTGGCGGCGGAGATGGAAACCGAGAGAGCGTCCCCCTTAACAATGGCCCTGTGGCCGCAGGGAAGCCCCTTCACGGGCAGGCCGTCGACCAACGCGAACCGGGCATCGGTTTCCCCCACGGCCATGCCCATGGCCCTGTGGGTGGCCTTGAGGATATTGATACGATCAATCTCTTCCGGGCCAATGATGCCGACCCCGATGGCAACCGATTCGGATTCGGTCAGGATCCGGAAATATTCATCCCGCGCCTTTTCGGGCATCGCCTTTGAATCGGTCAACCGCCCGAAGGTGGGAGCCAGCTCGGCCTGGATGTAGTCGGGATCGAAAACAACGGCGGCGGCCACAACGGGGCCGGCCAACGGGCCGCGCCCGGCTTCGTCGATGCCGGCCAGACGCAAAAAACCCGACGCCCAGGCTTCTTTTTCATAAAGCAGGACATCGGGATGGTCGCTCATGGCATTCGCTCCGGGCCAAAGGTCCAAACGTCAAAAGTCGAAGGTCATTACAACAGCGACCTCCGACCTTCAGACGTTCGACCGCAAGACCGCGGCGAAGCCGCTTCCTTAGACGCGGCGTTCTTTAATGCGGGCCTTCTTACCGGCCAGGTCGCGCAGGTAGTAGAGCTTCGCGCGGCGAACCTTACCATGGCGCTCGATCTCGATCTTGTCGATGTTCGGGCTGTTCAACGGGAAGATACGCTCAACCCCTTCGCCATAGGAAACACGGCGAACGGTGATGGCCTCGGTGATACCGGAACCCTTGCGGGCAATAACCGTGCCGGTGTAAACCTGGACGCGCTCTTTTCCGCCCTCTTTAATCTTGTAGTGGACGCGGATGGTATCGCCGATAACGAAATCGGGATGGCGATCCTGATTGGCGTTTTCCTGTCTGATTTTCTCAATAGTGTTCATAAAACTCTCTCGCTTCTGGATTTATTAAAAGAGCGCTAGATAATATCCAACGCGGCTTGGCGGTCAAGCGTTGTTTTCGCCAATTTCGGTGTTATCCGGCAAAAGGTCGCTCCGGCGCTCTTTTGTGCGTTGCAACGCCTGTTCATTGCGCCATTCGGCGATTTTTCCATGGTCGCCCGAGAAGAGGATTTCGGGGACTTCCATGCCGCGGAACTCCGGCGGCCGGGTGTATTGCGGGAATTCAAGCAGTCCGGACGAGAACGATTCGTCCTCGGTGGCGATCTCCCCCGCCCCGAGCGCACCGGGCAGCAAGCGGACAACGGCATCGATCACCACGGCGGCGGAAAGCGCCCCGTTGGTCAGGACATAGTCGCCAATGGAGATTTCCTCGTCCACCAGGGCCTCGCGGACGCGCTCATCCACTCCTTCGTAATGGCCACAGATAAAGATGAGGTGGCTGCAGTCGTCGGCCAGGCGCCGGGCATCGGCCTGCCGGAAGGTCTTTCCGGCGGGCGTCATGAGCAGCACTCGGCTCTCCGGGGTCTTGACCGATTCGACGGCGGCAAACAGCGGCTCGCACTTCATCACCATCCCCGGCCCGCCGCCGAAGGGGCGGTCGTCGGTGGTGTTGTGCTTGTCGGTCGTGAAGTCGCGCGGATTAATGATGCGGAACTCGACGAGGCCCGCCTTGGAGGCGCGCTTCATCATGCTCTCTTCCAGGAACCCCGAAAGCATTCCTGGAAAGAGCGTCACCACATCAACTTTAAGGACACTACTCATGACTGATCATTTAACAGAAGATCGCAAAGTCCGCAAAGCAACCGAATCTTTATCCTTTGCGCGCTTAGCGACCTTCTGTTCGATTTTTTCCAAAAAGAAAAAAGAGCGGCCGTGAGGCTCGCTCTTTTTCGCTGTTTCCGGATATGGGAAACGCCTAGTCGACCACTTCGAGCATGGCTTTGCGGCCGTTCTTGGCGGCCATGGAATTGAGGATGGTGCGCATGGCCCCCACCGTCTTGCCGCTCTTTCCGATAATCTTGCCGACGTCCTTGGCGTTGCAACGCAGCTCGAAGATGATGGTCTTTTCGCCATCGATCTCAGTGATCTGCACTTCGTTGGGTGCGTCGACCAGGGATTTGGCGATGGTTTCGAGAATCTGCTTCATCGCCTAGGCTTTTTCTTCGGTGGCTTCTTCGGCAACCGGAGCTTCCTCGGCCACTTCTTCCGCATCGGCTTCCGCTTCAACAGCGGCAACCGGAACTTCCTCTTCGGTCACTTCGCCGGTAACGGCTTGTTCAACCGGAAGGGCTCCGGCCTTTTTGATGAGGCTCTTTGCGGTTTCGGACGGCTGTGCGCCGTTGGAAAGCCAGTAGTTGACGCGATCGAGGTTCAGCGAGAAGTTGTTGCCTTCCTGCTTGGGGTCGTACCAACCGAGGGTTTCGATGAAACGTCCGGTCGGCGCAACACGCCCGTCCTGAACGATTACACGATAGAATGCGGCGTTGCGGTTGCCCATTCTGCGAAGTCGAATCTTAACTGCCATAGTGTTGTCTCTCCGTATGAAAATCCCGTTATTTGGGGTAAAGGGGCTACTTTGTAGTGAACTTCTTCATGTGCCGCAACCTTTTTTCCATCTTTTTGAACTGCTTGCCCATTTTGCCCATTTGCTCAAACCGCTTCAGCAACTGGTTGACATCCGCCAGTTTGCGCCCGCAGCCCGCCGCAATGCGCAGCCGCCGGCTGCGGTCGATCGTCTTCGGGTTGCGCCGCTCGTGGGGCGTCATGCTCTGGATGATGGATTCAAACTTCCTCATTTCGATCTCGGACGCATTGGCGATGGCCTCTTTTTTCTTGGCATCCATCTTCAGCGCATCGCCCGGCATCATGTCGAAAAGGCTGCTCATCGAGCCGAGCTTTTTCATCTGCCGGATCTGGCCAAGGAAGTCCTCGAGGTCTAGCTGGTTCTTCGCCAGCTTTTCCTGCATCCTCATCGCCTCTTCCTGGTCGACGATGCCCTGGGCCTTCTCCACGAAGCTCACGACATCGCCCATTCCGAGGATGCGCGAGGCCATGCGGTCGGGATAGAAGGGCTCGAGGTCCTCCATCTTTTCACCGGAACCGGTCATGAGGATCGGGCAGCCGGTGACGGCATGGACGGAAAGCGCGGCCCCGCCGCGCGCGTCGCCGTCGAGCTTGGTCAGGATCAGACCGGTCAGCCCCACCGCATCGCGGAAGGCCTCAGCCACGTTGACCGATTCCTGGCCGATCGCCGCGTCGAGCACCAGCACCTTGTTGTTGGGCCGGGTTTCGGCTTCGAACTCCTTGAGTTCCTGCACGAGCTCCTCGTCCACTTGGAAGCGGCCGCCGGTATCGTAGATCACCACCTCGTATTTACCCTCTTTTGCCGCCAGCGCGGCGCGCTTTCCCAACTGGGGCACCGTCTCGCCCGGTTCCGGGCCGAGCACATCGCACCCCACCTGACCGGCGAGAATCATCAGCTGTTCGACGGCGGCCGGGCGGCGGATATCGCAGGCGACGAGCAGCACGCGGCGACCGTGCTTTTTCCAGCGCATGGCCAGCTTGCCGGACGAGGTGGTCTTGCCGGAACCGTGCAGGCCCATCATCATGACCGCCGCCGGGCTGCCGGTGAGGTCGAACTCCTCGTGCGCCCCGCCGAACAGCGCCTCGAGTTCATCCTGGACGCGCTTCACCACCAGCTGCCCGGGCGTGATGCTGCCCAGCACCTCTTCGCCCATGCAGGTTTCCTGCACCTTCTTGACAAAGTCGCGCGCCACCTTGAAGTTAACGTCGGCCTCGAGCAGCGCCAGGCGCACCTCGCGCATCGAGTCCTTGACGTTTTTCTCCGTCAGCTTGCCGTAGCCGCGTAGGTTCTTGAAGGTTTTCTGTAAAGAGCTGGATAGGTTTTCAAACATGGGAAGTGGGTTATTCGTTATTGGTTAATGGAAAGTCCGTGAGTTAAGCGGAACGGGAGCTATTTTCAAACTTCTAATCCACTCGAATTATGATTCGTATGGACTCCCCGGAAAATTCAAGAGATCGCGCGTGTGCTTGCGCTCCCCCGCGCGACGCAGTGCGCCACGGGCAACGAGACCCTGCAGATTGCGCGCGGCAGTGGAGGCTGAGGTTTTGCAATGCGGATATAATTTTGTCCGCACCCAGCCTGCCTGACTCCTCCCCCCCCGGAACAATATAGCACCAATTGCATCCATTATAGGCTCGCCACATCGCCCGGATGGGGTATTTTACCGTTTTGGAGCACACCGCGATTGCTGAAGTTTGTTTTCTGCACATCACGAAACGACGAGATTGCAAGCATGAGCGAACAAACCATAAATGAACCGGTCAGCCGGCAGGCGCTGAACAAGATCATCCTTCCGCTGACGACACCGGGGCGGGGAAAAGCAACCTGGCAGATAGCCAACACCCTGATCCCCTACGCCTTGCTTTGGGCCCTCGCCATCTATGCCTTCAAGACCGATCTTCCCAATTGGATCGGGATTCTTTCGATCCTGGTGGCCGGCCCCTTCCTCGTCCGGATCTTCATTATTTTCCACGACTGCTGCCACTCCTCCTATTTCAAGTCCAACTGGGCCAATACGCTGGTTGGCTACCTCACCGGCATCCTCTCGTTCACCCCGTTCCGGGACTGGGGCAAGGCGCACATCCACCACCACGCCACCGCCGGCAACCTGGACAAGCGCGGCGTGGGTGACATCTGGACGCTGACGGTCGAGGAATACATCACGGCTCCGAAACTCAAACGGATCACCTACCGGATTTTCCGGCACCCGCTCTTCATGTTCGGCGTGGGTCCATCGTATGTCTTCCTGGTCTTCCACCGGTTTTCACAGAAGGGGATCCAGCACAAGGGGCGGCTGAGCGTCTACATCACCAACCTGGCCCTGCTGCTCCTGCTGCTGCTGGGCGGCGCCACCATCGGCTACAAGACCTACCTCGCGATCCAGATTCCCATCACCGTCCTGGCGGCCACGCTCGGCGTCTGGCTCTTCTATGTGCAGCACCAATACGAGGAGGTCTACTGGGCGCGCAACGATGTCCGCGATTCCCTCAAGGCCGCGCTCGAAGGCAGTTCCTACTACAAGCTACCGAAAATTGCCCAGTGGTTCAGCGGCAATATTGGCCTGCACCACATCCACCACCTGAACCCCTCGATCCCCAACTACAACCTGCAACGCTGCCACAACGAAATCCAGAAACTGCAACACATCGAACCCATGGGCGTCCGCAAAAGCTTCAAGTCGCTCCACATCCACCTCTGGGACGAAGACACCAAGAAACTCATCAGCTTCAAGGCGATGAACCTCATCCGCAAAGCCCGCCGAAAAAAAGAAAACCCATAGGCCGCCCGCCAAGAAAAGCCATTCTGAATACGCTTCGTGAACGTGGTGCCCTTGTGCTTAACTCCCCTCCACTCGAAAGGAACCCGATCCATGACCAACAACGACACCCTGCGCCGCCTGCGCTATGCCCTCAACATCGACGACGCGAAAGTTGCCGAAACCATCGCCCTCACCGGCCGGGCAACCACCCCCGACGAAGTCGCCAACTGGTTCAAGCGCGACGACGAACCGGGCCATGTGGAAATTTCCGACCCCCAGCTCTGCCGTTTCCTGGACGGGCTGATCATCGACCGGCGCGGCCCCCACCCCTCCGGCAACGTGCCCGAACCGCTCGAATTCCTCTCCAACAACGAAGTCCTGAAAAAGCTGCGCATTGCGCTGGAGCTCAAGGAGGACGGCGTGCTGGCGGTTTTCCAGAAAGCCGAATTCAAGGTGACCAAGGCCGAACTCGGCTCCTTCTTCCGTAAGGAAGGCCACCGCAACTACCGCAAATGCCCGGAACAGGTACTGCGCAAATTCATTGCCGGCCTCAGCAAATAAACAAAACAGGCGAACAACATGCCGAAAATATTCACGAAGACAGGCGACAAGGGCGAGACCGGGCGGTTCGACGGGACTCGCGTTCCCAAAAACGATCCGCAGATGGAGGTCCAGGGAACGATCGACGAGTGCAACTCGGCCATCGGCGTTGCCCGGGCCCATATCGACGACGATCAACTCGACTCCATTTTGAAGAACGTCCAGAGCCTGCTGCTGGTTGCCGGTTCCGAGGTCACCAATGTGGGCCACGATAACCGTCTGCCGATCATCACCAAAGAAAACATAACGATGATGGAAGCGTTGATCGACGATGTGGAAGACGGGCTCGATCCGCTGACCAACTTTATCCTGCCGGCCGGCGGCAAGGCCTCGGCACACCTGCATGTCGCCCGCGCCGCATCGCGCAAGGTGGAACGGCGCCTGGTTTCGCTGCGGGAAACCTCCGAGGTGAATCCGGTGTTGCTGGCCTACTTCAACCGGCTCTCCGACACCCTCTTCGTCCTCGCCCGCCACGCCGCCAAGCTTTCCGGCAACAAAGACGAAATCTGGATCAACCCGCGCAACGCGTATTAACCTTGATCCGGGAATGGTCAAACTGACCCCTTCGCGGAGCATCGGCGGCTGACCGGCCACACGTCCGCCACGCCAAGCACCCCCATTCCCAGCACCGCATCTTTCTGCCGTATAATGTTTCTGCCCGAATCACCGGATGGATAGGAACGATGGGCGGTTCCAACGGAGCGGGGGCTTTCCTGCCCCCGCCGGGGACAGGAATGTCCCCGCTCCCGCACAAACCATTCCCGCCGGGGAAAGGGCACCGCCGACGTACCACTGGCTGTACCGCAGGCGGCCCGCCTGCCCCGCCGAACGGAAAAACGCAACCGTACCGCAGGCGGCCCGCCTGCCCCGCCGAACGGGCAACCACCGCACGCCCCAAACCCGCTCGTGTTCTTTTGCATCAAACCCTTGTGTTCTCAGCCTTTTCCAACGCCATTCGGAGCCTCTTGGATGACCCTTAGTTCATCAAACACAAAGATCAAAGGACTCCTTTGCCCAAAATGACGATTTAGGCGGCCTGACCCTTTTTCGGTTGTTTGAGGGAGCCTTGCTTCACTCGCCCATGTAGAAATAAAAACGGCACGCATTGAGACCAGGTTGGACAGTTCAATCGATAGTGGTAGTTGGAAAAACACGAAGATTGAGACAGGGGAATTTTTGTCTTTACTCAGAGGGACTTAATGGTGGTTGGGAAGCTGTTTCCTATTAGTAATATATGATTTTTCTTTAAGCTTCATTAGTAGGGGGTATCTCTGATCATCATCGTTGTTTTTTGAGTATTCATACATAACATTCAATGGAACGTGGTAAGTAAAGCGACACGAGTGCATGACTTCATTTTCAGGAGATAGATCTTCACTTTTTGCCTCTATACTGATCCATGAGTGGCGGATCATTTCCTTATCGATAATGAAGATTAATTTATGGAGCCGATAGAATTCGTCCTCCTCGGGGTGAAGCTCGCAGAAAAACACCGTTTCATCTGCTTCACGCCTCACCGAAACTTCTACTACATCCAAACCCAGTAGGTTATCAGTGTTACGCAGGTACAGGTCGCAATAAACCTCCCCGTCAATTTCATCGAAGAATGCGATTATGGGAAGGTTTTGAATGTTCTCTAGCGTTACATTATGCGGGTAGAGACAACTCGATACTTTGGTCGAAACCAAGAGTGCCATTATGGTCAAAAATAGTTTCATTTCATTCCTTTTCCCAACGTTACACGTGACTTTCGGTGCACATAGACTTCAACTTAATCGACTGGCGTTTTCACCGTAAAGTCCATGTGCTGGTTCGAAGTTTTTGTTTTTTATCCTACTGATACTCTCCAGATAATGAATGATACGAAGGCGATCAAGATTCCTATGACGATAGCAATGGGTAATAGAATTCTGTAAAGCCATTTGGATTTTCTGTGCACATAAATCATCCAGATTGTTGATGCGATAAGGAGAGGAATGAAAATATTCTTTCCAATCTCACCGGCATAATTTTCGTAATATACATTTTGGCTTTCAATCAGGACTACGACGATGAAACCGATCAAGCATAGAAGAGGAGAAAGCGCTGAAATGATTTTGATCTGTTTCATTTTTAGTCATTCGAACGTTCAAAGTGAGCCGCTTGGGAAAACCAACTTTGACCGAATCAACGGGCGTTGTCCAAGTAGGCTCCACTTTCTGGTTCGAATTTTTTATCTTGTTAGTATGAAAGTTGTAAGTGAAACGGCTGTCATGATTATGCCTGCAATTAATTTACCTCTACTTTTTAAATCACTTGAGACCATGGCCATAATCAACAGGTAAAGTCCAACGGCCATGAGTGGCATAACAGGGGTCATTTTCTTTGTTGTGTTCCAGTGTCCTTCGGTAAGCGTTTGGGTGCGGACAGTTAAGAAAATGAAGATGGATGATAGTCCCAATAATATGTTGTATATTTTATCCATCATTTTTTATTCGAACGTTCAGCCTGACCTGCCGTGCGCAAAACGTTGACCGGATCGACGGGCGATTTCACGGTAAGGTCAAGGCTCTGGTTAGGCAAGTTATTGAGTTGGATCATCTCCAAACCGATTTGAACCGTCAGTTCCTTTTAAGAATCCTCCCTCAACCAAGAACCACAAACCTCCAATGATTGGAATCAGAAGGATTAAAATCCACCAAGCTGACTTATTTCTGTCATGCCATCTTTTTCCCATGGCACAAATGGCAATCCAATAAATAATGGGCATGCATAATAGACGGAAGGTAAGTGATTCCTCCGGATAGTTCATTGCAAGAAATGTACTTAGTGAAACCCAAGGGATACTGATAGGGAGAACAAAGTATAGCCAATATTGTTTCCTGCTGACTCTGCCTTTTATGCTGAATAGAAATTGTGTTGCTGTCATATTCTTTTATTCCTGCCTAACAGTTGATTAGGCAGAAACGGCATCTGCCTATCTATTTCCTTAACAGGCCTTTTTTTATGTGATAGGTAGAATGCATGGCTAAAGAGCATGTGAAAAGAAAAATGTCGGGCAAAGAGCAGGTGTTCTGGGGCAAGTATGCCGAGAAGCTCGCCAAATACGGGGTCTCCGGCCGAAATGCTGAGTGGCATGTGCGACGTGCGCAGGAGTTCGTTTATGGGCTGGACGGGCTTAAACTGAACGCTGTGTCTTCTGCCTATCTCGATTCCTATCTCGATGTGTTAGGCAGAACGCCCGGTTTTAGAAAAAGGGTCACCCATTAGAGGTTCCGGTCAAACAAAAAATACCCTTCCATAGCCGTTTTCCAACGGCCTGCCAGTTTTACTTTTTTTGATCGGTTACAACATTTCTTTCCATCGCTGAACGCTTGCTGCATCAGTAGTCTTCGTCACGTGATTGTTCAGTCACCCATCTGGATCTCGGATGTCGGCGGCGAAGGCAACCACCTCCACTTTGTGCCGCATCCTCATTCCGCCATTGCGGAACCAGAAGAAAAAGGGTCACCCATTAGAGGTTCCGGTCAAACACAAAATACCCTTCCATGGTCGTTTCTCAACGACCTGCTTATTTCCCTTTTCGTTGATCGGTTCTGCGTTAATCCCCATCGCTGAACGTTTGCTGCCATCAGGGTCTTCGTCGCGTGGTTTGCCGCGTGATTCATCACGTGGTTGTTCAGTCACCCATCTGGATCTCGGATGCCGGCGGCGAAGGCAACCACCTGCGCTTTGTGCCGCATCCCCATTCCGCTATTGCGGAACCAGAAAACCGTCTGTACCCGTCCACCGCCCATTCAGTCAAAGTGGTTTGCCTTCGGTCCCGCATCTGCGGGTCCTCCGGGTTTCCAGACCCTTGGGGGCTGGCAACGGGGCAACCGCGTTTCAAACGATAGAGTTGGGACGCCGCCGGATTCCAATCAGTCCGTTGGTTTTACCAGACCCTTTTCCGGTTCCCGGCGGCATCCCGTTTATCCAAACATCAGCTTTTCATCAAAATCCTTTCCGTTCATTACATGCCACATCGCCTTGGCCAACTTGCAGGCCAGCGCTTTTTTCGCCTTAGGCACGCCGCTCGTTCTTTTTTTACGTTCGTACCAGGCGTGGATGCGCGGGTTGAAGCGCGCGGCATAGGTTGCGGCCTCAACGAATGCCCATGCGAGATAACGGTTGCCGTTCTTCGCGTTGTTTTTACCCTTCTTTTTTCCGTTCGAACTGCATTCACTTTTTACCGCCCGGCAGTAGGAGGCGTAGTCGCCCGCGCTTTTGAAGCGGCTGAAATCCCCGCTCTCAAGGGCGACAAGCATTCCCAGCGCAACCCCGATTCCCGGAACCTGCTGCGCTCGTCGGTATTGCTTTGTCGGTTTTGCGACTGCCAGCACCTGCTGCTCGACCTTTTTCGCCAGGCGATCCGACTCACGGATGGCTTCAAGCAGGGTTTCGAGCTGAAGCTGAACGAATTCGTCGAGTCCGGTGGCCTGAATATCTTTTAATGTCCACTGTTCCAACTTGCGCGCACCCGGAGCATCCAGGCCATAGCGTTCGAGCAGGCCGCCGAAGCTCAGCAGCACCTGTGTCCGACGGCGCACGAACAGCTGTCTTCTGCGCAATGCATCGCGTACGGGGCGTGTTTCCTTCGGATAGATGTAGCTTTCCGGAAAGATACCCAGCCGGAGCTGCTCGGCCAGCCAGTCCGCATCCGTCAGATCGTTAGTGATCTTGATCCCCTTGTACTGCTCCATCTTCGCCGGGTTGCCCAGCTTTACATTACGGTCTTTCTCGTGAAGTCCATCGACGAACCAGTACCAGTTAAAGGTCGATTCCACGCCCAGCGCCACGATCCGATCCCAGAACGGGTCGAGCGCAGCATTGACGGCCGCAAGGTTCGCTTTCACGCGTTTGCGGAACACCGTGTTCCCCTCCTGATCACAAAGGGAGAGGAAAACATTGTTTCCATGCAGGTCGGCACCTGCGTATAGTGCATTTGCTTTGGTCGTTTGCATAACTGCTCCTTTAGTTAGTGGTTTAACCCAAGGATAGTTTGCGCTCGACCAAGGCTTATTTCAAAGAACCTCTTTATGATTATCAGGCCGCCTAATTCGTCATTTCGGCTTTCAACTCCCATGGCAGGCCGTCTTTTGACTCCTCAACCGCCCGCACAACGGAAAGCGCCGACGCCGTCGGCGCACTCCAGGGCGGCTGCGCCGCAAAATTATTCTGCCACCAAATCATTCTGTCAAATAATCCGCCCGCACCGTCCTTGCGTTTCCCAGCGCGATACTTGACCGCCGGAGCCTTGGCGAAGGAGGTTTGCGGCGAATAACGATCCGGTGCGGCGGGCGGCTCGGATGGAACCTCGCCCTCCAATATGTGGAGCGGGCTTTCTTGCCTGCTCATGGCCGGGCTGGGCAGGATTTTTGCAAAATGATTCTCGGTGCGGACGGAGAGATTTTACAGGACGATTTATAACAGGACTATTTCCGGTGCGGACGCAGGGGAAATTCGTGTTCATTCGCGGTTAAGCAAATCGTGCAATTTTTTTGACAGAATAATTAGGACAAAATGATTCATGGTTACGGCATAAAGGAAATCATTCTGTCCCAATTGTTCTGTCATTTTTTCTACTGCGAAGCCGCTTTGGTGTGAATCATACCCAATTAAACAGGTTTGTTTTTTTTACCACAGAGGTCACCGAGACACAGAGCAATTGAACATTCCCGTTCCTCTGTGCTTCGTACTACTATCTCCCCAAAACTTGTTTTTCCGGCAAGATTTTCTCCGCAAGCCTTTGGATAATAGCAACTACGTCAGAGTTTTTTTGCAAAATAATGAGTGGCAAAATAATCTACTTGAAGCATTTCAGATCATTTTGCCGTCCATTATTTTGCGATATCTTTGGTTGCGGCTGAGCTGCGCTAGGCACTTCTGTCTTAGTGTTTAAATTCGGTTGCGGAGTGCCCGCGCTGGGTCCTCTGTGGTGAGACCATTCAAGTTAAGTTCATAGGGATAAAGAGCCTGGCTGTGGTCGTTGTTCTATGCGCGCAATTGCTTCTCAATTGCGTGGCCATCCCATCGCCTGCGATGCCTTGCTGGAGGGGCGCACGCCGTGCGCCTGGGCGGACAGCGTCCGCCCCTCCACGGGCGGCTCGGATGGAACCTCGCCCTCCAACCCGATTTTTTTCACAAGACGATTAACGACAGGACTATTTCCGGTGCGGGCGCAGAGGGAATTCGTGTTCATTCGCGGTTAAGCAAATCGTGCAATTTTTTTGACAGAATAATTAGGACAAAATGATTCATGGTTACGGCATAAAGGAAATCATTCTGTCCCAATTGTTCTGTCATTTTTTCTACTGCGAAGCCGCTTTGGTGTGAATCATACCCAATTAAACAGATTTTTTTTACCACAGAGGTCACCGAGACACAGAGCAATTGAACATTCCCGCTCCTCTGTGCCTTCGTGTGCTCTGTGGTGAGACCATTCAAGTAAAGTTCATATAGGGATGAAGAGCCTGGCGGTGGTCTTTGTGCTATGCGCGCAATTGCATCTCAATTGTGTGGCCAACCAAAACCGTCCGCACCGGTTTTAAAAGCGGCGTGGCCTTTCCGTTCCCGCCGCACTTGAATTTATTCCCGCCCCGTCCTTGCGTTTCCCTGCGCGATACTTGACCGCCGGAGCCTTGGCGAAGGAGGTTCGCGGCGAATCACGATCCGGTGCGGCGGGCGGTTTCCGGCAAACTTATTTTCCGATGCAGAAGCGGGAGAAAATGTTATCGAGCAGTTCTTCGTGGTAGGCGCGTCCGGTGACCTGGCCGAGGAACTCGAGCGCCGAGCGGAGGTGTTCGGCCGCCAGCACCGCGTTTTCCTCGACGTTTTCGCTGAGGAACGCACGCGCCTGCTTAGCCTCGAGGTGAGCCTCGATCAGCAGATGGCGGTGCCGCTCGGAAATGACGGCGTGCGGCGGCGCCTGCAGATCGGCCCCTTGCTCGAGGGTTTCGGCCATGGCTTGCTTCAGTTCGCTGATTCCCGTGCCGGATATGAGACTCGCTTCGACGGTTCGGGATTCAGGATTGGGGAGTCGGGCGATGCGTCGGCCTTGGTCGACCTTGTTCAAGATGATGACACTGCGTTCGGGCACTAGCTTTTCCAACCTCGACCGGTCTTCTTCGTGCAGGGGTTGGGAGGCATCGAGCAGATAGAGGGAAAGGTGGGCTTCTTCGGAATGCGCTTCGGCGCGGCGAATGCCTTCGGCCTCGATTTCGCAGTCGGTTTCGCGCAGGCCGGCGGTGTCGATGATGCGGAGCGGGATGCCGTCGAGGACGAATCCTTCCTCGATGGTGTCGCGGGTGGTGCCGGCGGTGCTGGAAACAATGGCGCGGTTGAAACCGAGCAGTGCGTTGAGCAGGGTTGACTTGCCCGCATTCGGGCGGCCAAGGATGACGACGCGCGCGCCTTCGCGCAGCAGGCGGCCTTCGTCCCAGGTGTCGAGCAGTTCGTCGAGGGACACAAAGGTTGTGTCCATTAATCGGGCGATACCGGAGAAGACATCGTCGGGCAGCTCGTCCTCGACAAAGTCGAGGGTGGTTTCGAGGTTGGCGGCCACTTCAAGGAAGGCTTCGTATATGGCATCGAACTCGCGGCTGAGCTTGCCTTCCATCTGTTCGAGGGCGGCGGATGCGGCGCGGTCGGAGCGCGCGCGGATGAGATCGAAGATGCCTTCGGCCTGGAGCAGGTCGATCCGGCCGTTGAGGAAGGCGCGCTTGGTGAACTCGCCGGGTTCGGCCATGCGGGCGCCGGCTTCGAGGGCGCGGCGCAGGATGCGGCGCATGCCGACGGCTCCGCCGTGGCCCTGGATCTCGACGACATCCTCGCAGGTGTAGCTTCTGGGTGCGCGCATTACGAGCGCAAGGCCGGTATCGATTTCCCCGCCACCGGCCTCGACCACCTTGCCGTAGGCGAAGGTGCCATGGTCCCGGCCGGAGACCGGCGCCTTGTCCATCGGCCGGAACAGTTTGTCGGCAATTCGCCAGACGTCGGGCCCGGAAATGCGGACGATGCCCACCCCGCCCTCGCCGGGCGGCGTTGCGATGGCTGCGATTGTATCTGGATTGTATAGGCTCACCAAGCCACCTCCACGTCGTAGGATTTTATGTTCGAATTGGTCGAGAGCAATGGCATTTTTCAACCGCACTTTGCGCCACCAACAGTTGATCGGCCGGGTCGCCGTGATGATTCGACAAGCCCTGGATCTTTGCGGCGAAAGTGGACTAACCGCGCAGACGAAGTCAAGCGGATTGACCGGACACCCCCCCTTGCCAACGAACCGGCAAACAACCGCGTTTCCTTGCATGGCCGGCGAGCTACATGCCGGGGCGTTTGACGACCAGGCATAAAAAAAACCCCGTTCGAAAACGACGGGGCTTTGATGGTGTTCCAAAGGAGGGGATTATTCCTCTGTTTTTTCTTTCTTCGGTTTTTTAGCCGGTTTTTCGTCGGCGGACAGCTTGCCGTCTTTGTTCTTGTCCATCTTGTCGAATTTGGCTTCAGCTTTGGCCTGGTCGAACTCAGTGCCTTTCTTTTCAGCCATTTTCTTCTGCTGGGCAACGAACTGTTCTTTCGTTACGTCTTTGCCGCCTTGCTTGGCATCGCCATCTTTTTTCTTGCCTTCGCCGGCCTGAACAGCCACTGCGACACATGCGATCAACGCCAATACGAACCATTTTTTCATGATTATTCTCTCCATTTTGGAGTTTTGTGTCCCGGCCTTTGCCCAATCCCAATCATGGTGCAACCCGATTGACTTACATGAAACGTAGATGCTTCTTTTTTATTGGACATGTCGAGCGAAAAATAATCAGGGGCGATAATGTGCCAAGGCCTCGGGCATGTGCTCCCGCAGTTTTCGGACGCGGGTTTCGTCGGCGGGATGGGTGCTCAGGAACTCGGGCGGCTTTTCACCTCCGGCAGCCCCCATGCGCTGCCAGAACCCGACAGCCGCCTCGGGGTTGTAGCCGGCCATGGCCATGAACACGAGGCCCATGCGGTCGGCCTCGCTCTCGTGCTCGCGGGAATAGGGAAGGATGGCGCCGATCTGGCTGCCAATGCCATAGGCCTGCATGATGGCTTCGTGGTAGTCGGTTTTCTGCGAGAACATGGAAAGGAGGTATCCGCCGCCCTGCTGCAGCATCTGGTGGCTGATGCGTTCGTTGCTGTGGCGCGCGACGGCATGGGCAATCTCGTGGCCCATCACCACGGCAATCCCGGCCTCGTCCTGCGTGAACGGGAGGATGCCGGTGTAGAAGGCCACCTTGCCGCCCGGCATGCACCAGGCATTGGGCGTATCCTCGTCGATGAGGTTGAACTCCCAAACGAAGCCCTCGAGCACCTGCGACTGGCCGCGCTCTTGGAAATATTGCTCCACCGCCGCTGAGATGCGCCGACCGGCACGTTGCACCATCTCCGATTGCTGGCGATTGGTCGAGAGCGGCCCCTGCTTGACCACCTCGTTATAGTTGGCCGCGCTCTGCGGAATCAACTGCGCATCCGAAACCAGATTCACCTGTTTGCGTCCCGTGAGCGGCACCGTCGAACAACCTGCGATCAACAGCACCGAACCCATCAACATCAACAACGTTTTTTTCATCAATAACCCCTTGTTCCGTAAAGACCGCTGAACATAGACTTTCCGCATGCGTAAATCAATTTTCCCGTCAGGCATTCTGTTCGCACTCGCGCTTTCCCTCCCGCCTGGAACCGGGGCGCAATATGTCATCCACGAGGGCAACGAAACCGGCCCCGTCAAAAGCCGCACCATCATCGTCCCGTATGCCTTCTCCACGGAAACCCTGGGCACGGGCCTCGGACTGGGGGGTTCCGTTGGTTTCGACTCGCAACCGGAAAGCCTCAGCTACGGCAGCGCCTACGGCACCAGCAACGGCTCGTGGCTCCTGCTGCTGGGCGCAAGCAACCTCAAGGCCCCCGGCATCGGGCGGCTCTACATCAGCCCCTACGCCATGTTTACGCGCCAGACCCAGATGCGGATCCACGGAGGCGTGGACAACCCCGGCCACCCCGGGGAACGGGCGGGCTCCAACGATTCCAGCAAAGACAACTATATCGAGGAAAACGCAGGCGAAGCGACCCTCAACCTGGAGATGCGCTACATCCTTCCTTGGGGGCATTACCGCGAAAACACCATCCACTCCTACGTTACGCGCAATGCCATCCTCCAGGAAAACCCCAGCGGGGCGGAATCGTGGAACCCCCTCGAAAGCGGGAAATCGACCCTTCTGTTCAGGCCCTACTACCGCAACGTCTTCACCGACGTCGAAGAGCTCGAAACCCTCTATTTCGAACTCGGGTTCGAGCACGACAACCGCGACTACCTGCCGAACCCGCACCGCGGCTACAAATGGAACCTCGGCATCTCGCACGACTTCGACTGGCTCAACCACACCCGCCGCTGGACCTCGGTTGAGGGGGAGATCGACGGGTTCATTCCGCTGTGGGACACCTCCTGGAGCCGCCAGCAAACCCTGGCGCTCTCGTGGTGGTCGGCCTATTCGCCCTCGTATGACGCATCCTCACCGGACCACGACGGCAAACCGCCCTACTTCACCGGCCCCACCCTCGGCGGCCTGTGGCGCTTGCGCGGCTACCCCTCCAACCGCTTCCACGACAAGGCGGCCATCTACTACGGCGGCGAATACCGGGTCATGCCGGAATGGCAACCCTTTGGGGAAATCGAATTCCTCGATCCGCTCATGATCCGCTGGTGGCAATTCGTCGCGTTGGCCGAGGTGGGGCGCGTGGCCCCCGGATGGAATGTTGAAACACTCCATACCGACATGAAGCACTCCTACGGCCTCGGCATCCGCGGAATGTTCAACACCGGCATCGGCCGACTCGACTTTGTTTTTTGCGACGAAGGGTTTTCCCTCGTCGCCATGTTCGGCCAGACGTTCTGAGGGCATGCGCCTACCACTGGAACGAAAGGCGGGCAAAAACCCCGGGGGTAAAGAGACCGAAGCTTGTATCCAGACCAACGGCATCATCCTCCGGACTTTCCCCCGCCAGGTTCATCCAGCCCGAGGCGCGCAGGCGGGCGCCAACAAAACACTGCACCTGGGTATCCAGGAACTCCTTTGAAAAGGTATACCCCAACCGGCCATCCACCGCGCCGGCCAACAGCAGGTCGATCGATTCGAATTCATACCCCTGTTGCTCAACCATCCCTTGCGCCTCATCCTTGGAATAACTGAGCCACCCCATGCCCACCGAGCCCTCCAACGCCCATGCCCACGCCCCGCCCTCCTTGAATGCATTGAGCAGGTGCCGGGCGCGGTCATACCCAAAACTGATCGAAAGCGTGCGCGCCTGCGCATCGTCATCGAAAATGGCAAAGGCCACCTGCTCATTGTTGAAGGTGAGGATCGTCGGCAGGGTTAGGTCTTCATAGACCAACCCGATGGCGGTTCCCTTATAGGTCCGCAGCTCTATCCCGATCCGGTTCCATTCGGTATCGACCGGATATGCGACCGGATTCCCCAACTCGTCCTCCGTCTCCGCCTCACCTTTCACGGAACCGGTTTCCGCGTAAAGGCTCCACCAGGCCCCCACCCCCGGATCAATCCGGGAGACCTGCGCCAGGAGGTTGCGCATTTGGTCGGGATCGGACAATGAGGTGGTATAGTCCGCCAAGAAGACCCAGCCTTTAACGCGCACCGCACTTTCGAACAGGGTCGTCGTGACCGGATCGATGTCGTACGACGCATGGTATTGCCCGCTGCTGCTGGACGGGATCCAGTGCTGATAGCCGATTTCCGCACTGGCGCGCAAGCGGCCGGGGATCCAGTCTTCGGGCACCTCTTCGGGGAGGAAAAACGAGACTGCGTCGATGGCGTTTCCGCCATCACCTTCCTCATCCTCGGCCGATGAGACCGTATATGAAGCATCGTCATCCTTCAAGGAACGTGTTTCCGTGGAGCGCCCCAGAAAGGTCGCCGCGCGGGAACACGGCACCAGCAAGGCCATTCCCAGCAACGCCATGGCCAACCGGCCCAGATCATTCCGCCCGCACATCGCAACCATACCTCACCCACATCTGAAGAAGCGTCGAGAGTACAAATTGAGACGGCATAAAAAAAGAACAACAAGCCGACGATTCGGCAAACATAAAGAAGTCGGGACGAGAGGAACACTCGTCCACGGCGGTGCGAGGACGCCCCGCCCCACCTTAGATACCTAACCCAGCAGAGCCGGAACCAAATTTTACCACCCGGTTGCCGCTTCGCTGCCGTCGCTTCGCGCCAGCCTCACTTCGTGTCGCTAGAGAGCACCGAGACACAGAGAACTCCATCCCTCTGTGCCTCCGTACTACTATCCGTCAATTTCTTGTTTTCCTGACAAGTTTTCACCACCCGCTGCGCTAGAGGACACTGAGGCTCAGAGGATTAGGGTGCTCTGTGTCTCTGAGTTCTCTGTGGTAAAAAAAAATCTGTGTCTTCGGTGTTCATCAGTGGTTCTAAACAATTTGGTTGCGGCTATGCCGCGCTAGGTCCTCAGTGGTAAAAAAAATCCGTCGCCGCGAAGCATAATTTTCTGAAAGAAAATAGAGAGCAACGCGATCCGTTCAACATGATGGGATTTGAATAGAGAGGGACTAATCCAGCGTATTGACCAGCAGGCCGGAGCGAAGCTTCGGCTCGAACCAGGTGCTCTTGGGCGGCATCAGCATGCCGGCATCGGCCACGGCGAACAGCTGGTCCATGGAGGTCGGATACATCGAGAACGCCATCACGGCCCGCCCGTCGTTCACCCATTTTTCCAGCTCCTCGGTGCCCTTGATTCCGCCGATGAAATCGATGTCGTTGCTTTCGCGCGGATCGGCGATGTTGAGGATCGGGGCGAGCACTTCGTTCTGCAGGATGCTCACGTCGAGCGCCGCGACCGGGTCGGTGGCTCCCGGCATGGTCTTCGGGGTCAGCGTGCTCCACGCGCCATCGATGAACATGCAGATTTCGCCGGCCTTGCGCGGCACGGCAACCCCGTTGGCATCCACCTCGAACTTTTCGTTCAACGCCGCGAAGAATTCATCCTTCGTGCCCGGCAGGGCGAGGATTACGCGGTTGTAGGCGAGAATCTTCAGCTCGCTTTCCGGGAACATGACGGCCAGGAAATAGTTGTAGGGTTCGTCGCCGGTGTGGTTCGGGTTGGCGGCGCGGCGCTTGGCCCCAACCTTGGCCGCAGAGGCGGAACGATGGTGGCCGTCGGCCACATAGGTCGCCGGGATTTCGCCGAACGCGGCTTCGAGCTCGGTGGCATCTTCGAATTTCCAAACGGTGTGCGCCACGCCGTCCACGGCAGTGAATTTGTAGAGCGGTTCGGTTGCCTTGGCGGCATCGACCATGGCATTGATCTTCCCGCTGTCGCGGTAGGCCAGGAAAACGGGGCCGGTGTTGGCGTTCTGGATGTCCACATACTTGATGCGGTCCTCTTCCTTCACCCGCCGGGTTTTTTCGTGGATCTTGATTTTGCCCTCTTCGTAGTCCTCGAAATGGCAGGTGGCCACGATGCCGTACTGGAGATGATCGCCCATCTGCTGGCTGTAGAGATAGATCGAAGGCTTCTCTTCGCGGATCAGGATGCCGTCGTTTTTAAAACGCTCGATGTTCGCTTTCGCCTGGTCGTAAACCGCGTCGCTGTAGGCGTCGGTTCCCTCGGGGAGGTCGATCTCCGCACGCACCACGTGCAGGAAGCTGTCGGGATTGCCCGCGGCCAGCGCCGCCGCGCCCTTGGTGTCGACCACATCATACGGAACCGATGCCACGCTCTCCGCCTTGCCTTCCGCCGGACGCCATGCCTTAAACGCTTTTACTCTCATTTTTTTATCTCTCCAGAAAGGGTTGAATTGAAGGGGCGCACTCTAATGCGCCCCCCGGCGGTTGTCAAAAATACCTTGGTTGAAATCAGTATATACTTTGCCAAAACCCGCAATCCGGCGTATCCTGAACCTGTTCCGGCAACAGGAGGGTATTATGAAATTCGTTCCAACCGTCGCGTTCCTTTCCGCCCTGGCTGCAGGCACGGCCATCGCCGGCACCTGGCATGTCGATCCATCCAGCCCGCAGGACGGCCCCGGCACCAGCTGGCCCAACGCCTTCCATTCCATCCAGGACGCCGTTAACGCCGCCGCAACCGGCGACACCGTGCTCGTCACCAACGGGGTCTACCAACCCATCACCGTCTCAAAAAACATAACCCTTTCCAGCATCAACGGCCCCGATGTCACCCTCGTTGATGGATCGAACACCTCACGCTGCGCCTACGTTAGCGGCCTGGCAACGATCAACGGATTCTCCTTCGTCAATGGATTCGCCAACGAAGGTGGCGGGGTATTGTGTGATCATGGCGGAACTCTCGAAAACTGCGTCATTTCCGGCAATTCCGCCACCACCAAGGGAGGCGGGGTTATGTGTAATGTCGGCGGAACGCTGAGCAACTGCACCATTTCGGGAAATTCCGTCACGGCAACCAGCATCGGGACGGATTGGGGCGGTGGCGGGGTCTATTATAATTTTGAGGGCGCGCTCAATAACTGCACCATCAGCTCCAACTCGGCCGCGTTCACCAAAGGGGGCGGAATGTTTTTCTACTATGCGATGGGGCGATATGACTGGTCGCAGGTCCGAGACTGCACGATCCGGAACAATGATGCGCTATATGGAGGAGGGATCGCCTCCACGTTCGGCAATTATGGGGTACCCGTGTCTGCCAATCCAATAACCGGCTGCATCGTTGCCGAAAATACGGCCACCCAATCTGGCGGAGGAGCGTATCTCCTGTGCAAGGTCGCGCTCCACAACTGCCTGATCCTCTCCAACTATGCGAACAGTTCGGGCGGGGGCGCCTATCTGGGCCATGGAATACTCAACCACTGCACCATTACCGAGAATTCGATCAACCTGTTCGGCGGCAGCGCAGGCGGGGTGTGCTCTGAAGGCACCGGATCCATGACAAACTCAATCATCTACAGAAACTGGAAGGGAACGTTTGAGTATAATTGGAATGGCATCGGAACCTTGATATCCTGTTTCACCGGAGAGGATCCCCTCCAGCAGACCAACAATCCATGCATCGATGCCGCCCTGCCCATTGCGGGAATCTCGGACGACTTCGACGGGGTGCCCCGCCCGCTCGATGGCGACAACAACGGAACCGCCCTGCCCGACATCGGGGCCCATGAATTCGTCAGTTCCATGGCCGACACCGACAACGACTTGCTGACCGACGCCTTCGAGGTGGATACGCTCGGCACCAGCCCCGTTGATGAGAACACGGACGGCGATCCCGCAGGCGACTATGCGGAATATGTGGCCGACACCGACGGCACCGATCCATCCGACTGGTTCCGCATCCTTTCGATCACCAACCACACCCTCTTCTTCAACGCGTCGAGCAACCGCCTCTACACCCTCTCGGCCAACACCAACCTGGTGGAGGGAAGCTGGGGCGACGTGGCGGGACAGACGGACATCCCGGGCAGCGGCGGAGTCGATTCGCTCACCCATCCGCTGCCGGATCCCGCCGGCTTCTACCGCATCCAGGTCGGACTCCCTTAAATGCCTTCCGGCTTGGGAGCGCGCGACATCAGATCGAGCACGGCCTGCCGGGGATCCTTGCCTTCGTGGACGACGGCGTTAACCTGTTCGGTAATGGGAACGGAGACGCCTTTTTCGGCGGCGAGCTCCTTGGCGGCTTGGCAGTTCCATACGCCTTCGGCGACCATCTTCATGCTGTTCATGATCTCTTCAAGCGTTTCGCCTTTGCCGAGCCGCTCGCCAACGCCGCGGTTGCGGCTGTGCCGGCTCATGCAGGTGACCATCAGGTCGCCGATGCCGCTGAGCCCGGAGAAGGTTTCGGGTTTGGCGCCCAGCGCCGTGCCCAAGCGGGTGATCTCGGCGATTCCGCGCGTCATGAGCGCCGCCTTCGAGTTGTCGCCGAAGCCCATGCCGTCGGAAATCCCGGCGGCCACGGCGATGACGTTCTTGAGCGCCCCGCCGAGTTCAACGCCCACGACGTCGTCGAGGGTGTAGACGCGGAAGGTATCGTTCACGAACAGGTCTTGGATTTGCTCGGCCACCGCATGGTCCTTCGCGGCAATGGCCACGGCGCAGGGGACGCCGCGGGCGACCTCTTCGGCGTGGCTGGGCCCCGACAGCACGGCAACCGGGCGGCCGAGAATCTTTTCGGCCGTCTCGCTCATGCGCTCGTGCGTCTCTTCGTCCAACCCCTTTGTGGCGCTGACCACCAATGCGTCCGCCGGAATGAAGGGCTTGAAGGCTTCGACGACGGGTTTGTAGAAACGCGAGGGCACCACCAGCACCACCAACGCGGCATCCTTCACGGCATCGGCATGGTCGGACGTCCACCTCAAGGAAGCAGGAACCTCCACGCCGGGAAGATAGGTTTTGTTTTCGCCGGAAGAGCGGATTTCTTCGAGATAGTCGGGGAATGGCCCCCAGACGGTGGTTTCGTGCCCGTTGCGGTCGAGTACCATGGCCAAGGCCGTCCCCCAGCCTCCGTCACCGATTACGGTTACCTTCATGATGCGGCCTCTTTCTTTTTTCCAAACCGGTTTTCGGTTCCGTTGAGCAGGCGCTTGATATTGGCACGGTGCAGCCAAATAACCAGCACCGACATCAACGACAATGCCGACTGGACGATGATGCTATCTTCGCGGGGATCAACCCAGACCGTTATGCCCACCGCGAACGACGCGATGATGGAGCCGAGCGATACATAGCGCGAAACCAGCACCGTAACCAACCAGCAGACAAAACCAACGCCGACCGCCACGGGAGCAACGCCCAGCAGCATGCCGGCACTGGTGGCAACGCCCTTGCCGCCCTTGAATTTGAGATAGATCGGGAAGGTGTGGCCGACAATGGCCAGCAGGCCGAACAGCACGCCCCACTCGGCCGAAAAACCCTCAACCAAACAGGCGCCGGCCTTCGGGAACGCATAGGCCGGAAGGAACCCCTTCAGGGCATCGAGGACAAACGTACACGTGCCCCACCCTTTCCCGACCACCCGGAAAACGTTGGTGGCGCCAATGTTGCCGCTCCCCTTGGACCGGATATCAACGCCCCTGGATTTGGCCACCAGCAAGCCAAAAGGAATGGCCCCGAACAGGTAGGCCACCACTGCTAAAACAGATACCAACATCTAAACATCCCCTACTTTCCGAAGAGCCAGCCGCCGAGTTGCTTCAGGTCGTTCTTGAGCTCTTCATCCTCCCCGATTTCCTTCACCTCTTCACCGAGGAGATCCACCAGCGTATCGATGCTGACCGGGGAAGGCGCGTTTGTAGCGGAAGGTTCGCCGTCTGCCAAATCCTTTAGGACTTTCTTTACCGTCTCGCTCTCGCCGATCTCCTCCACATGCGCTCCAAGAACCTCGACGACGGCATCGGTCATTTTTTCAGGCGGTTCCTGCATGCCGGTCTCCGTGGAAACCGCCCCCTTCAGGAAGGCATCCAGGATGGAGATTGCATTGCCTCCGATGGCCGAAGTCAATGCACGCTCGAAATCCATTGTGGGTTCCTGCAACGATCCCTGAACCGGGACAACCAGCTTGAGCGAACCGATAGTTCCCATACCGCCCAGGCGCTTGGAAAGCTTGTCCTCCAATTCGATATCCCGCAGGTTGAACCCAATCGACGACTCCTCGAACCAGCCGTTGCGGCACTGGAACCGCGGATCCAGGCCGAACGGCGCGGAGCGGATCCCCATGTCGTCGTAGATTTCCTGCATAATGCGCGGGTCGATCTCCATGATCTTGCCGGTCAGGTCGAATGACGGATTCTCCAAATCAACCAAGGGGGCAATGCGCAGCTTCAGGTCGGTGATGAAACTGGTGCGGTCATCCCCCAGGGAACCGGCAATCGAAACATGGCCCCAGGGGGTGGCGGGATCCTGCAGGGTGGACAATCCTTGCGCTTTGGCATCGAGGTCGAGGGCAATATCCAACTCGTTCAACCTGAAATCGAGGTAGCGCACCGTGGCCTTGCACACGATGGCATCGAACAGCATTTCCGGCAAAGGTTTGGACTCCGCCGGCCCGGGCGCGGGTTTGCCAGGCTCCGGCAAACGTTCCGTCGGCGTTCCCCCTTCGCCCGGAACCGGTTTCTTCCCCGGTTCCCCCGAAGGAGGCATGGGAAGCCCTTCCTGCAGCTTGTTCAGGTTAATGTCGCCATCCTTGTTGCGGATTACATTGACCAACACATGGTCCAGTTCAACGTTCCGGGCATGGATCGGCTTCTTGCTGATGAGGGAAACGAAATCGACCTCGACCAAAACCCGTTCGGCGGAAGCCAGGTTTTCCAGCAGGAAGCCCTCGGGGTTGCGGATCTCCACGTCATTGAGAATCAACTCCCCCCCCGCGACATTGATGGACAACCGGCCGACCCTCGCGTCGATCCCCGACTCCTCCTTGATGCGCGGCAAAACCACATCGCGCATCGCCCGGGTGAGGCCATGGAGCATGACCAGGTGGAATACGAGCAGAATGACCAGCCCCAATGCAAAAACCGATCCCAAGACCTTCAATGTTGTTTTCATAGTTGGAAGCAAACGATACAGCAATGCCCTCATTTTTCCACCCTGAATTCATTCAACCCAGAGCGGCGGCGAGCAGGGCTCCGGGTAGCTTTTCCGTCTGTTCCAGCAAACGGACTTCTTGGCCTTCCTTGGCAACAAAGCCCCTGGACTTCAGCTTGCGGAGATGGCGATAGAGTGATTGGGGCGAAATCTGCGTCGTAACAGACAACCGTGTCTTTTCAACCGCACCTTCTCCGAGGGCCTGAACAATATCGATCCGGCGCGGATGGGTGAACGCCGTCGCCATCAGAATGACGCGCTCAAAGGGCCACCCATCGCAATGGCACTGCTTCAATGCATCCAGGAGGGCTTCCGAATGGGCGATCTCCGGGTTGGCGGCGGCGGAATAGAATACATAATTCCGACGCCGTTCACACCGCACCAATCCGCAGGCATTCAGCATTTTCAGATCCTTGCTGGCATTCGGCTCCTTCAAATCCACCGCCCGGGCCAACTGCCCCATGCTCATTTCCCCATGAACGAACAACTGCCAGAGCATCTTCAATCGCTTCTCATTCGCCAGCACCCGGCACGTTTGCCACACCGCAGGTTTGAACGCATCCATTCCTAACTCCTTGTTCAATCATACTTGCATAAGTAGGAAACTTATATTCGCGCCGTTATTGTTGGTCAATACCAAATATCCCACTTATGCAAGTATGATAAAACCGGCATTGGCAAAGGCCATGGATCGGGGAATTCCAGCATACCCGAGGTTGCACTGGCGCAGGGTTATCCATATCCTCGTTGGCATGGGTTTATTCGGCAAAAAATTCACGATCATTGTGGCGTGCAAGGCGAACATTACGCGCAGCGCCTATTTGCATGGCTATATGGAGCAATACCTGAAGGCGCACTATCCGTATGCCCGGAAAAAAATCCGGATTCTTTCCGCGGGCGTGAAAGCCCGTAGCGGAAGTTCGGCGAGCCAAGTGGTGAAGCATGTGGCCAAGACCCAGGGGTTCAGCCTGCGCGGACACTATTCGGATCCATTCACGAAAAAGCTGATCAAGCAGGCGGATGTGATTTTGGTGATGGAGCAATGGCAGAAGGAAAATGTGCTGGAGCGGTTTCCGATGGCTGAAGGCAAGGTGTTCCGGATGATGGAATATCTCTGGAACGGCGACACCGAGGACATTCGCGACATCCCCGATCCAACCGGCCAGAACACGGCGGACTACACCGAATTCATCGAGGTGGCCCACTCCGAGGTGGAACGCATCTTCCGCGAACTGGGCCGCGAAGGCATCATCTGACCCCGCTCCGCCTTCAGTGGCGGCCGGCAGCGGATACGCCATTCCCTAAACCTATCCCGTCTTTCGCTATTCACGGGTAAAAGTGCCTTGTTTATTCCATTTCTGTTCATAGGTCTGCACTACATTTATTTTTTAGTTCCTCGAGCCGAGGGGGCGGCTGATCCGGTAGCGTCAGGTTGAGCTGGTGCAGGAGAAGCTGGAGATCCTTTTCGGGCTGGGTGTAGCGCGGCAGGACCAGGTTGCGGCCGTCGGTGGTGGGCAGGTGCACGTCGATCATCTGCATGGCTTTGAACTTTTCGAGGATGGCGCGGGGCGTGAGGCCGGGCGCTTTTACCTTGGCCCGCTGCTTGAGCGTGACCTGCAGACAGTAGGAGAGGAAGCTGACGAAGATATGCGATTCGATGCGGTCGTCTTTCTGGTGGTAGACGGGCCGGATGTTGAGGTCGTGTTTGAGTTCCTTGAAGGCCTGCTCGACTTCGGTGAGCACGATGTATTGTTTCCACAGCTCTTCGGGGTTGCCGGCGGTGAGGTTGGTGCGTAGCAGGTAGGTTCCCTCGCCGCGCCGCGCCTTTCGTAGTTTCTGCCGGTTGAGGCGGAAGGTGAAGGTGTCGGGCGTGACGGGTTGTCGGGGTTCGGGGAGCTGGATATCGATTAGTCCCCATGCTTTTCCGGCGTCCTGCCTGGCGGCGCCGAGCTTGAGCAGCAGCGCGTCGCGCTTGAGGTTCTTCATGCCGCTGATTTGGTGCAGCCGTTTCCAGAGCTTCTTAAGTTTGCGCCGCCGCATGGATTGCTCCTTATCGCGCCGTCCGCCGCTGCGGGTGAGCACGTAGAGGTCTTCGCCGTCGCGGGCGAGTTTGACTTCGATTTGTTCCTGCACTTTTTTCCACGGCTCGGCGAAGAGCTGGTCCTCGAGTTTGGTGAGCCGTCCGCGCGGGGTGCCGACGAGGTAGCTCGCGCCTTCATCGCGCATCTGTTCGAGGGCGTCTTCGGTGGGGATGCCGCGGTCCATGATCCACAGCCGGTTCATCCTGCCGTACTGCTTTTCGATTTTGCGGAGGAAGTCCGGCAGCGTGGTTTTGTCGGACGTGTTGCCGGGCATGACTTCGTAAGCGACCGGGAAGCCTTCGGGGGTGACGATCAGCGCGATGACGACCTGTACACAGTCAGATCGTTTGTCGCGGCTGTAGCCGAAGCGCTTGAGCCCGTCGGCATCCTCCGGCGGGTCGCATTCGAAGTAGGTGCTGGTGAGGTCGTAGAGAAACACGTCGTACGAGGCGCCGAAGAGATCCGCCCACCGTTGCTTCAGGAAGGAGAACAGGCCGGCCTTATGTTCGCAGAGCTTGTCGAGGCAGCGGTAGAGCGTGTCCTTGGCAGCCACCGAATCGTCCTCGCCGAGCAGGTCGGCCATGGCGCTGTTTCGGAACCAGTCGCGGTGCAGCCGCCATTCGCTGCCCGGATCGAGCAGGCGGTAGGCGACAAGGGTTTTAAGCACGTTGATCCATCCGGTACCTTTGCGACTGTCCGGCAGGCGCGGTCCCCAGAACGAATCGAGTTCCAGCTGGTTCCAGAGTTCCATGGCCAGCCAGCAGCCGCCCCACTGGCGGGGATGGCGCAGCGTCATCTGGCTGAGCCGGATCTGGACGGGGTTGGACACCTCGGGCGGCGGCATCCGGTCGTCGGGGAACAGGCTCATCTGCTTGACGCAGTCATGCGACTCGTCCAGCACATCCAGGGCCGAACACCACTGCGCCTGCTGGCTGTCATTGAGTTCACCCAGATAGAGCAACTGACGCTGATGTACGCCCCGGCGCGTGCGGACACTTTCCACGACACTCCAGTAGCGATGTTCCTTACCGTCCTTCAACCGCTTGTGGCATCTCAAGTACATGCCCTTATTTTTCCATAGAAAACAAAGTCGTCAACGGGCAAGGTCTGCACTACAGCCCGTTTTGGAACACGCACCCCGGTAAATAAAGGGCAAAACGGAGGTCGCACCCCCGAAATTAGTCGTTTTCAGGGTCGAATAGCGAAAGACGGGCTATAGATGCGGCGGCTAAATTTCGGGATTTATTTGCCACAAGAGAGCGCAAAGATAATACCAAATTAAACTGATTCGTTTTTTTACCACAGAGGGCACTGAGGCACAGAGGAGCGGGATTGCTATATTTCTCTGTGCCTCCGTACTACTATCCGTCAATTTCTTGTTTTCCTGACAAGTTTTCACCACCCGCTGCGCTAGAGGACACTGAGGCTCAGAGGATTAGGGTGCTCTGTGTCTCTGAGTTCTCTGTGGTAAAAAAAAATCTGTGTCTTCGGTGTTCATCAGTGGTTCTAAACAATTTGGTTGCGGCTATGCCGCGCTAGGTCCTCTGTGGTGAGACCATTCAAGCTAAGTTCCTATAACAAGGTATTCTCCGTTCTATGCGCGCAATTGCTTCTCAATTGCGTGGCCAAACCTTCCCTGCTGAGAATTCACAATATTTAATCGTTGGAGCAATAGATGCGGGAATGGAATCACCACGAAATACGCGAACCACACGAAAACATGGGCTCAGCTCGCTATCTGAACATTCACTTGCGTTGTTTTGAATTCATCGGGTTGCAAGCTTCCTGGAATACGCAGGTTGCGATTCGTATATTTCGTGGTTCATTCCCGAGTTAAGGCTAAAACAACAGGGTCGCCCATCGCCGCAACAAAAACGGCGGCAATCCGAAGACCACCGCCGTTCCGGTCATAGGAACCCTATCGCGCTATTCAACGATGATTTCGTAGAAGACCGAGCTCGCTGACGGAATGCTTGAAGTCACCGAGGTTTCTCCCGCTGCCCCGAGAATTCCGTCGGCCGCAATCCCCGGCGTTCCGACCACCAGGTTGAGGTTGGTTCTGATGCTGTAGCTCTTGCCGGCAACCGACTGCCAGGTAATGACATAGTCGCCACCATCGGAAGTGACCGACGTGACTTTGAGCACCGAGCTGGAATCGGTCGGGATGGTTCCGGCAATGTGTTCCTCCCAGGCCAGGTGACCGTCCAGGTCCGTATCCGAAAGGTCGGCGGCCTCGTAGTCGCCGCCAAACAGGGTGTCGACATCATAGAACGAATCCAACCAGCTGTACAGCGTGCCGTTCGTGGTGGACTGGATGTTTTCGGAAGTAATGAAGTCTATTTCAGCCAGGAAATACAGCGGTTTGGCATCGGGATTGGCGGTACGGCCCTTAGCGCGGACATACCGGAAGGACGACGCGTTGGTAATGGTGATCGAGTTGACCGTCGGGTAGGTTGCAACGTTCGTCGGTATCGTGTGCAGGATTTCGACTCCGGTGAGGAAGTCCGGATCATTGGATCCCTCGAACGTGCCATTGGTACCGTTGTTGACCGCATGGGGGTTCCAGTTCCTCAACACATAGTCGATCTGAACCACCTGCTGGGCAGAGCCGAGATCCAGGCCGGCCCAGCTGCCGGCCACCGTGGTGTCTGCAAAGACAGCGGGGTCGCCGTCGAACAGGTTATCCATATCCAATGCACTGCCTTCACCATACGAAGAAGGTGGGCCGATAATGTCATAAGGGAGCCCTTTACCTGTCGCTTCTGCGGAAAGATCGCTGGCCCCGAACTGGTTGGTTGCAGAAACCACATAGTGGTAGAGTTCGTTGGTTTCCACCGTCGCATCCACATAGCTTAGGTCGGTCACGCCCGTGGCGAGCGTCACATAGTTGGATCCACTGTCCGTCGTGCGCTTCACGTCATATGAATCAGCACCGCCGGCTGCTTCCCATTTCACCTCCACCGCCATATTACTGATGACGGTATAGACGTTCTGGGGAATCGCCGGAGGTGTTTCGGCATCGATTTCGACCACATCGAAATCGCGGAAGCACACCTTGGCGTTGGAGCCGAAGAAAATATGCACCACGTTGGTATCCGAAAACTGGCCATCAATGGAAATCTCCGGCGTGGAGAGATCGATATCGCTGTAGCGGCCGCCGTTCCAGTCATCGAGATCGAACTGGATGGTTTTGTTGATATGGTTGTAGGTCATCCAGAGGTCATAACCCGGATCGCCGCGCCAGGCCCCCGTGTCATATAATGTGGTTCCATTATCATTAAAGACGCCCACCTTCGAGTTTCTATTGCCGGTCTGGAACTTGAGGTATACCGTGTCGGCATTCCTCGGTTCATGGTATCTGTTCCCCGCCTCGTTAGGCTGCGGGTTGCCCAGGCCAAAGAAATAGTAGGGCTTTTCGGCATTCGGCGCTTCCATGCCGATATGGGCCGTCCAGGATTTCCCCAGCCAGTTGGAATGGATCGTTCCCAGGTAACTGCGGGCGGTATCCGTATCCTCGGTTACCCAATCAATGATCGCGCCGCCTTCCAGGACGGTATTGGTTGTCCCGCTGTCCGTCACCATATAGCCGTTCGTGTAGGACCAAACCGCATTGCTGTAGGACGAAATATATTCATTGAAGTCCAACGCCACGCTGGCCGCGTCCGTCAGGTCGTTCGTGAAAAACTGCGCCTTTGCCGTCTGGGTTGCGCATGCCATTGCCACCGCGCCAACTACTACTAGATGTCTCTTTTTCATGGATACCACCTTTTTATTTCTCATCTCTCGCTCAGACTCCCCTGCCTAACCCTCGGCAGGGCGCTCACTTGGTCGAAAACCTCTTCCGACCTAGGAATAGTTCTACCAGAGGGATGCAAGTATACCATGCCTTTAAAGGCTACCCTGTTAGCCCGCGAGATCGGTGGTTCCTTTCCGTTGTTTGACCAACGTCAGTTTGAATCTGACCGAATCACACCCCCCAGCAATTCAAAAGGCGCTAATGCGTGTGCTCTTCTCGGACGGATTGGCCGTTGCAGCTTTCACGCACGGAAACCTTTACGGCCTGGGGGTGCGCATCGAATCCGGAAATCGTGATTTCCTGCGTACGGCCGTCCGTGAGTTCAACGACCAGCTCATGGGCACTTTTCGCCGACACCGACTTGATCATCGATTCGGATTCATAGGGTTCGAGGACGGAGAGGAAGTGGGCGTCTTTTCCTTTGCTTCGAACCGCCATGGTTTTGCGGCGCTGGGTTTCGCCGCCCAGCGGGAAATCGCCGCCCAGCGTCGCCTTGAAGGCGACCGCTCCCATGCCGGAAAGGTCGAGGGTGATGCTGCCGGACTCCTTGCTGTTTTCCGGCATGCCCGGAATGGAATCCTGCATCGGCACGCCCTCGATCTTGATCGGCCCGTTGTAGTAGTCCCGCCCCTTGGCCGGCGGCATCAGGATGTTGTCGTACTTCACCGGCAGGGAGGCGAGCAACACTTCGGAACCATCGTTCAGGATCAGCTTGGCATCGCCCCAGAAGATGGTGTTGTTGCGCGGCTTTTCGGTCCGGGTGGTCAGCACCAGCTCGTTCTTGCCGGAAATGTTGACCTCAATGGGTTTGGCCCCCAGCACCCAGGCTCCCGTACTCCCGTCATCCAACGTTTCGCCATCGGCCTTCACCTTATACCAAACGCGCTTATTCACGCCGAAGCTTTCGGAGGCCGTCGCAACCATGATTTCGTTGCTCTGCGGCCAGGCATTGAACACGTCGATCATGAGTACGCCGTCCTCGCTGTTCGGCATGCGGGCGCCTTCGTTGTCGGCCCCTTCGCCCCACAGCGTCTTGAAGGTTGCGCGCGAAGTGCCCTCGGTCTTGTACCAGTCGCAATCGGTAATGAATTGCGCCGCCCCCAGCGGGTCCTTGTTCATCTGGCCGGTGTGGCGCACCTTTTCAACCGTGTCGCCCTTCAAACCTTGGAACCCCTTGATCTGCATCAGCCAGTCGAAGGTGTGTTCTTCGTCGCCTTTCAGATAGTCGGCCAGCACCACATAGTCGTCCATCATGACCATCAGGCGGCGCTGGGTGATGTCTTCGGTGAAGCCGGTGCAACGGCCGTATTCCGGCGCGTCCGCCGGCACGAACAGGGAGCGGTTTTCCTCCTCCGACTTTTCCTTGAAGGTCATGCCTTCCTTGCCGGAGTAGGTCATGCCCCCGTAGGGCGGATGGCTCCAGCGCGAGATGCTTTCGACGGCGGAGGCCTGCATCATGTCGCCTTCGTAATAGAACGTGCGGAAACTCTCCTTCGGCTCCTGCTGCTTCTGGTCGACCACCACCATGTTTTTGGTCATGGAGGTCTGGACGAGGAATTTGTAGAGGTAGGATTGATACCCGTACCAAAACATTTCGGGGTTATAGAAGCTGCGGCCGTAGCGCATCATGCTGATGAGGTTGAGCCGGTCGAAGTGGCCATGGTGCCCGCCATGCGAGCCATAGTGCAGCACGGCCTGGATCTGCTCGCGCTGTTCGCGGCCCGGGGTCTGCGAACGCAGCATCACGGCGCCAATGTTGTCGGCATAGGCCGACTGCGTCATTTTTTCCGACGTCACATCCGGCAGCTCGGGCACCCCGTAGAGCAGGTCGCGCGAGTCACCGCGCTTGATCACCGCCGCATATTCCGGGTCGCCATAGAGGTAGTAGGCCAGCTCATACGGTTTTCCGGTCACTTTGTCTTCCTTGGCATCGTTCACGGCAAAGATCACCCCGCGGTAATCGAGGAAAGGAATTACGGCATCCCACATATCCTTGATGCCGATATGGTTTTGATTGATCGAGCCCCACTTCTCGAACGCCATGCCGTGCAGCCCGGCCACGCGGCGGCTCGCCTGCAGCGAGAAATACGGCGTTGTGCCGATCGGGAACTTGCGATCCTTCAGGTTGATGCCCCACGGCTCCAGCGCAATCGCGATTTCGGAAAATTCGCTGGCCACCCAGGTGTTGTAGCCCACCGCGCACTCATACCACCAGCCATCGCCCATGATGCCGTGATAGATCTGCGCATAGATCCCCGACGGGGATTCCAGCAGCTGCTCGACCAAGTGCCAGTCCTGCAACGCCAGGGCGCAGTAGCATGCCGCCGTCAACTCGGCCACGTTCCAATTGCTGATGGCGCCGCGCGTGTTGCCCTTGATGGTGCGGTGGATAAAAAGCCGAAAGGTTTGCTCGACCAGCCGGTGGTCTTCATCCGTCAACAGGCCGGAATCGCGCACCATGTCGTAGGCGCGCGCCACGCCCTGGAAAAAGACCCCCTCGCCCACAAACGACATATTGCCGCCACGGAGCGTTACCGGATAGCCGTCTTCCTCACGGACGAGGCGACGCAGCAGGTTGGCCACCTTTTCCGCATACTCCTGCTTGCCGGTCAATTGATAGGCGATGCCGCACGTCTTGAGCGGATCAGCGTGGGTTTTATGGAACAGCGGCTGCTGCGGATCGGCCGGATCAAACTTAGCCTCCGGAACCTTCCATCCGGAAGCCGCCTTCTCGCATTCCGTCAATTCCTTCTTGGCCCAGTCATGGTTGGCCACCTTGTCCTTCACTGCCTGCCATTGGTCGGCGGTGAAGACGATGTTGGGGGTTGGAACGCGAACCGCAGTGAAAAACGCGATGGTTCCCGACGCGGCGCCCAGGCCATTCGGGATGGCCTTGATGATCTGTTTCTCGCGGGCCCCAGCCGGAAGCGATGCGGGAATGGCCACCTCGACCGCAACCGTTTTCTCTTCGCCCGGCTCCAACTCCAGCGTGGAGGTTTCGAGCGAAACGACCATCGACTCCCAGCCTGTTTTTTCAACATGCAGCCGGACACCCAGCTTGCTGTCCGAAGTGTTCCCGACGCGCAGTTCATAGTGCACCGAACCGCCCGCCTCCGTTGCGCGTCCCTGAACCGGGGATTGAACGGAAACCAGCTCGCCTTTGACCACCCGCACATTGCGGATTTTCAGCTCGCTGTTTTCCGCCGACGTTGCGGTGAGCTCCAGCTCCTTCACGGCCTGTAGCGCGTTGCCGAGCTGGGCCGCGTTGACGTCGAACAAATCCCACGGAAGATAAACGGTTTTCCACCCCTGCCCCGTAACCAACACCGTGGCGGTCGAGGCCGGGTTCAGCTCCATGTGATCCACCGGATCGGCCTTGAACGTTGCGGTCACCTCGGCGGTGGAAGGCTTATCGAGAAATAGCTCGAAGGAGAGTCCGGCATAGCCGTACCAGTCCGCGGCATCGCCGTAGAAATCGCGCATCAGTCCCGGATAGACCCGGTTCTGGTTTTGGTAGGTATAGGAAACCGGCTTACCGCTCTCCACTCCCGCTTCATTTTTTCCGACAGTGGAAACACCCGTCCAATCCGACAAATCGGAACGCCCAACATCCATTCGCAAATCCGCCATCGTCATCAATGGGAAAACCATCGCTAGAAAAACAGATAAAAATTTCATGAGAACAACTCCTATTTTTTTTAAAGCAGGTTTTAACCCCCGCTTCGCTTAAGGCACCAAAAACTCCAAGCGTTGTATTTCAATTATTCCGGCTTGATCGGCACCACAATGTTCCAGGTGTTTTTACCATTCCCGAAACCGCCCGGGCCGTCCATCACGGCAAAACTCAGGTGGGTCAGCACACCGTCTTCAATCAAGCCCTGCACGCGTTCGAGTTGCCCCATTTCGCCTTCGGTGCCGTCATCCCATTTGATGTGTTTCGTGTAGGCCAGCGGATGTTCGCCGATCTCCCAGTTCAATCCATCCTTGGAGTGGGCCACGATACCGGCATGATGTTTTCCGGCAATCTTCCCCTTCATATCCTTGGCCAGCATGTGATAGCCGCTTTCGTCTTTCCAGAGGTAGGGATCTTCCACCACGCCAAACCGCGTTTCGCTGAAGATCGGCTCATCCATCGCGACGGTATAGGGGCCGGTGAAATGCGGTGCCTTGGCCACGCCCAGCATCATGTCGCTGTGATACGGAAACTGGTCGTTGTGCTTTCGCGACTTGAAGATCAGCAGCACGCTGCCGTCGTTGTTAATGATGGGGGTTGGGTTGGAGGTCAGGAAGCTGTAAAAGGTGCCCGGCTTCGTATCCAGCACCGGCGCATCCATCCGCGTCCACGGGCCGTACGGGCTTTTTGCCGTTGCAACGCCGATGCGTTTATTGGAGCGGCCGACAATGGAATATTTTGAATTCAAAACAACTTCATCCGGATGGTTCACGGCATCATCGAACGGATGGGTTGAACCCGTGTAAAACAGGATATAGGTATCCCCATGACGGAACACCTTCGGGTTGTGCTGTGTGCATCCGTCCCAATACTGCGGATGCCGCTTGCCCAGGGCAACGTCGCTGAACGCATACGGCCCGACCGCGGTGTCCGAGACCGCATGGACAATCTCCGAGGCCACCATCCAACCCGGATGAAACTTGAGCGACTTCGGCCAGCGCGAAACATACATGTGGTATTTCCCGTCATCGCCCTTAACGATGGAGCTGCCCCAGACCCAGTAGCCCTCCTGCTTAAATCCGCCGTCCACCGGCACCACACCCAGGCGGTCGCTCAGGTCCATGTTCCAATCGCTGGCACCCGCAGATACGGAGCAAGCAGTAATCGCGACACCCATCAACATGACTTTTAATACGTTCATCGTGCTTCCTTTGTTCATGCGCCATTTCCAAACATTATTTCGGATCCAACCGGTAGATTTTCAGGTTCCTGTACTGGTGATGCGTCCGCACCAGGCGGAAGCCGAAATAGCCTTCCACATAGGCCGGGAATTCCTTCAGCGAATACGGCTTGGTCACCTTGCCCTTGTCGGGGGTTTCAATATCGATGGAGTCGCCCTCCTTGATCTCGTAAACCACCTTGCCGTCCACGATGTACTGCACCAGCCCGTTGCAGGCAACCAGCTGAACGGTGTGCCATGCGCCGGGCGTAATCAGATAGCCTTCCTGATCGTCGCGATCATTGAGCGCAATGTGCGGATAGGGCTTGCCGTCCACTTCGCGCGGATAGCGGCGGAAGCGCGTGGTATGATTCCCCTCGTGTGCCCCGCCCCCGGTGCTGGCATAGTAGCCCTGCATCTTGGAATAGCTGCCGAACCCGCCGTGGTAGAGCTCGGCATCGAAGATTTTTTCGGCGTCGCCGGGGTGCGAGCAGTGCCAGAAATTGTTGATATCGCGCGCCTGGATGGCGTCGCCATCGATCCACTCCAACGGACACTTCACCTGGTACACGATCGCAATCGGCCCTTGGAACTTTTTCGTCAGCCACGCGGTGCAACCGCGCGCCGGCATGCACAGGTCCAGCATATGGTCGCCGAACCGGATCCACTCCTTGCCAGGCTCGCCCTTCTGCTCAACCTGCACCACCCAGCCTTCCGAAGAACTGAAATCCGTCTCGTAGAGCTTTTCCCCAACCGTGAAGGCCGCCTTGCCATGGCCCGCCACAACCACTGCGGGAGCCTCCTCCACCTTCGTGCTTCGGCACCCGGCCAACGCCCCCGCCAGAATCCCCAGCAACATGAACTTAACCAACTTCATCCCGTACTCCCTTCTCCGATGTAATTCAGACAGGATAACAGGATTTTCAGGATCTGTTTAAATAGAATCCTGTTCATCCTGTTATCCCGTCAAAAACTCGCCTGCCCAGATTTCTTATTCAGGTACCAGCTCGTAAATCTTCAAATTCTTATATTGATGGTGCGAACCCACCATCCGGAAGCCGAAATAACCCTCGTCGTAGGCCGGAAATTTATCCAGCGTGTAGGTTTCCTCGTGCTTCTGCCGCCGGTTATCCTTGTCGCGCGTTTCAACGGTAATGGCATCGCCTTCCTTGAATTCATACACCACAAGACCATCCTTGATGTACTGAAGCAACCCATCGCAATAGACCAACTGGATCGTGTGCCACGTGCCGGGTTCGATCAGGAACTCCTTCTTTCCGTCGTTCGCGTTCACCGCGATGTGCGGGATGTCCTTGCCGTCCTTCCAGCGCGGATAGCGCCGGAAGCGCGTGGTCCGGTTGCGGCCACCGCCGGTGCAGGCATAGTAGCCGCGCATCTCGTGATAGCCCAGGAAACCACCGTGGTAGTGCGTTTGGGTGGTAGTGAGAACGGCATCGAAGTTCCGGGGATCGGAGCAGTGCCAGAAATTATTGATGTCCGTTGCAAGGATTCCGTCATCCTTCTCCGTCTCCAGAGGACAGCGCACGTTGTAGACGATCGTGATCGGCCCCTTGAACGGTTTGTTCAACCACGCCGTGCAACCCCGGTCCGGCATGTACAAATCCAACATGCCTGCTTCGAACGTTACGCGCTCCTTCGTCGGGGAATCCACGTCCGCAACCTGGACCACCCAGTTTTCCGGGTCGGCAAACTCCGTCGCATACAATTCATTCCCGACCGTGAACGCCTCTTTACCATAGCCCAGCACCAAGGGTTCCGATGCTTCGCAAACACCCATGGCGACGAGCCCCCCGGCGAGGCAGGCGAAACGCCTGCTCCACGCAATGCAAAACATGCTAAAGCCAGTGACCCCGCCGCTCCGAACCGGTTTCCTATTTCCCATGTTCAACCTCCAGCCCCAGCTTGGCTCCATCGAGCGACAGCACGGCCGACCACCCCTCGCCGCCCACCCGCCAGCGGTCCGCACCGACCTGCTTCACCGAACGGATCTTCGTGCCATCCGCCTGCAATGAGGGTTCATAAACCGCGACGAACGGACGCTCCCACGCTTCGCCCATCTGGCGCACCACCAGGGTCGGCTGAAGTCGATCCCAATATTGTTCGTCAACGTAGTGGCGGGCGCCGCGGTTGGCCGGAGCCATCACCGAATAAACACGGCGGCCCTCCTCCGCGAGCATCCAGACATCCATCGCAACCTCGTTCCCCTCGATATGCAGCGGGAACGTCGCCTTGACCGGTGAATCGGTTTCGGTCGATTTCTCTTCCGTGAAATAATCGTAGCCCTTCATATTCCCGCGCTTGGAAGTGAGCTGCTTGCTCGGCTTCAGCGACAACGCCTTCACGTCCATCGCGTCGGCCATGCCGTGGTAGAACCAGTCGTGGTACTGGTCGGGATCCGCTTTATCCGTTTTTGAACGGAAGACATCAAAATAGAATGCGGTGGTGTCGTCGATCCGAACGAGAGCCAGTGTGCGCTGCTGGCTGGCAGCGGGCTTCGTGTGCCTGAAACTCGCGGTGAGATAGGTCAGGTGCTCGTTTTCCGCGGGCTGGTCAAAGGCCGGTTCGACCGCCTCGACCTGCATCGCGATCGTATCCCTTCCATGGCGCGCGTAACTCGACGTCCCGTTAACGATCACCGTGTTATGCGCCGGCGCCTTTGAATAATAGTCGCCATGGTCGGGTTGCCAATAGCTGCTACCGCGCCCGGAGTCGAAGCCCAGCACATAGCCCGCGCCATAAAGCTCGACCGCAAGCCCGTTGGCGTGCATGTGGCCGCCCTTGGTGCCAAACATGGCGGCCCCCAGCGCATAGCGGGCATCGCCGTTTCCTGAACGGTTTTCCAGCATCACCAGGTTGACCGGCTCGGCAAAATAGGTCGGCGTCTTTTTCAGCACCTCGGGATGGGCCTTCGGCAGCTCGGCCGCATAACGGGTCAAGGCCAGCAGGCTCTCCTGGGAATTGCGATCATACTTCCCGGACGCCACCTCGCCCTGCAGCAAGGCGGAAAACGCCTCGATCGCTTCCTGGTCTCCCTGGCTCAACGCCCAGCTCAGCATCAGCTCGCCGGCACGGGCATCGACGCGCGCATAGCTGGTGTCGCCCATCGCATGGGAATAGCCCGGCGGATAGGTCTGCTTGCGCTGATCGAGCACCGCCTTCTTGAGCAACGGATTTTCGAGCGCCTTGCGCCCGTCGGGATCGGTCGACAGCAACGAAACAATCTCGATGATGTTGGCGGTGGTGTCGAACGCATAGCCCGGGGCCTCCGGCCAAATAGCCGTTTCCTGGTCGTAGCCCTCGCGAATCACATGGGTAACGCCCCATTGGTTCGGCAGGTCGGCGTTCAGTGCAATATCGATGTAGTATTGCCGCCCTTTCAGATCGGCATAGGCTTCATTCGAGCCCAGCACCATTCCGCCGTAGGCAATCTTCTTGGCCTGGTGCAGGTTCCAGTTGCCCGTGCGCCCGCCCCCCTCGATGATGCGATCCACAAAACGCTTGATGCCCATCTCGACCACGGTTCCATCCATGGAATCATCAGACCGGATGTAGTCGTACAGATAATCGTAGGCCACGGCGATGCTGTGCAGGATCCCGTCGTGGATCACCTCATAGGAAGCGGTTCCTATGATCCTGTGGGGCCCGCCATTTTCATCCAGGATGACCGGCTTCTTCGTGTGCGCCAAACCGTTCATGTAGGTCCATAGAATCGGCGCGGCAAAGTCGGCATACGCCTTGTTGCCCGTCACCCAATAGAGGAACGCGGCGTCGGCGGCCAGCGCCATGATCTCGTTGTTGATCCGCTCAATGGCGTGGCCGGTGATGGAGGGGTCTACCCACTCCTCCTGGCCGGTCGTTTCGTTGACCAGGCAAATCTTGCCATCCTTGTCGTTGAACGGCTTGAGGTTTTCAATCGGCGTCTGGCGGACATAGTCGGTCTTCCAATCGCGCGCGCCGGCAAAGCGTGGCGTCGGCACTTCGGCACGGCCTTCGCCTTTGATGGTGCGCGAACCTTCCGTAATCGGCGTAACATAGTGCGTATCCCAGTTCATCGCCAAACGCGAAACCGCCCACTGCGGATCGGCGGCCGTTTGGGCCACATAGCCGTCAATGCGCTCCTGCAACTTGGCAAACGCCGACTTCGCCCAATCAACCGTCGCCACTTTCCGGCGGATGGCCTCGTGCTGCTCCGCCGTGGTCAACAGTTGTGGATGCCCAGCGCCCGCCGCCAAGGCCAACATCAAAATTCCCGATGCGATTACACTACGATTCATAACGATGCCCTTAATTATTGTGCTGCTCCTCGCGAACCCATTTTCCATTGTTGAATTCCTGGATGGACACGTTGAGGTCTTCGCCTTGCTCCATCCCCTGAACGCGCACAACATGCGTGCGGCCATCCTTGAGTTCAATGGTCACCTCGTTCGCCGAAGCGGCGATCACGCTTTTGATTTTGCTGGCGGCTTCGAACGGTTCGACAACCGTCAGGAAGCGCGCCTTTTTTCCGGTGGTGCGGAAGCTGAGCGATTTGCGGCGCTCGGCTTCGTTGCCCAGCGGATAGTCCCCGCCGACATAGGCCTTGAAACGCGCGGCGTTGAGATTCGTCAGATCAACCGTGATGGTGCCGTCGACATTTTCCTTCACTGGGTTGGCCGGAACCGTTCCAACCATTGGAAGTCCGGACAGTTTCACCGGACCGCCATAATAATCTTTTCCAACCTCTGGAACTGCGGCGATCTGATCCGTCACCAACTCAACTCCACTGAGAGGTATTTCTTTTCCGTCCTGCGTCACGATCACCGGATTGCCCCAGAAGAGGGTTTTCTTTTTCGCAGACGCATCCGTTTTGGTGACCAGCTTCAGCGTCTTCAACCCTTCAAGCGAAACGTCGATCGCATCGCGCCCGAGAATCCATGCCCCGAATTTTCCTTCGGCGAGCACCTGGCCATCGCCCTGGACGGTGTACCAGAATTTGCGGTTCACGCCATGGGCCTCGGGCAGTGTGCCCAGCATCACCTCGCGCTGTTTCGGCCACGTATTGTAGACATCCATTTTCAGCACGCCGTCAAGCCCGGTAATGCGGGTTCCGGCGTTGTCGGCGTCCGGGCCGAACTTGGTTTCGAAGCTGACCTTGGTGGTGCCTTCGGTGTCGTACCAATTGCAATCGGTGATCAACTGCGCGGCCAGAATCGGGTCTGGGTTCATGCTTTCCGTGTGGCGCGGTTCGGAAACCTGGTCGGCATCGATCCCGAGCAGGCCCTTGATGTTGAACAGGCAGTCGAAGGTGTGCTCCTCCGGTGCATCGAGATAGTCGGCCAGCACAATGTAGTCGTCCGCAACCGCCAGCAGGCGTCGCTGCGTGACGCGATCCGACCACTCGCCGATGGAACCGTAGACCGGCTCGTTTTCCGGTTGCGGCAGGTAGCGCCCTTCATCCCAGCACTTTTCCTGCAGTGTAGGCGCCAGCGCCGGATATTTAAGCCCGCCATACGGGGGATTCGACCAGCGGGCCTTGGTTTCAACGGCCGTGGCCTGCAGCAGCTCGCCTTCGCTGAAGAGCAGCCGGCGGCTTTCGACCGCTTCCTGCTGTTTCATGTCGACCACCACCATGTTGTGCGGCAGCGAGGTCTGCACGAAGAAGGCATACATGAAATTCGGATAGCTGTACCAGATGTGCTCCGGATTGTAGAAGCTGCGGCCGTAGCGCATCAGCGAGTTCAGGCCGGCGCGGTCGAAGTGGCCGTGGTAGCCGCCGTGCGTTCCATATTTCAGAACGCCCTGGATCCGTTCGCGCGGTTCTTCCTGCTTCGAGCGCAGCATCACCTGCCCGGCGTTATCGGCATAGGCTGATCCCTCGCCCAGCTCGGGCGTATCGTCCGGCAGCTCGGCCACCCCGTAGAGCAGATCGCGCTTGCCGATGTGCTTGATGATCGAGGCATAGATCGGATCGCGGTAAACGAAGTAGGCAATCTCGTAGGCATCGCTCGTGAACTTGTTCTCGGTCGAATCGTTGTTCGCAAACATCATGCCCTGGTAGTCGATGAATTTCGGCAGGGCATCCCACATGTCCTTGATTTTGATGTAGGGTTTATAGACCGGCCCCCACTTCTGGAAGGGTTTGCCGTAGATCTTCTTTTTGCGCTCTTCCACATCCTGGGAAAAAATATTGTATTCCACGGAATAGGAAGCGGGGATCGCGGCATCGACATAGTCGATACCCCACGGTTGCAGTGCGAGGGCCAGCTGCGTGAACTCGCTCGAGACCCACGCATTGTAGCCGATCGAGCACTCGTACCACCAACCATCGGCCATCACGCCATGGGTGGCCTGCTCGTGGAATCCGCCCGGCCCTTCGATGAAGCGGTTGGCCAATGCCATATCCTGAATGGCCAACGCCCCGTAGATTGCGCCGAAGGCCTCGGCCACCTGCCAGTTGCCGGAAACGGCCTGGCTGATGTGCTGGTCGATAATCTTCGAATAGAGGCGGATCATGGCCGCCATGTTCTTATGATCCTCATCCGACAGCGCGCCCGAATCATGAATCAGGTCATAGCCCCAGGCGACATGCTGCATGAAGCCGCCTTCCTTGACCAGGTTGCCGGCCGCGCCCGCCTGGGTGCGCGCATAGCCGTCGACCGGGTCGCTCAACTGGCGGAGATAGAGCGCGGCCTTCTCGGCATACTTCATCTCGCCGGTCAGCTGATACGCCACCGCGCAACCGAACATCTTTTCATGCTCCTTGAGCTCGTAGACATATTCACAGTTGGTATGCCGTGAAAGTTTCCCGAAGTTGACTTCCGGTACATTCCACTGGTCGGCATCCGATACATATTTCGCGGCGGCTTTTTTGGCCCACTCGACGGTTTCCGCTTTTTTACGGATGTCGTCCCATCGCTCTTTGGTGTGCAGCAGGTAGGGATGTTCGAGGTAGGCCAACGTGATGTATTCGATCGTTCCGGCATCCCGGCCATTGGCCATGGCCTGGATGGTCTGCACTTCGCGCCCGCCCGGGGCGACGCGCTCGGAGACCGTCACACGGACTTCGACGCTCCTGCTTTCGCCGGGTTCCAGCGTGAGCTCGGTCGGCGTGATTCGGGTATCCATCACTTCCCGGCCCTGAACGCGGCGGGCCAGATTGACGACCTGCGGTTTATCGGTGCAGTTGGAAACCTTCAGCGCATAAACCGCATCCTTCCCGCCCTGGGCCGATGCGGAACGGACTTCGCTTTCCAACGCCAGGAGGTCGCCCTTGATCAGCCGCGGATGGCGCAGCTTGATCGTCCCCTTTGATCCATCGGAAAACTCGGCCTTGACCGCGAAGGTTTTGATGGTTTCGAGCATGACGGGCATCGACTGTTCCAGATTGAACGATTTGAGCGGAACGGTCACCGTGTGCCAGCCCTTGCCCACCAGGCCGAAGGCGGCGGAATAGGTATCCACCACGTCCTCGCTTCCGCCATAAACCTTGCGCGCGGCGGTGTGGACCATGGCCTCGCCCTTCAGCGGGGCATCGCCCGGCAGATAGACCTCGAAGCGGACGCCGTAAAAGTTTTTCCAGTAGCCGGATCCGTCGTGCCGAAGTGCGAGGCCCACCCGGAACCAGCCCTTTTCCCCATCGGGATAGGTGAAGGAAGCCTCGCCCGGCAACTCCAGCTTTCCCCCTTTCGAAAGACCGTCCCAGGCTCGCAGGTTCGACAGTTGTTCCGCCGCGTCCTTTTCCCAGCCGAGCTGGTTGGCAAACAGGTCTTTTGCATCGTGTGCGCAACAGCACAACGCTCCCGCCAAGAGGCCGGCGGCAATGAAGATTGGTTTCATGAAGGGCCTCCTTGGTTAGGCTTTGTTGCGGGCGCGCTTTATACCGATTAGACGGAGGACGACGCCGACTACCACCACCGCGCCGCCACAGATCAAGATCAGCATGCGCGCCTTCAGGTCGTTCGGCACCAGCAGCAACAGCAGCACCATGCCGCCGTAGGCCAGACATAGGTTGGCAAGAACGGCGTACTGGCGGCTGTCGCTTTCATAGTCCGGCTCGTGTTCGGTGGAGCGGTCGATGGGTGTGTTCATCACCTCAAAGAACTTATCCACCTGCTCGCGGTATTCCGGGCTGGAATATTTATGGAAGATACCCGTAAAGAAAAACCAGATCGTGCAAGCCAGGAAGATCGTGCCGGTGGTCAGTCCTAGCTTGAGGTCGCCGAACTCAATATCGCTGAGCGGAGCGGACGCATCCCAACCATAGCGCAACGCGTCCGACCAGCCCCAGTACTTGAACCCAAGGTAGATGGCGAGTGAAACAATGAAACCGAACACCATCGTGCTCCAACCGGCCCACGCGGGCACCTTTTTCACGAACATGCCGTAGAGCATGGGCAGCGCCGCCGGCAGGCCGATGGATGCCGAGGCGATGAGAATCAGCTCGAACAGTTTGATCTTGTCATTCTGGGAAAGCACCATCGCGATGCCCATCCAAATCAAACCGTAAATAAAAATAAAGATCCGGCCCACCAGGATCTGGCGTCCCTCGCTCGCGTTTTTATCGACCACGCGGATCCAGAAATTCCGCACGAAACCAGCTGAAAAGACGTTCAGCAGACTGTTCATCGACGTGAGGCTGGCGGCGAAGATGCCGCAGACCAAGAGCCCCAGCAATCCCGTAGGCAGCAACTCCTTCGCGATCGCCACGTAGGCGGCCTCGTTTGGATTGTTGAGATTGGGGAACATGGAGGCCAGATCCGGGAAGATCACCGAGGAGGCGAAGGCGGGAATAAGCCAGATGATGGGCAGGAGGATAAATCCAACCACGGAAACCCAGGCGGACTTGCGCGCTTCGCCGCCGTCTTTCACGAACAGATAGCGTGCGCCGCCGCTTTGCATGCTGTTGGCGAAAACGATCTGGTTCACCACCAGCGTGATGGCGTAGATCCACGTAATGCTGGGCCGCTCGAACTCCGTCCATTCAAAATGGCCCTTCGGCACGTTGGCGATCAAGCCGCCAATGCCGCCGATGGCTTCGTGGTTCAGCGCCAGCACCGCCATGATGACCGTGATCGTCAGTACCACCAGCATTTGGACGAAGTCGCCCGCGGTCGCCGCCCAGGAACCGCCGAGCAGCGTCATGGCGATCATCACCGCGCCAAGGATCAGAATGATCTGATACATCTTCGCCCCGAACACGCCCGACATGAAGACGGAGATCGTATAGAGCATGATGCCGCCAAACAGGATGTTGAAAATGAGCGGCAGCCAGTTGAAGATTTGCTCGCTGGAATTGCCGAACCGGTCGCGGATGGCCTCCACCGCCGTGATGACGCGCAACTGGCGGAAACGGTGCGCCGTGAACGCCAGGCAGACCAGCGTGGCCACCGTGTTGCAACTAAACAGGATCAGCAGGAAGGTGCCGGTTTCATAGGCTTTCGCCGCACCGCCGGTGAACGACCACGCGGAGAACGAGTTCATGAAGGCAGAGCTGCCGACCACCCACCAGAGCATGCCGCCGCCGCCGCGAAAGAAGTCCGATGCCGTTTTGCTGAAGCTCTTATAGATCGGCCCCAGCGAAAGCATGAACACCAGATAAACGCCAATTACAATGTAGTCGAAATTACTCATATCGTTCCTATCCTCTCTTCAACACCCAGCCACCGGGAACGGAGGCCTGCGTGTCTTCTTGTTTTTAAAATTCGCCGCGCCCTTGAACCTGGAGTTCGAGCGTCTGCCGGATATCTGCGGAAGAGGCGCCAACCCGGACTTCGAACCCGCCCGGTTCAACCACATATCCCCCACCCTCGCCATCCCAATGGCGCAATGCATCGACCGGAAACTCCAACTCCACCATCGCGCGCTCCCCGCCGCCAACGGCCAACCGCTGGAACGCCGCGAGGCTGTGGATCGGCTGCGAGACGGAAGAGGCGAGATGCCGGACATAGAGCTGCACAACCTCTTCCCCATCGACCGCCCCGGCATTGGCTAGCTCGAAGGAGACGCGGAAGATGCCCGCGTCTTCGGACGCGGTTAATGCTCCATATTCAAATCGGGTGTAGCCCAGGCCGTGGCCAAATGCATAGAGCGGCTCCCCTTCAAAGAACCGGTAGGTGCGGTTGGCCATGCCGTAGTCGTAGTAGTGCGGTAGGTCTTTGGTCGAGCGGTAGAAGGTGAGCGGAAGCTTGCCGGAAGGGTTGCAGGCGCCGAACAGCACATCGGCCACCGCGGTGCCGCCCGCCTGGCCGGGATACCACGCCTGCAGGATCGCCGGCAGGTTTTCGGCCTCCCACGGAAAGGCCACGGCCCCGCCGCTGCTGTTGATGAAAACCACCGGCGTTCCGGTGGCGTGGAGCTTCTTGAGCAACGCGGTCTGCACCGGCGGCAATTCGATGAAGGTGCGGTCGCCGCCGTTGAAGCCCTCCATGTTAACCGGCATCTCCTCGCCTTCGAGCTCGCCGCTGATGCCGCCGAAATAGAGCACCACATCGGATGCGGCGGCCAGCCGGAGCGCGTCCGCGAACCAGGAGGGATCGATTTCGGGATCATCCTTCGGCAAAGCCAGCGGACAGCCCACGTCGTAGATGATTTCGACCGCGTCTCCGAGGGCGGCGCGAACCCCATCCAAAAAGGTGACGGGGGCGGAGGGATCGCCGTGGTAGTTGCCCAGCAGCGCCGGAACCGAATCGGCGTTCGCTCCGATGACCGCCACCTTTTTCAGCGCGGATTTTCCGAGCGGCAGGATGCCGTCGTTTTTCAGCAGCACCAGCGATTTCCGCGTTGCCTCAAGCGCAAGCGCCTGGTGCTCCGGCGAGTCGTTTTGTTCCAGCGTAATCTTCGACCAGGGGTTCATCGCCGGTGGATCGAACATGCCCAAACGGAAGCGGGTACGCAGCAGGCGGTGCAGTGCGCGGTCGATCTCTTCGTCCGAAACGAGCCCTTCCTTGCGGGCGGTGAGTAGGCTGCCGAAGGTGACGCCGCAATCGAGATCGCACCCGGCCTTGACGGCGAGGGCAACGGCCTCCTCCGCCGTTCCCACATGGCGATGGTGGGCATAGACGCTGCGGATCGCGCCGCAGTCGGCCACGACATGCCCGTCGAACCCCCACTGCCCGCGCAGCAGCTCGGTCAGCAGGAAATGGCTGGTGTTGCAGGGTTCGTCGTAGAGGCTGTTGTAGGCGCCCATCACGGCTTCCACACCGCCCTCGCGCACGGCCGCCTCGAACTGGGGCAGATAGGTTTCGTAGAGGTCGCGCGCGGTTGGCGAAACATCGAAGGAGCGCCGTCCCGGTTCGGGGCCGCTGTGGGCGGCATAGTGCTTCGCGCACGCGGCCACTTTCAGATAGGTTCCGTCGTCGCCCTGCAGGCCCCGGATGAATTCCACGCCGAGGCGGGCGGTCAGGAACGGGTCTTCGCCATAGCTTTCCTGGCCGCGCCCCCAGCGCGGGTCGCGAAAGAGATTGAGGGTGGGCGACCACATGGTCAGCCCCTGGTTGCGGTGGTAGACCGGCACCTTTCCGAGCGCGTTGAACTTGGCGCGCGCCTCGGTGGAGATGGCATCGGCAATGCGGCGCATCATCGGCGCATCCCAGATGGCGGCCATGCCGGTGGCCTGCGGGAAGACGGTCGCATAGCCGTTGCGGGCCACGCCATGGAGGCATTCGTTCCAATAGTCGTAGCCCGGCACGTCCAGCCGCTCGATCTGGCCGGCGGCATTGACCAGCTGGTCGATCTTTTCCTTGGGCGACATGCGGCGGATCAGGTCGTCCACCCGTTTTTCCAAGGGGTGGGAGGGATCGTTGTAAACCGGCGGTTCATCCACGTGCGGGACGATGCGCGCATCCGGATCGACCGCATCGGCAAGATCCCTGGCGAGCACATGCGCCACCACGTCGCCGGCCTCATCCTTCACCGTGATGGCATTGAACTTGGCCTCCTGCACCCGGCCTTCGAACTGGACGGCGAGCGGCCCGCGCTGGGCATCGCCGAGGTGCTCCACGGTTCCGGAAACGCGGTAGGGCTGCTTGAAACCGCCGGCCGCCACCACCAAATCCAGATCCTGGGCCAAGACGGCGTTGCCGCACTGGATGTCCATCACGCGCTGCCCCACCCCGTCGAGCACCGCCTCGACGAGATCGATCTCCACCAAATAGGCCCCCGGCTCCAATCCCGGAGCCGATGCAATGAACGAGGTGCCCGAGATTTCCTCCACATAAACCTCGGGCTTTCTGGCATCGAAGGCGCCGAGGGTCTTGGAATGCCTAATGTCGCCACTAAGCGAAAATTGAGCTTTGATCACGATGTTTCCTTAATATCTCGTGGGTTTGGGACCGGTGGGGTAGACCCGCTCGCAGCTCTTGTCGAGGAACTGGCCTACTTGTCGCTCCTGCAGGGTTTCGAGGTTGTCGTACAGCCAGTTCGCCGTCGAATTGTAGGCGACGATTTCGCCGCGGACGTCGGTGACCAGCACCAGGCTTTCGGCCACGCGCATGCCGCGGCGGTGGTCCATCAGGTCGTAGTCCATCAGCTGGACGGCCCGCTTCCCTTCCATCCGGAAGGCGCGCTTGTTCTCGGCCGTCGGGGTGAAGTGCGCAACCTGGTGGTCGAGCAGCTTGTATTTGTCGGCGTCGAGATACTGCTGGCCGAACGCATAGTATTCCACCTTCAGCTCGTGGTCGTAGGCCATGGAGTTTTCCTGCTTCAGCTTGGCCCCGAAGGTCCATTCGAGGACGCGCGGCGGGGTTTCGTTGAGGTAGGGCGTGGTTTCGATGAACACCTGCTTGCTCGAGCGAAGGAAATCGACCGAGAACTTCGGCGGATTCGAGATCTGGATATAGTCGATGTCTTCGGCCGAAACCTCCGCCACGGGCACCTTGACCTGCTTGCCCTTGGCCGAACGCAGCACGACATCGTTGCCGATCTTGGTGATGTATTCGGCTTCGACGGTCTTGCCGTTGTTAAGCGTCCACAACCGCATCTTGGAAGGCTCCTCCTCCGCCCCGGGCTCCGGGGCTTCGGCCTCCTGCTCGGCCACCACCGCGGTGTTGGTGTTTTCGGGCACCAGGTAGTCCCGGAAGATGGGGCCTTTGAAAACGTCGGCCTCGCCCGGAACGAGATGCTCGAGGATGGCATCGGCCAGGTCGTGCGTGGTTTCCGCCGTCTTGAACATCGGGAAGATGCCGCGGCTCTGGCGGTTGTTTTCGTATTCCGCGTCTTCGACCTCCACCGTCAGCATCGAGCAGAAGGTGCCGCCCGGCACCTCGCCGACGATCACCTCCATGTCCACCGGCTCGCCGGCCTTGAGCTCGATCCAGTCGCCGCCCCAGGCCAGGTTGTTGCCCATGTAGAACTGGCGGTTCTTGGTGGCGTTGCTCACCCACTTCCCGCCGATCAGGTAGGTGCCCCGGTTGTTATCCTCCCAGCAGGCGTTGAGCACGATCTCCCCGTTCACCCGCACCGCCAGGATATCGTCGCCCATCCCCCAGAAACGGAACTTGATATCCTCCGGATAAACCAGCTTCCCCTTGTAGTGGACCATCCACGCATAGCCGATGGTGTCGGCTTCGTTGAACGCGGTCGGCGCAACCGACGAGCGGATCGGCGGCATCATGAAACTCGTCGCATACCGCTTGTTCGGCGAGCGGTAGTAGCGGCTGATCGACGAGGGCTTCCAGCCGCTGGAATTAAACTTGATCATCGCGTCCACGAACTGGACATCCGACATCGGGATCGGGCGGCCGGCGCGGTCGCGCTTGAAATCGTAGAAGGTGCCGACAAAGTCGTTGCCGATGGTCTGCCCGCCGCCGAAGACCGTCATCTGCTGCAAATCCGGCAGCAGCTCGAACCCGCCGATGTCCCCGACCAGGCCATCCGCCATCCCGCTCATTTCCGGCAGCTGGATGTCCGGCATGCTGGCGCGCTTGACCTTCGTCACGATGCGGGTGGTGGGTTTCGGCTTGGCCGTCTTCTTCACCTTCACCTTCGGCTTCTTGAGCTTCATCTTCGGGCGGTCGACCGGCTTCGGCGGAACAAACTTCGTCTCCTCCTTCTGGTGCACCGTGAACACCACCAGCATGCCGGCCAGCAGGAACGCCGCCGCATGCACCAGCAAACTCACCACAAACCCGCTCGGAGCCCCCTTGTTTATTTTTCTACTGTTTTTCATGGCGGAATGTTCGACCTTCCGTCGAAGGTCTTGGCGGAATCAAACGACTACCGTCTCGAGCTTTTCCTTCGGCAACCAGGCCTTGAGGGCCGCGGCATCCCGAAGGAATTGTTCGGGGTCGTCGCCGCGAACAAACTCAATCAAGGCGTAGTGCTCGCAGGAAGGATCGAGCGGCACCTGGAAATAGGTTTCCCAATCCGCCGCCCCCTCTTCCAGCGGCCGGCGGTTGGTGGAGTCGCCCCACGAGCCGGCGCCCGGGCTGAACAACCAGTGGAACACGTGCAGGTTCAGCACCCGGTCCGACAACTCCTGCAACCCCGCCAGCCGGTACGCGGGATCCGTCAGCCAATAGATCGGCTGCCAATAGGTGAAAAGGTGGGAATGGTTGAGTTCGTTCAAGACGTCCAGCGTGGCGGCATTGCTATCGGAAAGCGTATTGGCGTGGAATTCGAGCGCGAGCTTGATCCCCTGCGCCTTGGCGGCATCGAGCGCATGGCGCATGCCGTCAACGACCGCCTCGCGCTCGCTGGCGCTTACGGCATCCGAAGGCTTGTGGCCGGCCCAAATGCGGATCGTGTCGGTCCCGAGCGCCATGGCGCTTTCGAGCACCGGCTCGAAGGGATCGGGCTTGCCCGCGGCATCGACCACCTTCCAATACGAACCGTAGGAGGAAACCTCCAACCCGGCATCGAGCGTCATCTTGCGGACATCGGAAGCCACCTCGAGGGCGCCGGGCGGCACATGGACATCGCCCCCCCACTCGATCGCGTCGAGCCCGGATTGCCTAACCAAAGAGACCAGTTTCGCGGGATCCAACTGGCGCAGCGTTATTGAACAGAGTCCTGTTTTCATCGTTTGCATGCCTTCCATACTAGGCCATCGACCTTACGGTTTCCAGATCCACTTCATGTTTCAACGCTTCGCCGGCGGCCAAGCGCTTGTATTCGTCAACCATATAGTCGGCCATGCGCCGCAGCTCGGTTCCCTTGGAACCTGCAATGTGCCCGCTCAACAGAATATTCGGCACGGTATAGAGTTCCGACCCATCGACCGGGGGCTCCGGGTGCTGGACGTCGAGCAACGCGGTCAGGTCCGGGCGCTCCTTCATCACCTGGATCAGCTCGGGTTCGTTGACCTGGCGGCCGCGGCCGACGTTGATGAAGGTGGCGCTGTCGAGCATGCTGCCGAACAGCTTGCCGTCGAAGACGCCGACGTTGTCGTCGCGGTCGGGGAACAGGTTGACCACGGCCACCGAGGTGGAGAACGCCTCTTCAAGCGAAACCGTCCGGTTGGACTCGCGCGAGGGCACCACGACGACCTCGAGCTTGTGGTGCGCGAGCAGTGCCTGGAGATGGTTCGAGATGGTGCCGTTGCCGAGGATGGAAACGCGGTTGTCGTAGTTGCCGTGCCCACGGTGGTTGTTGCCCATGAAGGTGGAGTCGTGGTCGACGCACTCGCGGCTGTTGCGCCAGAACCCGGCACCGGCGAGCAGCACCTGCGCCAACGCCAGTTCGGCCACCGGAACCCCGTTGGCTTCGATGGCGCTGCACACCTTGATCCCGCGCTCGAGGTAGGGAACGGCAAAGTTTTTCACGGAACCGGCGGCATAAAGGATCGCCTTGAGATTGGGCAACCGGTCGATTTGCTCCTCCGTCAGATCCAGCATGCGCCAGGTGCAGAAGACCACCTCCAGATCCTGGAGATTCCCCACCTCGTCCTCAAAATTGTCTGGCGTAACCAGGACGGGATACAAATCGGATATTTCAGCGACCAATTGCTGGCGGTCCGCATAGACCTGATCCACCATGTCGGTGTTGCCCACCGGATCCACCCTGTTAAAAAATGCCGTCTTCATTATTTCTACCTCTGCCATCGGGTTAACGTTGCCAAGCGCCTGTTCCTTTGCGCCATTCATGAAGTATCTATATATAGTCGCTTAACCCTGGCAAGGCCACCGGCCATCTGGTTTCCCTGTTAACCCCGGCCTATCCGGACGCCCGGATGTCCTGAACCTGCAACTGCAGGCTGGAGTTGCCCATCCACTGGTTTTCCTTGAGCGTGAAGGCCACATCGACCTCGCCGGCGGGCAGGTTTTCCAGCGGATAGTTGAAGGCGATGGCATCGAAGGTTTCCCCGGCGGCCACCAGCGAGAGTTTCAGGTGGTTTTGCCCCACCACGCGGGGGCTGCCCGACACCCGCAGCCGCCGCACGGCCCAGACCGGTTCGGGGTTTTCCTGCCCGAAGGGATAGAGCCGCTTCAGCTGTTCCAGGAAATCCCAATCCACCTCTTCGGGCGCCACCTCCGCATCGATGTGCAGCACGGGCGAAAGGTCGGTTTCGCCGAGGGTTGCGGCCACGGCGGCATTGAAGGCGGCCTTGAAGGCCTCCAGTTCACCGGGTTTCACTTCGAGCCCGGCCGCCATTTTGTGGCCGCCGAATTTGGACAGGCATACCTCGCAGGCCAGCAAGCCTTCGAGCAGGTTGTATTCGTCGATGCTGCGGCACGAGCCGCGCGCGGAGCCATCCTCCTCGATTCCCATGATGATGGCGGGGCGGTTGTAGTGGCGGGCCACGCGCGAGGCAACAATGCCGACCACCCCCGGATGCCACCCCTCCCTGGCAACGACGAGTCCAAAGTTTTTCCCGGCGGAAAAATATTCATCGATCTCCGCAAAGGCCTCGTCGGCCATTTCGCGCTCGATGCGCCGCCGCTCGGCGTTGGTGTCGTCGAGCAGCTTGGCGATGCGCTGCGCTTCGCCGGCATCGTTGGTCACCAGCAGTTGCAGGGCCTGCATCGGCTGGCCAATCCGGCCGGCGGCATTGATGCGCGGCGCGAGCTGGAAGCCGAGTTGGAAGGTATCGGCCTCCCCCTTCACGCCGGCGACGTCTTTGAGGGCCTGGAGCCCGACCCATCGGGTCCACCCGAGCTGGGCCAGGCCGTGGCGCACGAGGATGCGGTTTTCGCCCACCAGCGGAACAATGTCGGCCACGGTGCCGAGCGCGACAATATCAAGATAGTTTCGCAGTTCGAGCTGGATGGCCGCAGGCTTCCCCTGCCCCCGCCCAAGCTTGACGAGCGCATGGGCCAACTTGAAGGCCACCCCGACCCCCGACAGGTTTTCGAGATCGGGTTGATCGCCCAGCTTGGGGTTGATCAAGGCATAGGCCGGGGCCGTTGTTTCCTCCGGCTCGTGGTGGTCGGTAACGATGACATCGATGCCGAGTTGCTGGGCGTAGGCCACGCTCCCGACCGAATTCACGCCGCAATCGACGGAAACCACGACCGTTGAACCATGTTCGGCGAGGCAGCGTTCGAGGGCATCCTGCGAAAGGCCGTAGCCTTCATCGAGCCGGTCGGGAATGAACGCCCGCACCCGCCCCCCAAGGGCGGTGAGAATACGGGTGAGCAGCGCCGAGGAGGTGACGCCGTCCACATCGTAGTCGCCGAATACGGTAATGGATTCCTGCCCGTCGATCGCCGCCCACAGCCGGACGGCCGCCTTTTCCATGTCGGGCAGCAGGAAGGGATCGGACAGCCCGGACAGGCGGGGATTCATGAACGCGCCAACCCCGTCCGCATCGTGGAACCCGCGTTGCACCAGCACACGCGCAATCGGAAGCGGGAGCCGGGCCTGGGCGGCGATGGACTCGGCGAGCGGCAGGTCGGTTGGATGGATGTTCCACTGTTTGGGCATGGTTCGATCTTCCAATCGGGAAATAGGATTATTGCCGACCGGCCGAGAGGAAACGGGTTAAGAGGGCTTTGATCAGGATCTTGAGGTCTTCATAGAGCGACCGGATATGGGCGTACCAGAGTGAATCGATCAGGCGATCGGATTCCTTGTTATAGTCCTGGTAGCAGAATACGCCGGGATAATATTGGCGCAGCTGCTTGACGATCTCGCCGTCTTCCGGATGGCGCATGGGGGGCTGGCCGCAGAGAAAGAGCCGCCCACGCAACACCAGCAGGATCCAGGGGAAGCGATCGAGCGAAAAGCTGCGGAACAGGCGATAGGCCACCGATTTCTTGTTTAGGACCTTGCGGAAAACCGGAAGCTTGATGTAGCCGGTGCGGGGATCGTGGAACGATTCCAGGCTGAACCGCCCGACACGGATGAGCTTCACGATGGGATACAGGATGCAGAACGGAACAACCTGCACCAGAGCCAAACCAAGGGCCACGAACCAGAGGATGACGTAGCGGAGGAGGTCTTCCGTCCGCGTCTCGGTCCGGTTTCGCGCAATCAGCCAGGAGTCGTCGATTTGCACCATGGTGCCGTCGCTGGGGTCGATCACCCGGTTGCCGGCCACGATCTTGTTGCGGATTTCCAGGTTGCGGCCAATGTAGGTGTCGTCGAGGACAAGGCAGTCGGCCAGCTCGCTGTGGGCATCGACAATCACATGGTTGCCCACCACGGCATTGGCCCCCACGGTGGTCATTGCGCCGAAGCGGCAGTCGTCGCCCACCATGATGGGGGCCACGAGATGGCTCGAAGGCGGCGTCCGGACGTTGTAGCCGATCGAACTGCCATCGTTTGCGGAAAAGCCCGCCGTGACATAGCGGGAGAATTCGCCGGCGATCATTTTCATGTTCAGGTCGAAATAGGCGGCCGCGGAATCGATGGCAAAGGGGTGGAGATGGATCTGCTCGAGCCCATGGCCGGAACCGGGTTGCCCCTCCAGCAGGGCCTCCACACCGTTACCGGTTGAAGAAAACAGGAAATGGATTTCGCCGTGGAAGTCATGTCGGCAAGCATCGAGCGCTTTGAATCCGGATGGACTAAACGCCTGCCTGCGCCGCATGAAAAACGGATGGCCGAGGTAGAACAGGCCATCGCGGCAGAGCGCGGAAATGGAACGCAGGTATCCGGCCGGCGATTCGCTGGGGCGCGCAAAGATATACTGCACGTCCACATTCCACCGGTCGCCGTTCCGCACGAAATCCTCGATCGCCTTGGCCTCGTCGCCCCCCAGGATCAACTGGACGGACTTGATGCCCTGGTCGGTGCACGCCTCCAGCCAATAGTCCAGCAGGGGACGGTTGGCAACCGGCAGCATGGGCCAGGGCACATCCCCGAAGGGTTCTGCCCAGGCACATGCAGTTGAGGTATTGAGCACGGCAATCATCGGAGCGGGAGACGGAAACTATTCAAACGCCTTCAGGGCGTCATCCACCGTATCGTAGATTTCGAAGACCTTGTAGGCCCGGGTGATTTCGAAGACCATGCGCGGTTTTTTCTGGAGTTCCGCAATCTTCATGTCGCCCCCCTTTTCACTCACGCGCTTCAGCACGGCGATCAGGGTTCCCAATCCCGCCGAGTCCATGAAATCGACCTTCCCGAGGTCGAGCACGAAGTCCTTCACATCGCCTTCCGCTTCCTGCCAGCCGGCAAGTTGGTCGCGGAATGCATCCACCGTGGCGGCCGTGAGCGCCTGGTCGACCTGCACGACGCCAATCCCGTTTTGTTTGGTACAAGTTACCACCATATCAATTCTCCCTAATAAGCCCCGCGGCCGAACAACACGGCGGGGATGGTTTTCAGCATGATTACAATATCCTTGAAGATGCTCTGGCTCTGTATGTACTGCATATCCAGGCCGACCTGCTGGTCGAACGGCAGGTCGGAGCGGCCGCCGATCTGCCATAGGCAGGTGAGGCCCGGCTTGACGTGCAGGCGCTTGCGGTCGGCCAGCGAATAGGCCTTGACCTCCTCCGGCAAGGGCGGGCGCGGCCCGACCAGCGAGAGATCGCCCACGAGCACGTTGAAGAACTGCGGGATCTCGTCGATGCTGGATCGCCGCATGAACCGGCCGCAACGCAGTACGCGCGGATCGTCCTTGAGCTTGAAATTGATTTCGTCCTGTAGATCGTTTTGCTTGCGCAGCTCCGATTTCAACTCCTCCGCCCCATTGACCATCGAGCGGAACTTGTGGAACCGGAACTCCTTACCGTTGAGACCCACGCGCTTCTGCGTGTAGATGACCGGGAAGCCATCCTCGACCAGGATGCAAAGCGCCGCCATCAGGAACAACGGGAAAAGCACCACCAGCGCGACCAAGCTGGCTACGATGTCGATCATGCGCTTGAACACGAGCAGACTGCGCAGCATGCCTTCCCAAAAAACCAAACGGAAGCGCTGCTTCAGTTTCAGGATCTGAACATCCGCCTTGGTGACGGGTATATCCATCCGGGCAAACATTTCTCGCCTGGCCTTATAAACCGGTCGTTCCATCTATTCCTCCTCCCCGTCGATGATGGTGCAATAGGTCAGGTTCTGCATCTGCACCCGGTAGCGTTCGATGCGGTCGGTGATGGCGTTGGTGATGGCCAGGCCCCGACCGCGCTCTCCCATGTAGGCTTCGTCCAGCTCGCGGTTCAACGCCTCCTCCAAATCCCATTCGGTCCCCTCGTCACGCAGCACCAGCTGGCACACGCGCCCATCGATGCGCAGCTGGAGCCAGAACGAATCGTCCTCGTCCAAGCCGCCATGGTCCACCAGGTTCGCCCCCAGCTCCATCACCAGCAGGCGCAGCATTGCGGCGGTCTCCGGCGAGATGCCCTGCGACACCGCCGCCGATTCCGCCTGCTTTGCCGTATCCGACACGAGATAAATATTCCGCGGCACCGTCTGCTCAACCACGATCTTGAGCGGATCGAGCATGTGGATGGAAATCGCGGTGCAGTCGTCGCCCGCAATGTCGTAGTGGTGCGCCTCGACCTGGTCGAGCAGTTCGGCCGCCTTGTCCGACAACTCCGGCCGGGCCACCACCTCGGAATAGATCTTCGCCATGCACTCCCCGCACTCCTCGCCGGTGGCCCGGTGGCGTGCCTCGAGCAAGCCGTCGGTGAAGAGCAGCAGATAGGAGTTGCCCTCGTCCCGGATCACGATTTCGTCCTTCTCGCCATAGGGCCGTTCCGACCCAAATGGAAAGCCGATCGGCGCTCCGCCGCGCACCTTGAAAACCGCCGTATCAACCGGAACACCGTTGCGGATGAATACCGGGTTCGGGTGCCCGCAGTTCATGCAGCGCCACTTGAGGGTTTCCGGATCGTGGATGGCCATGAACATGGTGGCGAAATAGGAGGGGTTGTCGATGCGCCGGCGGATCACCATGTTCAACGCGTTGCAAACGGCGGCGGGCCCCTGGTCGGCATAGCGGTGGATCATCTCGCTGGCGGTCGCCTTCAGCAGCGAGGCAATCATCGCCGGCGCCACCCCATGGCCCGAAACGTCGGCCACATAGACGCAATGCTTGCCGTCCGGCAACGGGATGATGTCGAACGCATCACCGCCCACATCCATGCAAGGACGGTAGGCTATGCGCACCTCGAAGCGGTGCGAGAAATGGGGGATGTCGGAAAAGAGCGAACGCTGGATGGTGCCGGCCAGTTCGAGATCCCGCGAAACGCGGTTGTTCCACTTGGTGAGTTCGTCGTTGCTCTTCTTCAGCGCCAGGGCATTGCCCACGCGCAGCACCAGTTCGCGCGGGTTGAAAGGCTTGCGGATATAGTCCATCGCCCCAAGCTCGAAACCGGTCTCGATATCCTCGATTTTCGATTTCGCCGTCACCATGATGACCGGGATATCCGCCGTTCGCGGTTCGTCGCGCAACAAGCCGCACAGCTCGAAACCATCCATCTGCGGCATCATGACATCCACCAGAATCAAATCCGGCGTCTTCTGGAAAGCAACCGACAACCCCGACGGGCCGTCATCGGCATCGAACACTTCGCACCCGCGCGCCTCGAGCAGCTTGCGCAGATAGAGGCGGTTCGGCAACTCGTCGTCCACCACCAGCACCCGGCCGGACAGGTTTTGCAAGAGGCGTGATGTTGTTTTTCCAGAAAGACTGGTTTGGTCGGTCGAAATCATGCCTAGTCCAGTGTCGCCATCCAACGGGCCATGGCATCGACCATGGGCTTCGCATCGGCAAGGCGTTCATCCTTGGCCAGGTTTTCCACCTCCAGCCCCAGCACCGAGATTTCCGGCAGCCCCATGGTTCCGCCCATGCCCTTGATGGAATGGGCCGCCATGCGCACCATTTCCAGATCGGCTTGGGCGATGCCGTCCTGCAGCTCGCCCGTCAGGCGGCGGATCTCCTCAATGAAGACCTCGACCAACTCATCGTCCACTTCATCCGTATCGACCACAAACTGATCGATGCGGGAATCCAGATTGGGGATCAACTCCGCCACCCACTCGACGTTTCCAGGAATATTCGCCATATTTTCCTCCAGCATAAAAATGTTGTTCAAGAACCTTAAGATCATATCAGCATTCAGAATGGAGGCAAATCCGCAGTCGATCAATTTCCCGCCCCCGTTTTGCCGCCCCCACCGAACATCATACTTATGCAAGTATGATCAGACCACCTGTTGCCCCAGGCACATTATACCGACCGCGATTGACCCGATTTGCCTGATTCGGTAAGTTCACCGGCATGATCGCCCCAACCCGAACACCAGGATCCGCCAAACATGACAACAGATGACCCCAAGCAACGCATCATGAAGCTGCGCACGGAGATCGAGCGGCACAACCGCCTCTACTACATCGACGCCGCGCCCGAAATCACCGATCGCGAATACGACGCGCTGCTGCAGTCGCTGGACGAGCTCGAAAAGCGGTTCCCGGAATTCGCCAGCGCCACCTCCCCCACCCAACGCGTCGGCGGCGCGCCGCTGGATCGTTTCGAGAACGTCCAACATGCCGTCCCGATGATGAGCCTCTCGAACACCTACTCGAAAGAGGAACTGGTGGAGTTCGACCGCCGCATCCGCAGACTGATCCCGGAAGAGACCTTCGACTACATCCTCGAACCGAAGATCGACGGGGTTGCGATTTCGCTGCGCTATGAAGACGGAGAACTGGTGCGCGCGGTGACGCGGGGCGACGGCGCCACCGGCGACGATGTGACCTCCAACGTTCGCACGATCAATTCCATCCCCCTGCGCCTGTCCGACCTAATGCCCCCCGCCGTGCTGGAAGTACGCGGCGAAATCTACATGGACACCGCCGGCTTCGCCAAACTGAACGAAGAGCGGCAGGAAGCCGGACAGGAACCGTTTGCCAACCCGCGCAACGCCTGCGCCGGGTCCCTCAAACTGCTCGACCCGCGCGAAGTGGCCAAGCGCCCGCTCGATGCCATTTTCTATGCAACCGGCCAGCTCGACGGCATCGCCTTCGACACCCATGAACAAATGCTCCAGACCTTGAAGGGTTACGGATTGCGCATTACACCAAACTATTGGCTTAACGATACAATCGAGGAAATCCTCGACCAGCTCGATGCCCTCGAAGCCCTGCGCCACGAATTCCCGTTCGAGATGGACGGCGGCGTCATCAAAGTGAACGAGCGGCGGCTTTACGAGGACCTCGGCTACACGGCCAAAAGCCCGCGCTGGGCCGTGGCCTACAAATACGAACCGGAACAGGCCGAAACCACGCTGCATGCGATCTCCATCCAGGTGGGCCGCACGGGCGTTCTCACCCCCGTGGCGGAATTGGAACCGGTGCAGCTGGCCGGCACCACCGTCAAGCGCGCAACCCTGCACAACGAGGATGAGATCCGGCGCAAGGACATCAAGGTCGGCGACCGCGTGATTATCGAGAAGGCCGGCGAAATTATTCCGGCCGTGGTGAACGTCGTGAAAGAGAAGCGAACGGGGGCCGAAACCGAATTCCGCATGCCGACCGCCTGTCCGGTCTGCGGAAGCGAAGTGGAAAAGCGCGAGGGCGAGGTTGCCCTGCGTTGCATCAACCTCCAATGCCCGGCCCAGGTCAAAAGCTGGCTCACCCATTTCGCATCGCGCGGGGCGATGGACATCAATGGCCTCGGCGAATCGCTGGTTGAGCAACTGGTGGATGGCGGACTCGTCAAGAACCCCGCCGAGCTATACGCGCTGCAAAAGATTGAAGTGCTCGGACTCGAGCGCATGGGCGAGAAATCGGCCGAGAATCTCATCAAAGGCATCGAGGAGAGCAAGAAGCGCCCGTTCGAGAAAGTGCTGTTCGGCCTAGGCATCCGGCACGTGGGCAAGGGCGCGGCCTCCATACTGGCCAAGGAGTTCAAGAACATCGATGCGTTGATGGCCGCCGACATCCAACGCCTGGAAACCATTCACGACATCGGCCCCATCGTCGGGAAATCGGTTGTGGAATATTTCGTGTCCGATCAAGCCCGGGGCGTGCTCAACCAGCTTCGCGAAGCCGGCGTAAACTTCGAACAGGCGCAGGCCGGCGGCAGCAATGAACTGGAAGGCCTGACCTTCGTGCTCACCGGTTCCATGGAATCGATGTCGCGCGAGGAAGCGGGCGACAAGATCCAGGCGCGCGGCGGCAAGGTCAGCGGTAGCGTCTCGAAAAAAACCAGCTACCTCGTGGCCGGGGAGAGCGCGGGATCGAAGCTGGCGAAGGCGGAAAAGCTGGGCGTGACCATCCTTAGCGAGGAGCAGCTGCTGGCCCTGCTCGGCTCCGACGAAAAACTCAAGGATCAAAAGGCCGGCCAGCTGGGATTCGAGTTCTGATGTATGTCCGCAAGTCAGCGCCCGGGGTACGGAATGGTACGGTTCAGAAAAAGAACAACCACACGTATACCTACGCCGACAAGTTCGTGATCAGCCGCAATACGGCCTGGCGCGGCTACCGGCACGTCGTTACGAAACGCGACGTGCACGACTTCCTCGAAATCGTCCCCGACTGGGAGCACGGCCACCATGGGGTCGAGTGCATCCATCTCTCCGGGGGCAGCAAGGAGGTGTGGGGATCATACAAATATTTCTACGATACGCGGACGGGGATCATCATCCTGCCGGCGTGGCACAAGGAGTTTTGGTTCGACATCAACGCGTGGTATTTCGAGAAAAACCGCTACATCTTCGAAAAGCTACGGCTAAGTTACGATAGGAATGGGGACGACTACCACTGCCGCTTCACGACTAAAAAGGCCAAGGCCTTCATGCTGCTGCATGTATTCCTGCACGAGCTCGGGCACCATTTGGATCGGATGAACACCAAGGCCCGCAAGGAACCGGTGAGGGGCGAGGAGTTTGCCGATCAATATGCCGACCAAACCTGCGAACGAATCTGGGACGCCTACTGCGACCGCTTTGGACAACCCTAACCGCCCCACAACTGGAGGGGCGCACAGCTCGGATGGAACCTCGCCCTCCCAATGTGGAGCGGGCTTTCTTGCCTGCTCATGGCCGGGCTGGGCAGGACTTTGGCAAAATGATTTAGAGCAAAATGATTCTCGGTGCGGACGGAGAGATTTTACAGGACGATTAATGACAGGACTATTTCCGGTGCGGGCGCAGGGGAAATTAGTGTTCATTCGCGGTTAAGCAAATGATCCTGTCATTCCATTATCCTGTCTTGTGAATTTTACGCCTCCTCGTGGCCATCCCAACGCCTGCGCTGCCTTGCTGGAGGGGCGCACGCCGTGCGCCCGGGCGGACGGCGTCCGCCCCTCCACGCCCGGCTCGGATGCAACCTCGCCCTCCAGCTTCGGGGCGGTGGGCGGACCCCATGGAAAACCTGATGCCAAAGCTTGGGGAGCGATGGGTTGCCATGCATACTCACCGAATGATCGTTAGCATATTCAATGATGTGATCGGCCCGGTGATGCGCGGCCCTTCGAGTTCCCACTGCGCCGCCGCCCTGCGCATCGGCCGCCTCGCGCGCGAGCTGATGGACGGGGACTTCAACGACGTGCTGGTGGAGTTCGACCGCGCCGGCTCGCTGCCGACCACGCACGATACGCAGGGCTCCGACATGGGGCTCTTCGGCGGCCTGCTGGGATGGGATGCGGCCGACGAACGGCTGCCTACTTCGGCGCAGGCGCTGCGCGAGGCCGGCGTAGGCGTTTGCATTGAAACCGTCGATGCGGGCGACCCCCACCCGAACACCTATCGGCTCACCCTGAAGAGCGATAAGGAAACCCGCTCCCTACGCGCCATCTCAACCGGCGGCGGCAGCATCGAGGTGATCGATCTCGACGGATTCGCCATTTCGATGACGGGCGATTGCTGCGAAACCCTGGTCTGGGCCGACGGGCCGGTTGAAGGCATCCTCGCCCGGCTAAAGGATTTCGAGGCCGACGAGATTCTCGTCCATGAATCCGGCGACCGGAGATTGGTTGAAATCAAGGCGGCAACTTTCATTGGCGATGAACTACCGGAGGAGCTTTGCATTAAACGGCTGAGCCCCGTGCTGCCGGTGATGTCGCGCAAGGCCATCGCAGTTCCCTTCGGCTCCTGCGCCGAAATGCTGGAACATGACGCCGGACGCGGCACCCCGTTGTGGCGGCTGGCCGTGGACTATGAAATGGCGCGCGGCGGCCTGACGGAGGACGAGGTGATTGCCCAGATGGCCGGGATTGTCCGGATCGTTCGGCGTTCGATTGCCGAAGGCATTGCCGGGACGGAATACAACGACCGCATCCTCGGCCACCAGAGTGGTCGCTTCGATGAAATGATGCACAGCGGCGCGTTGCTCGACGGCGGCGCATTGAACCGTATCGTGCTCTATGTGACGGCGTTGATGGAGGTGAAGAGTTCGATGGGCGTCATTGTCGCCGCGCCGACGGCGGGCGCCTGCGCGGCACTGCCGGGTGCGGTGGTTGCGATGGCGGAAGCGATGGGGCTCGACGAAGAGGCGATGGCGAAGGCGCTGCTGGCCGCCGGCTTGATTGGCGTTTTCATCACGACCCGGTGGACGTTCGCCGCGGAGGTCGGCGGCTGCCAGGCGGAAGGCGGATCGGCGTCGAGCATGGCGGCCGCCGCATTGGTTACCCTGGCCGGCGGATCGTTGCAACAGGCCGTGGCGGCGGCATCGATGGCGCTCCAGAACCTGATCGGACTGGTCTGCGATCCGGTGGCCAACCGGGTGGAGGTTCCGTGCCTCGGCAAAAACGTGGTTGCGGCAAGCAACGCTCTCTCCTGCGCCAACATGGCCTTGGCGGGGTTCGATCCGGTGATTCCGCTCGACGAAGTGATCGATACCGCCCGGCGGGTCGGAAACCAGATGCCGCGCGAGCTGCGCTGCACCAACCTCGGCGGCCTCTCCACCACCCCGACCGCCAAGGTGCTTGAAGAAAAACTATCGGCGCGCCGCTCCGGATGCGGAGGCTGCGGGCAGTAAACAGGACGGAACCAATATGAAAACACTCACCCGGCAACAATTCATAAAGGTTGCGGCGGCGGCGATGCCCGCGGCCCTCGCAACCAACCAGGCCTTCCCGGCTCCGGCGCCGGGCCGGCGCCCCAACCTCGTGTTTGTCTTTGCGGACCAGATGCGCGCATCCGCCCTGGGCTGCATGGGCAACCCACAGGTGATTACCCCGAACCTGGACCGCCTGGCCGGCGAGGGCCTGCTGGTGACGAACGCGGTTTCGGCCCAACCCGTCTGCACGCCCTATCGCGCCCACCTCATGACCGGCCGCTACGGCCACACGACCGGCGTGATCCATAACGATATCCGGCTGCCGGACGACGAAACGGTGATCGCCGAACGGATGAGGCAAGGGGGCTATGCCACGGGCTATATCGGCAAATGGCACCTGGCCGGAAACCGCAACAACCCCGTGGATGCAACCAACCGGCGCGGTTGGGATTTCTGGGCGGTCCGCAATTGCTCGCACCAGCATTCCGCGCCGCAATATTGGCTGAACGACGCCACGGAACCGGTGGTGGTCCCCGGCTGGGAACCGGAGGTGCAGACCGACCTGGCCCTCGAATTCATCCAGCGGAAAAAGCGGGAGCCCTTCTGCCTGTTCGTTTCATTCGGGCCGCCGCACAATCCGTACAAGGCGCCGGAAAAACATACCGCGATGTACCAGGGGAAAACACTGACAGCCCGGCCGAACGTGCCCAGCGGCAAGACCACCAACCTGCTTCCATACTATGCCATGGTCACCAGCCTCGACGAATGCGTGGGCCGCATCCGCGATGCCCTGGACGAAGCGGGCATTGCCGAAGACACGATCCTGGTCTTCACCTCCGACCACGGGGACATGCTGGGCTCCCAGGGCCATCGGCTGAAACAGCGGCCGTGGGAAGAGTCGATCCATATTCCGTTCATCCTGCGCTATCCGCGCAAGGTGCGGGCCGGACAGCGGCGCGACTGGATTGTCTCGTCGGTGGACGTGATGCCGACCCTGCTCGGCCTATGCGGGCTGCCGGTTCCGCCGCAGGTGCAGGGGCTCGATTATTCGGCCACGTTCACGGGGGAGTCCGATGTGGAGCGGGAGGCCGCCTTCCTCTTCAACGTCCATCAAGGCGGCGGACCGGGAACCGATTGGCGCGGCATCCGCACCAAGCAATGGTCCTATGCCTACCACTTCGCGGGCGACTGGGTGCTGTATGACCTGAAACAGGATCCCCACCAGCTTAACAACCTGATCGACGATCCAAAACATGCGGCCCGAAAAAAGGAGCTGCATCAACAACTCGAAGCCCTGCGCGCAACGCTCGGCGAGTCCCGCCCGCTCAAGGGCAAGATGCCCGCCGCCATCCAGCTGGGTTGATTTCATAGGGGTATCAAGCAAACAGACGTGAATGGATTTTAACGGGGATCAATCGATATGAAGCTACGTTGTTTTTTATTTTCAATTCTCGCATGCAGCGCGAGCGGCCAATTGGAGAAGGCCACCTTTAAACCCTATATGCACTTTGGCTATGAAACGGACTCTCCCGAAAACCACAACTATGGCGCGTTCCATTACGTCAATGTGCACAACACGCTGTACCCCGACTCGGTGGGTAGTTTTTATCAAAGCGGACTCTTCCACACCTGGTACAGGCCGGTCGAGATCTACGGCAAGGCAGACTATAGCCGCGACAGCCATGGCTACCACTGTATGGAAGGAGGCGCGGGCTATAAACCCTATCTGCATTTCCGCTCGAAACAGACCCCGCAGAAATTCACCACCGGAGCAGTCGCCGGCGGGTTCGGCTCGTTCTCGAACGGACCGGGGCAAGGCGTCCCGGCCTTTAATCGGTCCCGGAATTCGCCCACACTCGGGTGGGAGAAAAACCTGGGCCGCTACGGTGCCGCCCAGCTGAGCAATCGGCTGCTCTATCCTCTCGACGGGGTTGGATTCAAAGAAGGAACCAACAATCAAATGCTGGGCTATGGATACTTTGCCCTGCCTCTGACCGAGCCGAAGCAATCCACCGCGGGCACGGATGCCCCTTCGGGCAACTATTGCTGGACGCTCTTCTTCAACACCAGCAACTTCAGCGGCCCGGTGTGTTTTTTCACGCCGTATCACTGGGCAAAATATTCCATAGAGCATCCTCATCTGCATGGGCAATGCATGGATAGCAGCCTGCTGAAAGTGAACTCGGTCTATCAACGGGAAACCAACGTGATCCCGGCGAAACAATGGGCGGCCCCGAACGGCGATGTCTACTACCGGATTTCACCCTATACACTGCCCGTGGATACAGACGGCATCACCCGGCTTGGCTCCATGCCCATGACGTTCGACTCAACGAAGTGGAACCAGCTCGAGGCCTGGTTTGCCGGTGGCCAGCCCGCCCCCGCAAGCTTTGGCGACATTGGAAAAGAAATCCATCTCCGCCGAAGCAAACCGGCGGGCTTCAACTTCAGGATGAACAAGACCATCAGGGTGGAAACCAAAAACTTCATTGCACGAATCGAAGACCAGGATCCCTCGGCCTCGGCTTACCAGTGGAAGGGCAGGCTTGCGGAGAAAGCATATCGTTCGAATCTCGTTAAACTCCCGGAATACTATTGCCTGAAACAGGGTTCCAAACTCATTGAGGCCATTCCGGAAAACGAGGTTCCCCGTGAAAGCAAACTGACGCACGTGAAATTTCCGGAGGATGCGATGGCGGACTTTAAGTTCGACGGGTTCGCGAATGACCCCATCACAACACCCCTCAACCCGGAATATGACTACAGCGACCCCATCGTTGATGCCTGGAAAAACCCCGGACCGGTTGCAGGGCCCTTCGCGACACGGTTAAGTGATGGAAGCCAGGCGGTTTACTATTGGTATAAATTCAACGAGCAACCCGCCATTCTGAATTCATACATGGATGATGCGGAGCGCGAGTTGATTCAAAAGCGTGTGGAGCTGATCCATCGGCATTGGTCGAAGGATGATCAATACGTTCCGGATCCCGCGCAGGAGCTAGCCTCGCTGGACGAAGGATTGGTTGTCACGCCCCCGAAAGGGCTGGAAGTCGGCTATGTGCCGATCTGTGTGCATCAACAAACAGCAGGCGAACGGCTTCCTGAATTCAAAAGGGTGCGGCGATAAGGAAGCAACTGCTTTCGATCGCAAGATGGTAAGAAGTGGGAATGTAAGGGACTAGGTTTTTTCCAGGGCTGCGCCCGGAACAAAAGGCCCCGGCAGCCGATGCAAAGCCGTAGCTCGCATATCCGATGCGAGTTCCCGCTGCCCAGGAAACGCGGATCGGATATCCGCGCTACGCCGGACAACATGTTCGCTAAGGAACAACATGTTGTTCTGGCCCTCCGGGGAAGGGACTAAGGCAGGACTATTGCGGAGGGGCTATCCCCCACCAGCTCCGTGGTATCGCCCAGTTCGATCCGCATGGTTTCCAGTTGTGCAGCGAGCGCCGCTTTCACCTGCTCATACTCGGCGTTATCCACCAGGTTGTTGAGCTGGTACGGATCGTTTTCCAAATTATACAAAACCCAATCGCCGCCTTCATGATAGGCATAGGTCCAGTTTTCCGTTCGGATGCCGCGCCAATCGACACCCGGCCCGGAACCGGCCTGCACGTTAAAGAGATAAACCGCGTCGCGTTCCGCGTTGGAGGTTCCGGTGAAGGTGGACGAATAGTCCACGCCCTGCAGGTTGCCGGGCACATCAATTTTACATAAGCCCAGCAGGGTCGGCATAACGTCGATCGACGAGAAGAGCCAATCGGGCTGCTGCCCGGCCGCGATGCCGCGCGGATAGCGAATGAGGAACGGAATATTGATCGATTCCTCCCACGGGCGCTGCTTCAAACTCTGCCCCAGCGAACCGAGCATATCGCCATGGTCCGAGGTGAAGACAAAGATGGTATCGTCCGACAACCCGGCGGCTTCGATCGCCGCGTCCAACCGCCCCATGTTTTCGTCGATGCTGGTGATCATCGCATAGTAGTTCAGATAGTCCGAATAACTAAAACGGGAAGCGGGGACATTCGGGCGGGGCGTGATGGCTACATCGTCATACATCGCCAAATATTCCGCGGGTGCCGCGTACGGATTGTGCGGAGGTCCCATCGAAACCATCAGGCCTGTAAAATCGATCGGGCCCATGCGACCGTATCCGTATGAAAGCCTATTCTTCCTCCACGATATAGAACTTCAGTTGATCGACCGGCGGGCCGATGCTGACCGTGTTCGTTGGCGCCGTGCTGGAAATCGAGTTCAGGATGTTCGACCACGAAGAACGCGGGCTATGCAGCGAATCGGTTCCGAGCAGGCGGTAGGTCTGCCCGGTGGTGCTGTTCCAGGAAAAGGCCAGCCCCCCGGCGCTGGAATACGCCATGGCCACATGGATTTCCGGCAACCGGAAGAAGCGGGTTTCCGGCACGGCCTGCCGCGCAATGCCCGGCCCTTCCCACTCGAGCTGCAGCGTGTGCGCCGAGGCGCGCCCATGGCGGTAATAGAGGCGAATGGGATGCAGCCCCGCAACCAGGTTGACCGCGCCGGAGCGCCCGGTTCCATCGTGGTTGAAATCGTCGTCGATCACATGCGCATCGTGGATGAACAGGTTCGCCCCGCTGTCGGAAAGGAGATGGAAGGCATAGGTTCCGGTGGTGGGAATTTCGATGTAGCCGCGGTATAGGATGCCAACATGGTCGTCGCGCGTGCGCACCGAAAGATCGAGGTTCTCCACGCTGCCGAAGGCCACGGCGGGGAGGTCGCGGAATTCGGGAACGAACGACCAGATGCCTTCATGGCAGGAATAGTCGAGGCCGGGCTGCACGCTGCGGGAGGCGTGCGGGACTTGCTCCGAATCATAGGGGCGGCTGGCGCTGGAATCGGAACGGCGCGCCTGCAGCGCGACATCCTTCATCGCCTGGTGCAGCTCCGGCAGGGCGGATGCGAGATTGGTGCCCTGCCCCGGATCGTTGACGACGTTGTAGATGCGGAAGTCGTAGCCGTTATCCTCGATATCGTTGCGGATGCCCATGTGGTTGCCGATGCGCACGCACTGCATCTGGTCGTGCCGCTCGCTGTAATGGCTGGGGAAATAGGAGTTCCAGTTGGGCGTCGAGCCGTTGTGGTAATACTCGAAATAGAGATAGCCTTTGTCGCGCTGCACCGCTTCGCCCGTGAGCGTCGGCAGCAACGAAACACCGTCGCACCAGGCCGGGGCCGGAACGCCCGCCATTTCGGCAAAGGTTGGCATCCAGTCCCAGATGGCGCTGGGATAGTCGATTTCCAGAATGTTGTTTTCGTCGCCCGTCGCCCCGGCAATCCGGCCGGGCCAGTTGACCACGGTCGGCACGCGGATGCCGCCTTCGAACAGGTCGCGCTTGATTCCTTCGAAATGGGCGAACGATCCGAAGTAGCGCGGATCGTTGCCTTCGTTATGCGGGCCGTTGTCGGAGGAAAAAATAATCAGCGTGTTATCCCGGATGCCCAGGTCTTCGAGCAGCTGAACGACGTCGGCCATGGAGTTGTCAATGCGGCGGATCATGCCGACATGCTGCTGGTTCGACTCCGGCCAGGCGGTATCATTTTCGGGATGGTTGTAGGCATCCTCCACCCCGGTGCCGTCGGCGGTCGAGGCATAGCGCACCCTGCCGGAGCCATCGGTTGCGGCAGTCCACTGGATGCCGCCGGCCAGGCCGCCGCCGGCGGGATAGGCCACCGCCGGGCGCTGCATCTTGAAGTGCGGCGTGTCGTAGGCGAGATACAGGAAGAAGGGCTGGTGGTCGCCGTCCTGCACCTCCTCCAGGATCGCCTTCTTGGCGTAGGCCGTCCAGGCGTCGGTGGTGTAGAGATCGAGCGAGGCATCCTTGACCTGGCGGTAGCCGTCGTAGATGTGCGCCCCCTTGCTGGTGCCCCCGTTCCGGGGAAAGTGCTCATGGCCGTCGGCATGGAACAGGTAGCCGAAAAACTCGTCGAACCCGCGGTCGAGCGGATGGCCCTCCAGGTTGCGCGAGCCGTCGCCGGAAAGGTCGACGCTGTTCTCGCCGCCGGCCACGCCGTTCTTGCCGACGTGGATGGTGCGGTAGCCGGCGCGCCGCAAGGTGTCGGCCACGGTGTGGTTATCGGCGATCGCCTTGTCGAACTGGTTGTCGCGCACGGAGGCATGGCCCTGGTGCACCCCCTGCAGCAACGACGCACGGGTGGGCGCGCAAACCGAGGCGGCCACATAGTGGTGGGTCAGCTTGGCGCCGCCCGCCGCGAGCGCGTCGATGTTGGGCGTGTCGAATTTCTGGGAGCCCGTGCGTTGATCCTGCCAGAAGCAGCCGAGGTCGCCGTAGCCGAGGTCGTCGACAAAGAAAAAGAGGACGTTCGGGCGCTCCAGATATTCCGATGGATCGTTGGGATCCAACCCGCGTTCCACCTCCATGCCGTCGGGCGTACCGTCGCCATCGCTGTCGCGCTGGTTCGGGTTGGTGGAATAGAGGTCGGCCTCGTCGAGATCCGGCAGGCCGTCCCGGTCGGTATCGGTGCCGGGGCCGGGAACAATAACGGTCACGGCGGCGTCCATCGTGTTGGCGGCGCCGGAACCGTCCTCCGCAACGGTGACCGAAAGCGTGTAGGTGGTGGAGTTGCTGACCTGGCCGATCCCCATGCCGCCGGAATCGAGGGCCGCCTGCCCATCGACCGATGCAACCAAAGCGGTGACCGTCCCGTTTCCGTCGCTGATTTCAAGATAACCCGCGCCCGCCGTTTGCCAGCTCAGCTCAATATCGCCGGGCAAGCTGAAGCTTTCCGGAGCGGCCTGGAACGCGGCGATGTAGGGCACGCCGTTGGTGGTCGCCGTGGCCGTGACGGGGCCCGAGCCGGAAAAGGAAAGCTGGGTGGAATCGTCGTTGAACGACACGCCTTCCACAAAGATTTTCGCGCCCTGCTCAGAGAATTCGGCAAGGCTGTGGAGCGTCAGTTGCGCGCCGATATCCAGATGCACCTCGGCGGAATTGATCGGGATGCCGGTTCCGTTGAGCGTCAGCGAACTGGTGCCGTCCACCGAGACGACCGCTTTCAGGATAAACTGGAAATCGGCGGAGCTGCCGCCCTCGATCCGCAACGTCGAACCGGCATCATGCAGCGTGATCCCCGCAGCGTCCTTCAACTCGATGAGCCCGCCATCGTCGACCAGGATGGAATCGAATGCCGATACGGCGCCGACCTTCAGCTGCGATCCCGAACCGGTAATGGTCATGGCCGACCCCGCGCCGCCCCCAACCACGCTATCGTTGCCGCCAAGCACCTTTCCGTTCGCCACCAGCAGGTCGTCGCCGGATGCCAGCATGAAATCGCCGTTGAAGTTATTGGGCTTCCCCGAACCCGAATTGATTTCGATCAACCCGCCCGTATTGGCGGTCAGTTCGGTATTGGCATTGACCGAATTATTGGGCGGCACCGCGCCGGAATCGTCGAGCCAGTTGGCCTCCTTGTACAGCGAGACCGCATCGCCCGCCCCCGTCCAGGTCAGCGCTGCCGGAGCCTGATTGCTTGCCACGACCCAAATCGCCAACAACACCAGGAACCGAGCCTTCAGCCCGATTCCGCGACCCATTCCATTTGCAAAAATATCCATATAGCTTTTTCCGATCTGGTGCGACAAAACAGGCCGGCATCATGCCGTGCGGCCCTACCCCCCTAGCTTTCTAACGTTTGCCGAACCCGAAGAGTGACGTCATCTCTAGTTCTTTTTTGCGGCCAGGCCTTCATCGCGCATCCCGCGCCAGAGGGCGGTCATCTCCTTTGCCATCGTGGCAACCACTTCGGGATGCTGCTCGGCAATATCGTTGCTCTGCGCGGGATCCACCGAAAGATCGTAGAGTTCGAACAGCACCGGATCGTTGTGGACAAACCAATCATTGAGTTCCTCGCCTTCGGCGCGCTTTGGCAGGCGGCCGATCAACGAATAACTGCCCGAACGCATCGAGACCTGCGGCATGCGGAACCAGGTGTCGCCATGGTGCGGGAAAAACCAGATGGCGGAATCCTTGCGCTCAACCGTTTGACCCAGGAAGGCGTTGAAGGCATCGACCCCGTCCACGTTGCGGTTGGCCGGAACCGCGGCGCCGACCAGCTTGCAGACCGTCGGCAGTATATCGGTTCCGCTGAAGAGCACCCCGCTTTCGCTTCCGGCCGGAATGGCGCCGGGGAGGCGGGCGATGCCGGGCACGCGGTGGCCGCCTTCGAACGGATAGCGTTTCATGCCGCGCAATTCGCCGGGGGTGCCGAAACACTTGTCGCGGATGGGATCTTCCCACTGGCCCTGGCACTCCTCGAAGGTGACCGGCGTTTCGGGGCCGTTGTCGCTGGTGAACAGCACCAGGGTGTTTTCCCGGAGCCCCTGTTCGTCGAGCGTATTCATCAAACGGCCAAAGGCGTCGTCGAGCTGGTTCACGGTTCCGTAATACTCTTTTTTATAGGCGGAGATATCCTTTTCCGGGCGGTTGATCGTTCCGTATCGGGTCTGCTTTTCCAGCTGCTCCACCCACGGGTTGTCATACTTGGAGCTGTAGGCCTCCGGCGGATGGATCGGCGTGTGCGGCTCGTGCGAGCAGACATACATGAAGAACGGCTTTTCTTTGTTGCGCTTCGACTTCAGCCATTCGCGCGCGTCATCAACGATCACATCGCAATACCATCCATCGACCTCGCCCACCGGCTCGCCGTTCTTGATGAACGCCTTGGGGCGCTGCGGCCCGCCCAGTTTATCGAAGGCGTTCAGCGTCGTGCCCATCCAATAGTCGAAGCCCTGCTCGCCCGGGCCGGGATGGACATAATGGGTATGCTCCAGCGTGGAAAGATGCCACTTGCCCCAGAACGCGGTTTCGTAGCCCTTGCCCTTGAGCACTTCGGCGAGGGTGACTTCCTCATCCTTCAGGAAGGTGGTTCGGTTGTGGATATAGAAGAAGCCGGAGCGGTAGGGATTGCGGCCGGTCAGCAGCGCGGCGCGCGAAGGGGAACACACGGTGCCGCCGGAATGGCAATCCGTCAACCGCACGCCCTCCCGGGCGAATTGGTCGAGATGGGGCGTTTGGATAATCCTGTTGCCATAGCAACCCAGATCGCCATACCCCAAATCATCGGCCAGAAAGACAATGACGTTGGGCGGCGCTTTCTTCCCGGCGAAGCCGGAACCGGCCACCCCCGCGAGCAGCAACAGCATTAGCATTTTTTCCATCTTATCGTTCCTTACCTTCCTGCTTCTCCAACTATTGCTCCAACCGCTCCGCAGAAATAATTGGCAAAATCATTTAATGCAAAATGATGGCTTCGACTCGCACGAGAGAAAGTTCAACATTTTGCATAAAATCATTTTGCTTAATTCATCTACAGTAGCGTCGCGGTCGTTTTCTACTGACTAACCAGTTTGTACGAACCGTCTTTGACGGTGCGGAACTCAAGCGATCCGTCTGTGTTCAGCGTTGTCTCGATCTCTTTTCCATCCTGCAAAACCTTGAACGCGGCACCGTCGCCGATGCGGCAAACGGTTCCTGCCTTCGACAGGATTTCGACCCGGGAAATGCGCTGGTCGTCCCACTTCATGTTCAACTCAAATCCACCGCGGACGCATACGCCGTCGAACGCGCCGTTCGCCCATTCCTGCGGCAAGGCGGGCAGCAGATCGATCGCACCCTCGTGCGACTGCACCAGCATTTCGGTAATGCCTGCGGCCACGCCCATGGTGCCGTCGATCTGCAACGCGGTTCCGCACTTGGCGAACAGCTGCGGACAGCACTGCTCCTGCAAATATACCTTGAAGACCTTGTTGGCGCGATCGCCATCGAAGAGCCGCGCCCAAAGCGCCATCTTCCAACCCATGGAAAAACCTTTGCCTCCATCGCCGCGCTGTTCGAGCACCGCCTTGACGCCATCGATGTATTGCGGGGTGCGCCTGGCGGAAATGACGTTGCCCGGATAGAGGCCGTAGAGGTGGGAGAAATGGCGGTGCCGGTCTTCCATCTGCCCCAGGTCTTCCGTCCATTCCTGCAGGGTGCCGTCTTTTCCAATGGTTGGAGGAGCCAGCCTTTTCCGGGCGGCGAGCGCCTGCCGGCCGAAGTCCGACTCCTTGCCCAGCAGCTTTTCGGCTTCGAGATAGTTGCCGAACAGGTCGGTCAGGATCTGGATGTCCATCGACGAGCCGTAGCAGATGGTCGTGAAATAATACATGCCCGTCACTTCGTCGTAGAAATATTCATAGCCGGGGCCCTTCGGCGGGTTTTCCGGAGAGGTCGAAGGATTGGTCACGAGGAATTGGCCCGAGGGATCCTCCACGAGGAAATCGAGGAAAAACTGAACGGAACCTTCCAGCAGCGGCAGGATTTCCTTCAGGTATGCTTCGTCCCGCGTGTAGAGGTAGTGGTCGAACAGCTGGTTGCAGATCCAGGCACCGCCGACGGTGAAGGTGCCCCAGCAGGGGCCGTCCATCGGCGCCGCCACGCGCCACAGGTCGGTGTTCTGGTGGAACACCCAACCGCGCGCGCCGTAGTGCTCCTTCGCCACCTGCGCGCCTTGGTCGGTCAGCTCCTGCGCCATCTTCCTGAAGGGCTCGAAGCATTCGGCGAGGTTGCCGGACTGGGCGTTCCAATAGTTCATCTCGGCATTGATGTTGGTGGTGTATTTCGAATCCCACGACGGATTCATATCCTCGTTCCAGATGCCCTGCAGGTTGGCGGGCTGGGTTCCGGGACGCGATGAGGCAATCAGCACGTATCGCGCAAAGTGGTAGCAAAGCGCCGCGAGGTTGGGATCCGGATCTTTCTTGCGCTCATCGGTCGGGAGGAAGGAGCGTTTGTTCTTCGGCAGCTCCAGCGCGACCCGCTTGAAAAAGTTCCAATGGTTGGAAACGGCGGCTTCGGCAATTGCATTGAACGGCTTCCCTTCCACCTTTTTCAAGCAGTCCGCCACGCGCTTTTCCTGATCGGCGCCGACATCCTTATAGTTCTTGAAATTGGAGGCCGCCGCAATGAGCAGCGTCACCGCGTCCGCGTTTTCGATGATCAGGAAATCGTCTTCCACTTTCATGGTTCCACCCTCTGGAACCGCCTGCAGCTCGGCCTTGTAGCGCAGCCGGCCTTCGATGCCCAGATAGTCGGCCGACTTGCCGTTGAGCATCAGGCCGCTCCGGCCGACGCCATCCATACGGAAATAGTCGGTGGCATAGTTCGAATGCGCACTGTTGCGGCATCCGCGCAGCTGCGCCTTGAAGGAGAGCGCGCCGGGCTGGCTCGCCGTCAGGCGGACGGCGATCACCTGATCGGGCGCGGACGCGAACACCTCGCGGCGGAACGTCACATCGTCAACGGTGTATTCCACACCGGCGATGCCGGTTTCCAGATCCAGCCATCGCCGATAGTCCTTCACCTTCTCCTGCCCGTCGAAGAACAGCATGAGGTTGGCGAGCGATTGGTATTTCTGCTGCTCGACGGGATAGCCCATGAGCTTTCGGCCAAACAGCTTGTGGGCCCGGATCGGCTGGCCTTCGAAGATGTGTTGCTGGATGGTCGGCAACGCTTCGGCAACGCCTTTCACCACCGTGGAATAGGGGCCGCCCGACCAGCAGGTTTCTTCGTTCAACTGGATCCGCTCCACGCCGTGGCTCCCGAAAACCATGGCCCCCAGCCGGCCGTTCCCCACGGGCAGCGCGGCCTGCCAATCCGCGGCGGGCGCGGCGTACCACATCACGGTTGCAGGATCGAATTGCTGTGTATCGATCTTCTCAAACATATCCTTCTCCATCGCCTGCATATTCACCGCAACCCCCATCAGCACGAAAATAGCGCAAAAAAATTTGATACGAAAGGTTGGCTTCGACCCCATCGGCAGAGCGTTCAATCTTTTGCATTCAATCATTTTGCTTCATTCCCCCGCGTTAGTTTTCGATGGGCCAGTCGTCGGTGCGGAACGAAGGCGCCGGCAAGCCTTCCTGGTTGGAAAGGTTGGGCATATCGGCATTGCCCCAGCCATAGCGCACCGCAACCGGCTTCGAAACCCCTTCGGCGCGGACAACAACCGTGTCGCCATCGATCACTGCTTCGGCATCGACAAACCGTTTATCTTTTCCGGCAATGGTGAAATGGGTCAGCGCCTCGCCATCGCGGCTGACGAGCCCGCCGCCGACGTGATCGAACGCGAGCCGAACCTGGCCGCCTTCGATCCGGCACCCTTTAAACAGCGGGCCCGAACAAACAAGGTTGGATTGGCCGTAATCCTTCGCCAAGGCCAGCAGGGCCAAGCGATGCGCCACGGGTTTTTTCTTCTTCGGATGAATGTTGCCCGCATCCCCGACATCCATCGTTACGGCCATGCCGGTGTTGGGCACCGCCAGCGCCAGGGTCTGCGCCTCGCGCAGGAAGGCGACCCCGATCGGCTCGTTCTTATAGGCCCATGGCGCGATCTGCACATAGTAGAACGGGAAATCGCCGATGCCCCAGCGGTTGCGCCAATCCTTGATCATGGCGGGGAAAAGCGTGCGGTACTGCACGGGTTCCTTCACGTTCGATTCGCCCTGGTACCAGATCGCGCCGCGTATCGCGAACGACACCAGCGGCTCGATCATGCCGTTAAAAAGCACCGCCGGGTTGCGTTGGTTCATGCCTTTCGGTTTCTGCGCGGGTGGATAAAGAAGCCCCGTCTGATCGATCATCTCCGGATATTCGGCCATGCGTTCGTTGAATTCGGGGAACGCCTTGCCCAGCACCTCCCGGCTCGTCCACGCCTCGGCGGAGGAACCGCCCCAGTTGACGGATATTAAACCGATCGGCACGTTGAGTGCTTCGAAAAGTTCGCGCCCGAAGAAAAAACCCACCGCGCTAAAACCGTAGACACTGGCGGGGTTGCAGACCGACCAGCTCGCCTTCACCGAATCCTGCGGTTCCAGCGCGATCACCTGCGCCACCTGGCAAAACCGGATGTTGGGATAGTTGGCCGTTTCGGCATCCTCCTTCCAATGGTCGACCCCGAACCCCCGCATCTTCCACTGCATGTTCGACTGCCCGGTGCAGAGCCACACCTCGCCCGCAAGGACGTTGCTCAGCTCAATCGTTTCGTCGCCGCTTTGTATCGAGAGGCTGAGCGGGCCGCCGGCCTTGGGCGTTTTTACTTTCGTCTTCCAAGCGCCATCGGCATCCGCCTTCGTCTCATAACCCTTTTTGCTCCAGGAGACGGAGATTGTCACCTTTTCGCCGGGCTTGGCCTTGCCCCAGATCGCGGCATCGGTCTCCCGTTGCAGCACCATATTGCTTCCGAACGGGCTCCCCAGCTTCAAGGATTGGCCCATCGCCGCCGAAGCGAACAACGAAGCAACCAAAAGCACAACCGCATGTATTTTATGCATTCCAACCCCACTGGAGGAATCCGGTTCGCGGATTCCGGTTATCGTTTTGTTTCAAATCCCATTTAACACCATGCTGAAAGGCTACCCAAGCGGAGGAACCTCCGTCTTGTAGGATTCTGGCAGGTCTGTGTAGATTACTGAAAGAACCATTCGAACGAGATCCAGGACGCATCATTTACTCTGGGCATCAAGGGACAGAATGATGGAAGGACAGGATCATTTCTCCCTACCTGCATAAAAATAATCCTCTCATTCCATCATCCTGCCCCAAGCCCGCGCTACGCTATCCGCATCCATATCTATATGTTTTACGTTTTTCGTATTAAACATTTGCCTAAAAACCATATTCGTTCTAAAAGCGACCAACACCAATCAACAACGGAGTGTGTCATGAGAATCGGAGTGGCGAAGGAGATCAAGAAACACGAGTATCGCGTTGGCCTCACACCGGCGAACGCGAAGTCGTATATCAGGGCGGGCCATGAAGTATCGATCGAGGCTGGCGCGGGCGCCAACGCGGGCTTTCCCGACCAGGCCTATCTGGACTGCGGCGCCGCCATTGAGTCCGACACCCAGGCGCTGTTCAACAACAGCGACATGATCATTAAGGTGAAAGAGCCGCAGGCCTGCGAGTATGACCTCTTCCATGAAGATCAAATCCTCTACACCTATCTCCACCTCGCCGCCGACGAGGCCCAAACCCGGGCGCTCATGGAACGGAAGATTATTGCCGTGGCCTACGAAACCATCGAGGAAGCCGACCGCCACCTCCCCTGCCTCACCCCCATGAGCGAAATCGCCGGACGCCTCTCCGTGCAGGAGGGCGCGAAATATCTCGAAAAGCCCTATGGCGGACGCGGCGTGCTGCTTGGCGGCGTGCCGGGCGTTCCCCGCGGCAAGGTGGCGATCCTCGGTGGCGGAATCGTGGGAAGCAACGCGGCCAAAATGGCGATCGGACTCGGGGCCGACGTGACCGTCCTCGACATCAGCGCCAAACGGCTGGCCTATCTCGACGACATCTTCGAAACCCGTATCACCACGCTCTACAGCAACGAGGAAAACATCGAGCTGGTGCTGAAGGAAAGCGATCTGGTAATCGGCGGTGTGTTGATCCCGGGGGCGAAGGCGCCGCACCTCGTCCGCAAGGAACATCTGAAACTGATGAAACCCGGAGCGGTCATCGTCGATGTCGCCGTGGACCAGGGCGGTTGCGTTGAAACCACCCACCCCACCACCCACGACGACCCCATCTTCGAAGTGGAGGGAATCGTCCACTACTGCGTGGCGAACATGCCCGGGGCGGTTGCACTAACCTCGACCCTCGCGCTGACCAGCGCAACGCTCCCCTACGGCTTGGCCCTCGCCAACCAGGGCGCGGAAGAAGCCGTTAAATCGTCCGCCGCAATCAGCAAGGGCCTGAATATTTACAAGGGCGCCTGCACCTACGCCCCGGTGGCCAAGGCCCTCGGCATCGACTACACGTCGGTGGATGAGCTGATACACTAAATAATCTCACCACAGAGTGCACAGAGGCACAGAGCAACCTCACCGTAAGCCATGCTCAGTGGCTCAGTGTCCTCTGTGGTGGAAACATAAATGGAGCGGCAAATGCAACTGGATGGAACGGACTGGAAAATCATCAACATTCTACGGGAGGCCCATGTCCCCAACAACGCCATTGCCAAAGCGCTGAACCTGTCGGAAGGCGCCATACGGCAACGGCTGAAAAAGCTCAAGGACTCCGGCGTCATGGTGGTTCGCGGACTGATCAACCCCGACATCCTCGAAGGCCAGCAAATCGCACTGATCGCGGTGACCGTGGCCGAGTCGGCGCTGCTGGAAAGCAAGGCGGCCGAGATTGCCGAACTTGAAAACGTCCAATCGGTGAACCTTACCACCGGGCGCTACGACCTGATGGTCGAGATCCTGGTTGATTCCAACAAGGGCCTGGTGAGGTTTCTCACCGAACAGCTCTCCCAAGTGGCGGGCGTCTCTTCGACGGAAAGTTTCCTCGTCCTCAAAGGCTACAACAAATATATCTAGCTCGAACCTCAACCCATCCGGAGCCGCATGAAAAAAACAACCCTCCTAGCCCTCGCTTCCCTGTCGGTCCTCACCGGGGCCCACGCAATGCCCATTAAAGTCGCCTGCGTCGGCGACTCCATCACGTATGGCGCCCGAATCGAAAACCGGGAGGAAAACTCCTACCCGAAACAACTCGGCAACCTGCTGGGCGAAGGCTATGTGGTGCAAAATTTCGGGGTCAGCGGATCCACCCTGCTTAAAAAGGGCAACCGCCCCTACGTTCAACAAAAGCAATACCGCGACTCGCTGGCCTTCAATCCCGACATCGTCATCATCAAACTCGGCTCCAACGATAGCAAACCCGGCAACTTCGACGCCCACCAGGACGAATTTGTCCCCGATGCCGTTGCACTGGTCAAATCCTACCAAGCCCTGCCATCCAGTCCGCGCGTCATCCTCTGCAAACCCGTGATGGTCACCGTCAAAGACAAACCGATCACCGAGAAGGTCGTCCGCCAAGAGGTGTCGCCACAGATTGAAAAAGCCGCCATTCAACTCGGCGTCGAACTGGTCGATCTCCACCCGCTCCTGCGCGACCGTCCCGAATGGTTGCCCGATGGGATCCACCCCAATGCCCAGGGAGCCAAAGTCCTGGCCGAATATCTCCACCGCCATCTGACCACGCCCCGCGTCAAAAACGTTTCCATGGACTATCCGAAGCCGCAATCAACAGAATACTTTCATGGCTACGAAGTCGACAACAGCCATTTCGAAGGCATCGACTGCAAGATCGCCAAACCACGGGTTCCGGCCACAGGATCGCCGTGGATCTGGCGCGCCCGCTTTTGGGGACATGAACCGCAGTTCGATGTCGCCATGCTCGAGCTCGGTTGGCACATCATCTACTGCAACGTCGCCGATCTGTTCGGCTCACCGGAAGCCGTCGAACGCTGGAACACCTGCTACCGGAAAACCCAACAGATCGGCTTGAATCCCAAACCCGTCCTGGAAGGCATGAGCCGCGGCGGATTGATTATCCACAACTGGGCGGTCGCCAACCCCGACAAGGTGGCCGGAATCATTGCCGACAACGCCGTACTGGATTTTACCAGCTGGCCCGGCGGCCTGGGCGCGGGCGAGGGAAGCGCGGGCAATTGGAAGAAATGCCTCGCGGCCTATGGATTGGCCGACGACGCGGCCGCCAAAGCCTACGACCGCCAACCGGTGCACACGGTCAACCAACTGGCGGAGGCAGGCATCCCCCTGCTCTACCTGGTCGGTCTGGACGACCGCGTGGTTCCGCCCGAAGAAAACAGCCTGAAAGCGGCGAAGGCGCTCAAGGGTTATCCCGGACTCCGGATCATTGAAAAGCCCGGCATGGACCACCATCCGCACGCGTTGCCGAACCCTTCCCCCATCGTCGACTTTGCGCTCGGCACCCGTTGATGCCCGGGGTTCAACCGCCCCTTGGTTCCGATCAAATAGGTGCGGCACGGCACAACGCATGGGTTTCAAACTGGTTTACCAGCTGTAACGGAGTCCAAGGTCGACGAGGAGCGCGTCGGCTCCATCGCCCATGGAGGAGGTCAGGCCGCCGGGGGCCGGGATAGACGGTTTTTTGACAGGATAACCAGATGTACGGGATCGGCGGGCGGCTCAAACGGAGCGGGGGCTTTCCTGCCCCCGTCGGGGACAGGAATGTCCCCGCTCCCGCACCAACCATTCCCCGCCGACGCGCCGCTGGTCGTACCGCAGGCGGCCCGCCTGCCCCGCCGAACGGGCAACCACCGCGCGCCCCCAAAACCGCTCGTTATCTTCTGCATCAAACCCTTGTATTCTCAGCCTTTTCCAACGCCATTCGGAACCTCTTGGATGACCCTTAGTTCTTCAAACACAAAGATCAAAGGACCGACCCTTCGCCAAGCTACCAACAAGATGAGAACACTGAACAATATTGGTTTTATGTAGTTCATGTTTTTATGCGATTCCAACGATTAGGATTTTATCCCTCCTGCTTCCCCAAACGTCCTCTCTGCTGAAGCAGGTTAAAGAGCAGGAGGATATGAGGGCACCCAAAAGGTGCCATCTTGATGTTGGACTGAGCCACCCCGGCACGTCCGGCCTATCTATGGGGATTGTATGGAGCGCGAGTCCCCGTCGCCATGATATTATTAACATTTCTTTCCAAGGGGCGGGGCCCGTCGGTTCCGGCGGAGCGGCCGCGGATGCGGACGGCGGAAGGTTCCGGGCGATGGTGGCGGTAGTGTTCGCCAGCCGGGCCAGCCCGTTGATGTAGGTCTTGATGGCACGCTCGGAATAGTGCCCGAGCCTCAGCGTTTGGATCGTGCGTTCGCGCAACGCCGTCATGGTTTATCTCCGGTTCATCCCGGTGTTCCCCATGAACACCGGGGCGAAACGAAGCGTTACCCCAAAACGAATTAAATGCGAGAGCCTGACGCGTAGCGGCTTCGTTCAACTTGTATTTGTTGGCCACAAAGAGGCACAAGAAGCACGAAAACCTGCTGAACGGAATTGTCTTTGTGTTTCCTATGCCTTTTTGTGGCAATCCATTTTCCTGCAAGGGCGGAACAATCAATTCTATTCAGATCAATTCCATAATAGGCGCCTATATGCGCAAAAAAAAAGCGGAGCCGTGGCTCCGCTTTTTTTGCGACCGGGAATCCTATTTGTTTGCGCGGAAATATTCGATCAACGCGTTGGTGGAGGCGTCGTGCGCGAGGGCGCTTTCGGCCTCGAGCTCGGGCAGGATGGCCTTGGCGAGGATCTTGCCGAGTTCAACGCCCCACTGGTCGAAGGAGTAGATGTCCCAAATGATGCCCTGCACAAAGATCTTGTGTTCGTAGAGGGCCACCAGCTGGCCGAGTACGGACGGGGTTAGCTTTTCGGCCATGATGCTGTTGGTCGGGCGGTTGCCTTCGAAGGTTTTGTGCGGGATCAGCTCGGCGGGTACGCCTTCGGCCTCCAGCGATTCCGCAGTCTTGCCGAAGGCGAGAGCCTGGGTCTGCGCAAAAAAGTTGGCCATCAGCTTAACATGGTGGTCGCCGATGGGATTCTGCGATTTGCAGAAGCCGATGAAGTCGCACGGGATGAGCTTGGTGCCCTGGTGGATGAGCTGGTAGAAGGCGTGCTGGCCGTTGGTGCCGGGTTCGCCCCAGATGATTGGCCCGGTCTGCCATTCGACCTTTTCGCCGGAGCGGCTGATGTATTTGCCGTTGCTCTCCATGTCGCCCTGCTGGAAGTAGGCCGCGAAACGGGACATGTATTGGTCGTACGGCAGGATCGCCTGCGAGTCGGCCCCGAAGAAGTTGTTGTACCAAATGCCGAGCAGCGCGAGGATCACCGGCATGTTTTCGGCGAACGGCGCGGTGCGGAAGTGGACATCCATCTTGTGGTAGCCGGCGAGCAGCTCGGTGTAGTTGTCGGCGCCGATGGCGATCATCAGCGGCAGGCCGATGGCGGAGGTGAGCGAGTAGCGGCCGCCGACCCAGTCCCAGAAGGCGAACATGTTGGCGGTATCGATACCGAATTCGGAAACCGCGTCGGCGTTGGTGGAGAGCGCCACGAAATGTTTGGCGATGGCCGCTTCGTCCTTCAGCGCATCGAGGCACCAGGAACGGGCGGAGTGCGCGTTGGTCATGGTTTCCTGCGTGGTGAAGGTCTTGGAGGCGACGATGAAGAGGGTTTCCTCGGCATCCAGGCCCTGCAGCGCTTCGGCAATGTGGGTGCCGTCGACGTTGGAGACGAATACAATGTTCAGGTCGCGCTGGGAGTAGGGCTTGAGCGCTTCGTAGGCCATGACGGGGCCGAGATCGGATCCGCCAATGCCGATGTTGACGATATTCCTGATCGGCTTGCCGGTGTGGCCTTTCCACTCGCCGGAACGAATCTGGCCGGAACAGGCGGCCATTTGGTCGAGTACGGCGTGGACGGCGGGGACGACGTTTTCGCCATCGACCTCGATCACGGCGTCTTTCGGGGCGCGCAGGGCAACGTGCAACACGGCGCGGTCTTCGGTGGCGTTGATCTTTTCGCCGGTGAACATGGCTTCGATCCACTTCTTGAGGTCGGCGGACTCGGCGAGCGCAACGAGCTTGCCCATGGTTTCGGCGGTGATGCGGTTCTTGGAATAGTCGAGCAGGAGGTCTTCGGCCTTAAGGGTGAACCGCGCGGCGCGGGAAGCATCCGCGAACAAATCGCGCATGTGTGCGTCCTTGATTTCGGAACAATGGCTTTCGAGGGCTTTCCATTCTGAACGTTCGGTCAATTTGGTGGTCATAGAAACATATCTCCTTTTGAAATGGATTCGAGTGCCGGAAAATACAGGCATTGGAACATGGGTTGAAGGTAAAAACGCAGGAATCTACGCCCCAAACCAGGCTTGTTTTGAGACGGAACAGCCGATATGGTGGTATTCCCTAAATTGCGACCGAAGGATTTACATGAGAGCCAGAACCCATTTATTGGTTATTTCACTCGCGACACTCCCGATGCTGGGAAGTTGCGATCTCGCAAAAAGCGAACTGGATACGAAGAAAATCAGCCGTTCCGTGGCCTATTCGCTCCCGGTTTTCCATCTGAACCAGTTGCCGATGGATACGCACATCTCCACCAACGCGTTCAACCTGTTCATCAACTCGCTCGATCCCGCGCACAGCTATTTCCTGCAATCCGACATCAAGAAATTCGAGAAAGACTCGAAAAACCTCCACAAGCTCCTGCGCAAAGGGGACATCGAGTTCGCCCACGAGGTCTTCAACACCCTGATGGACCGGCTGGAAAACCGCATGGCCTTCACCGAGACCCAACTGGAGAAGGGATTCGATGTCGAAACCGACGAAACCTTCCTGTGGGATCGCAAGGATGCCCCTTGGCCCAAGAACGAGGCCGAATGGGACAACCTCTGGCGCAAACGCCTGAAAAACGAATATGTGGCCCGGCTCGTCTCCAAGCAGATTTATCCCAGCAACACCAATACCGTTGCATACATTGACGGCCAGAGTCCCTCTCCCCAATTCACTGCGTCCACCATTACTTTGGCCAATCGCTCCGTCCCGGCCACTGCTGACCCTCTCTTGGCCACTCCCGCCACCCCGGCCACCCCTATCGATCCCAATGCCATGTGCGAGGTCGCCACCAACCTAACCGCCGTAACGGAACCCAGCACCAACGCGACAGTAGTAGCGGGATACGTTGAGGCGGAAGAGGACGATAAGCTTTCGCCCGAGGAATTCATCCTGGAGCGCTACAAACAATTCCAACTGACCATGGAATCGTTCGACGAGGAGATGCTGCTCCAGCGCTACCTCTCCTCCTTCTCGCTCGTCTACGACCCGCACTCCGACTACATGTCGCCCAGCAGCGTCGAGGATTTCGACATCAACATGAAGCTCTCGCTGGTGGGCATCGGCGCCATGCTGCGGCCGGACGACGGCTCCGCCAAGATTATCCGCCTGATCCCCGGCGGCCCCGCCGAGCGCGACGGACGCCTCAAGGCCGGCGACAAGATCGTGGCCGTGGCCCAGGGCAAGGAGGAACCGGTGAGCATCCTGCATTGGCCGCTCTATAAAGCCGTCCGCCTCATCCGCGGCGAAAAAGACACCACCGTCGTGCTGACCGTCATCCCGGCATCCGACCGCTCCGGAACCCGCACCAAGAAAATCGACCTCGTGCGCGACGAAGTGAAGCTTGAGGAACAGGCCGCCAAGGGCGAAGTCAAAACCCTGAAGACCGACGATGGCCAGGAGCGCAAGTTCGGCGTCATCACCCTCCCCGACTTCTATGCCGACTTCCAGGCCACCAGCAAAAACCAGAAGGATGCGCGCCGCGCCTCCACCGACGTCCGCAGGCTGATCAACGAACTCACCCTCGAAGGCATCGAAGGCATGGTGCTCGACCTGCGCAACAATGGCGGCGGCTCGCTGGTCGAGGCCATCGAAACCGCCGGCCTCTTCATCTCTTCCGGCCCCATCGTCCAGGTCAAGGAACGCAACGGCATCCAGGTGCTGCCCGACGCCGACCCGGACATCAACTACGACGGCCCCATGATCGTGCTCGTCAACCGCCTCAGCGCATCGGCCTCCGAAATTCTCGCGGCCGCCTTGCAGGACTACAAGCGCGCCATCATTGTCGGCGACAAGCAGACCCACGGCAAGGGCTCGGTGCAGACCCTGATGACCCTCGGCGACCGCAGGGGCTCGCTCAAGCTGACCACCGCCGGCTTCTACCGCATCAACGGCGGCTCCACCCAGCTCAAGGGCGTCACGCCCGACATCATCATCCCCTCCTACCTCGACGTCATGGATGTCGGCGAGGATTCGCTTGAGCATGCGTTGCCGTGGGACACCATCCGCCCGGCGATGTACCGCCCGCACAACGGGCTTTCCAAGCTGGTGCCCGCCCTGGCCGACCAATCGCGCGAGCGCATCGACAACGACGACGAATTCAAAGCCTTCCTCGCCAAGCGCGAGCGGCTCAAGGAGCGCTACGAAACCAAGATCGTTTCCCTCTCCCTCGAAAACCGTCTCGCCGAAGCCGAGGCCGAAAAGGAACTCGACGACATCCAAAGCGGCGCCTTCCTCGACGATGAGGGGGAAGAGGATGAAAAGTCCGACATCATACTCGACGAAACCCTCAACATTCTTTCCGACCTGGTCGACATGGATACGATGGCCCAGAACACCGAACTCATCGCGCCCAACCTCAGCGGGAACTAGCGGCAACGCCCACAACGCAGCAGCCCCACCGGACATCCCACCAGAATCCAATGGGACAAAGGAACACCACGCATCTGACGACGGCCGTCGCGAGATGCGTGGCAGGCACATCGGCCGGACATGGGGTAAATCCGCATTTCCTGCACAATAAACCGGGCGAGCGGATCGTTGGAAGGACTCGACTCCAACCAATAATCTATTGCTTTTTCCAAAGCCGGAATGGCAGGATGCGTTTCCCATGTTGACGACCAATACCAGAATCCACGACCTACTCGAAGCCACGGGCCTCCTTGAAGAGCGGCAGCTGAAAAACCTGCTGGCCGAAGCCCGCGAAAACGGAACCGCCATTTGCGCAACCATCTTGAAAGGCAGCGAGCTCAAGGAAGAAAAATTACTTGAAAAGCTGGCCGAAACCATGGCGTTGCCCTTCCAGCGGCTCAAGGAGGTCGAAGTGGAGAACGGGGTGCTTGAAATGCTGCCGACCAAGGCGATTTTCCAATACAACGTTATTCCGTTGGCCCACGAGGAGGGGTGCCTGAAGGTCGCAACGAGCGATCCCTTCATCCACGGTTTGGTGGATGCCCTCCGGCTCGCCGCCGAATGCCGCATACGGCTGGTGATCTGCCCGTCGGAGGATATTTCGACCGCCGCCAAGAAATTCTACGGAGTCGGCGCGGAAACCCTCGACCGCATGATGCAGGACGGCGCCATCGACCTGGAGGACGACGACAACCTGCTGAAGCAGGACTTGAGCGAACTCGACCAGGAAGCGTCCGTTGTTAAATTCGTCAACCAGATTATCTGGGAAGCCTATAACGACCGCGCCACCGACATTCACATCGAACCCATGGAAATGGACTTGCGCATCCGCTACCGCGTGGACGGCGTGTTGCACGAAACCCCGATGCCGCCCCAGCTCAAGCGGTTCCAGTCTTCCGTGATTTCCCGCATCAAGGTGATGGCCAACATGGATATCGCCGAGAAACGGTTGCCGCAGGATGGCCGCATCAGCGTCCGCATCCGCGGTGCCGAAATCGACGTGCGCGTATCCACCATGCCCACCGTCTACGGCGAGTCGGTCAGCCTGCGTCTGCTGATGCGTGGCGGCGGGCTGGTCACCATGGCGGATCTCGGCCTGAACGACCACGACAGCGCCATCCTCAAGAAAATGATCACCCGGCCGCACGGCATCCTGCTCGTAACCGGGCCGACCGGTTCAGGAAAATCCACCTCCCTCTACGCCTGGCTCCACACCATCAACTCGGTGGATAAGCGCATCATGTCCGCCGAAGACCCGATTGAATACGAAATGGCTGGCGTCAACCAGGTGCAGATGCGTCCGGAAATCGGGCTCACGTTTGCCAACACCCTTCGCACCTTCCTTCGCCAGGATCCCGATGTGATCATGGTGGGGGAAATCCGCGACAAGGAGACGGCGGAAATCTCGATCCGCGCGGCCCTGACCGGGCACTTGGTCTTCAGCACCATTCATACGAACGACTCGGCCAGTACCATCACCCGCTTGCTCGACATGGGCATCGAACCCTTCCTCGTGGCCTCTTCGGTCGAAGGCATTGTGGCCCAGCGCCTGGTTCGCGGGCTTTGCAAGGCCTGCCGCCAACCGGTCGAACTCGACGAAGCATTCCTGAAGGAACACAACTTCCCGATCGAGCGCCTGGCCAACGAAGGACCGATCTACGAAGCCGTCGGATGCGACGAATGCCGCGGCAACGGATACAAAGGCCGAACCGGAATCTTTGAAATCCTGCACGTAACCGATGAAATCCGTCCCTTGGTGATTGCCCATGCATCCGCCGCCGAGATCAAGAACCGGGCCCTGGAGCACTGCAACATGAAAACCCTGCGCGACGATGGCTGGGACAAGGTGCTGGCCGGCACGACGACCATCGATGAAATCCTCCGCGTCACCGAAGACGACGATTACGACGAAGAGTGAGGCGTGAGGCGTGAGGCGTGAGGCGTGAGGCGTGAGGCGTGAGGCGAAAAAAGGAAAACCCCTCAGTCGCAAAGTCAATTACGAATTACGCGTTACTCGTTACGCGCCTACTCCCCACCCGGTGGAGGTAGAATGCCTTCGGCCACGAGCTGGTCGTCCATATCCTTCGTCAACGGAATGGGAAGCGGCGGCATTCCGGCGCGGATAACCTCCATCTGGTACTGCCGCAGGTTTTCCTTAACCTCTTCGTTTTTCTGGACTTCTTCAGGAGTGGGAATCCTGGGCTCCGCAGGTTTAACCGGTTCGGTCGGACGGCGGAACCCGCCACCGAAACGACGGGGCGTGGCGGCCGGGCTTGCCGCGGGAGCGGCGGCGGCCGGCGCCTTGGCCAGCTCGAACGTGATCGGCTTGCCATTGCTTTCCAACGTTGCGCTCGAGTTCGGCAAGTCGATTTTCGAAAGCTTCATGCCTTTGAAGTTTTCACCGACCATCAGCATCACGCTGCTTGCCTCCCCCTTCTGCGCCTTCAGGTTCTGGAATCCGGCACGGATTTCGCCGCTTTCGGTTTCCATCAGGAAGCACAACCGGATTTCCTTTTCCAGCTTCTTGGCTTCGGCGGCCGCGGCCGCGGCATCCTGCACTGATTTGGCGGCTTCGTTGGCAATCGTCGGGTCTTCGCCAAAGGGCGACCGATCCACAATCACGTCGTAGCGGTCGCGCTTATATTCAGCGGCACGGGCCGCAAGTGTCCCCACGGCCAATAGAATCAAAATACATCTGGTCTGTTTTCCACCCATTCGAAAGCTTCCTTTAAAATCCTTGAAACAATGGGCACTCGCTTGCGGTTCGTCAAGCGCAAGGCGGGTTCCATTCCATCAGAGAACGTTCCGGCCCCCTCGGATATTGCCCGCACTCCCCAATTGAGCCTACAATCGCCGGATGAACCGTAAAACCGTCATCATTACCGGCGCCAATTCGGGCATCGGCAAGGCCGCCGCCCAACGGATGGCCGCCGAAGGGCACCGCATTGTCCTGGCCTGCCGCAATCCCGACCGGGCCGAAGCCGCGCAACGGGAAATCGGCGAAGACACCATCGTGGGACTGGTTGACCTCTCCCGCCGGGCCAGCATCCATGCCTTCACCGACTGGGCGCACCGTGAACTGGGGGAAATCGATGTGCTCATCAACAATGCCGCCGATTTCGATCTCGCGCACAAGGAACGGGAAATGACGGCGGATGGCTTCGAACGGATCTGGTTCACCAACCATCTCGCCCCGGTGTTGCTGGCCGACCGCCTGATGGACAGGCTCGTGGCCAGCCCGCAGGGCCGGATAATCAATGTTTCCTCCATGGGATTGCTCTTTCATCCGTTCCTGACGGTCGATTTGAAGGATCCCATGTTCAACCAACGGACGTTCTCCGTGGCCAAGGCCTACTACCAATCCAAGCTCGCACAACTCATGTACACCCTTTGGCTCTCGCGGCAGCTTTCGGGAACCATGGCCACGGCCAACTGCATCCGCGTCAGCAATGTCCGGCTCGACCTCGACCGTTTCCCCGACCTGCCGCAATGGATGAAAAACCTATACGCCATCAAGGCGCGCTTTTCGATCACCCCGGAACAGATGGCCGAAACCTATGCCCAAGCCGCCCTGAACGGCGATGCGGGCAACCAGACCGGACAACACATCGGCCACCCCTTCAAGGAAACCGGCATCCCCGTCTACGCCAAAGACCCGCTCTGCATCGAGCAGGTCATGCAGCTCACCTACAAGCAACTCGGCATCAGGCCGTCCATCTCCTATGAGCAACCGGAGACCGGCTAGCGCCGACGCCTGCCCAGCGGGACGGAAAGCGTGCCGTTGAAGAATTCGATGATGTGCCCGCGCTCGATCAGCCAGCCCAGCGGTTGAAGCGCATCCTTGGCCTCCTTCGACGCGGGATCGAGCGACGGATGCAGCACTTCCAGCAAGTGCTGGCGGGTGGACCCCGGATGCTCCTTCAGGAACATCAGCACTTCGGCAATCGAGGGAATGGTGTCCTCCGGCTTGACCGGATTCGGCTTGATGTGGGTCACGAAGTTAATCTTGCCGGCCTTGAACAGATAGAGATGCATATGCCGGAAGGCGGCCCGCATCGAAAACGACATGGTTAGCGCAAACCGGCTCTCCTTGCCCCACACGCGGCGGATGGCGTGCACAATGTTGCGGTCTTCGAGCCCCTGCGCCACCTTGGCCGGAAGCACCGCGCGGTGCGTGGCCTCGTATAGCCCGGGGATTTCCTTCGAAAAATCAACCTCGGCCTTTTTCAGGTCAACCGGCTCCGCCTCGGGATCGGACTTGAGCTTGTAGATGGTTTTCTTGCGGCTCTCCTCCTTCCATTGCTCGACCAGCTCCTCGTCCTTCACGATTTCTATGTTCCGCTTGTATTCTTCGAGCGACAGATGGGCAAAGCGCGACTCGTGAACCTCGCTGACCTTCTCGGAATAGCTATGGTGGTTGGGCGGCCCCAGCAGGATGCCGGTCTTGCGGCAACGGGCGACTCCCGGAAAACTGCCGGCGGGAGGTTCGGTTTCGACCTCCTCCTTTTCGTAGTAGTCGGCCATATGCTTCGATTTAACATGCTGGACCATCATCTCCTCGCGCTCTGCAACCGCCCGGCACTTCTTGCACTGGAACATCTCGAAATCCGGCGTGGCCTTGTTGCCCTCGATCTTGACGAGATACCCCTCCGAATCATGGATCAGCAGGCTGGCCAGATCCATCAGCGGATAGGCCCGGCGCGAGTGGTGGATTTGCCTCACCAACGAAGCGAGCCTCTTTTGCTCCGGAAGGAACGAGACCGTGATGGGTAGCTCCTTGAGCTGCTCACGCGGTTCGCGGCGACGCTCGGGACGCTCTTCGCGTTCGCGGCGCCCCTCGCCCTCGGGGCGGGGCCGGCGCGGGCGATCATCGCGGCGCTCATCCCGTCGGCCATCGCGGCGCGGCGGACGGCGATCATCGCGGCGCGGACGCTCGTCGGAATATTCCTTCTTGCTATAGTGGTTTTCGCCCGGGGGCTTGCGTGCCCACTGGGGCACAAAGTTGAGATCCAGGATCACATCGCGCGGATCCTTATGCTCTTCCTGTGCGTGTGTTTTCTCTTCCATAGGTCTGCACCATCGGTTTAGTTTATTGAAAAACAGTTTAGGGAAATCATTTCCAATGAAAAGCAATAACGACCGCCTGATTTGCCCTTCAGCCGAAACATGAACGAGCCACGCAAAACCTTTCTGCATGTCGACATGGATGCCTTCTTCGCATCCGTCGAACAACGCGACCACCCGGAGCTGCGCGGCAAGCCGGTGGTGGTCGGAGCACCGCCCGACCAGCGCGGCGTGGTGGCCGCCGCCTCCTACGAGGCCCGCAAATACGGCATCCATTCGGCCATGCCCTCCCGCACCGCCAAGCAAAAGTGCCCGCACGCCATCTTTGTTTCCCACAACATGGGAAACTATAAGGAAGCCTCCCGCCAGATCATGCGGATCTTCGAATCCTACACCCCCATCGTCCAGCCCCTCTCCATCGACGAAGCCTTCCTCGACGTCACCGGCGCCCGGCGCCTCTTCGGTGACGGGCCAACCATCGCCGAAAAAATACGGCGCGATATCCGCGAACAGACGCAGCTCACCGCCTCCGTCGGCGTGGCCCCCAACATGTTCCTCGCAAAAATCGCGTCCGACATGGATAAGCCGGACGGGCTGACCGTTGTCCCGTTCGAACAGGAGGCCATCGAGGCGTTCCTGGCCCCCCTGCCCATTGCCCGCATGTGGGGAGTGGGCAAGGTTACCCAGAAAAAACTGCTCTCCCTCGGCCTCAACACCATCGGCAAACTCCAGCAATGCGACCCCAAACAACTCGAAAGCGCCATCGGCTCCCGAGCCGCCAATGGGTTCATCCGCCTGGCGCACGGCATCGATGAGCGCGGCATCGTGGGCGAAGTGGATGAAAAAAGCATTTCCAACGAAATCACCTTCAAGGAGGATATTGCCGACCGTCCAACCATCGAGGCCACCTATAAACGCCTCATGGACAAGGTTGGAACCCGCTTGCGCAAGGCCGGCTTTTTTGCCACCACCGTCCACCTGAAGATCCGATGGAGCGATTTTTCCACCATCACCCGCCAAACCCGCTTCCCCGTCCCCTGCTCCGACGACACCAGCCTGCGTGAAGCCGGCATGCAGCTGCTGGAGGAACATCTCCGCCACCGGCCCGTCCGGTTGATCGGGTTTGGCGTCAGCGGCCTCACGGAAACCGAGGAACCCCAAACCCGGCAGCTCAACCTTTTCGAAACCCCCGACACCGCCCTGCAAAAAAAGAGAAGCCGATTAAGCCAAACCACCGATTCCGTCCGGGAAAAATATGGAAAAAACAGCCTGAAACGGGCCTCCGACCTGCCTTAAAAGAATTTAGTTAATATCTTGTCCACTATTCAGTCCATAAGTCGTTCCCTGTGCAAGAGACTTTACTGGTTTCTTCTTCCTAAGCGGCGCAAGGTTTATACCCCTCTACCTTGCGCCGCTTCCTTTTTGACCTCTCTTCCGGACGGAAAAACTGACGGCCGTCAGTTTTTCCGTCCGGAAGAGATTTGCCCGCACAATTAAATTGAAATATCCGGATAAACGGATATATACCCTTCAACCCTTTAAACCGGAGCAGGCCATGGCACATAAAAAATATTTGAACCCTTTCACCCATGAACACGGGCAGCTTTTCGCGGAACTGCTTCAAACACAGGTGCTCATGCTGGATGGGGCCATGGGCACCATGATCCAGAAGCACAAGCTGGAGGAAGCCGACTTCCGCGGAGACCGGTTTGCCGACCATCCATCCGACCTCAAGGGCAACAACGACCTGCTCACGCTGACCCAACCGCAGGTGATCGAGGATATCCACACCGAGTTTCTCGAAGCCGGGGCGGATATTGTTGAAACGAACACCTTCAGTTGCACCACCGTTTCCCAGGCCGACTATGGCTTGGAGTCGCTGGTGCGCGAGTTGAACATCGAGGGAGCAAAACTGGCGCGTAAGGCGGTGAACCGTGTGCTAGAAAAGGATCCATCGCGCACCTTGTTCGTGGCGGGTTCCATCGGGCCCACCAACCGTACCGCCTCCATTTCGCCGGATGTGAATGATCCGGGCTACCGCGCCGTCAGCTTCGATGATTTGGTTGCCGCCTACTCCGAACAGGCCGAGGCCCTCATTGAAGGCGGCGTCGATGTTTTGTTGGTCGAAACCGTATTCGACACGCTCAATGCCAAGGCCGCGCTTTATGCCATCGACGAAGTGTTCGAAAAGATCGGCCAGCGCCTGCCCGTCATGGTATCCGTCACGATCACCGACCAATCCGGCCGCACGCTCTCCGGCCAGACGCCGACCGCGTTCTGGTATTCGATCGAACATGCGCACCCGATTTCGGTCGGCATCAACTGCGCCCTCGGCGCGGAAGACATGCGCCCCTATATCGAAGAGCTGGGCGAGGTTGCCCCGTGCTACATCAGCATCTACGCCAACGCCGGCCTGCCCAACGCCTTCGGCGGCTACGACGACTCGCCGGCCGACATGGCCAAAATCTACGACGACTTTGCCCAACATGGGCTTGCCAACATTTGGGGCGGTTGCTGCGGCACCACCCCCGACCATATCCGCGCCATGGCCGAGGTCGTCAAAAAACACCCGCCGCGCGTTCCGCCCGAACCGGACGGCGCCCCGCGCTTCAGCGGACTGGAGCCGCTACGCATTACACCGGAAATGAACCTGTGCATGGTCGGCGAGCGCTCCAACATTACCGGCTCCCCCAAGTTTGCGCGGCTGATCCGCGAGGGTAATCTGGAAGAGGCGCTGCAGGTGGCCCGCCAGCAGGTCGAAACGGGCGCCAACCTGATTGATATCAACATGGACGAGGGCCTGATCGACTCCGTGGCGATGATGGTCAAGTTCCTCAACCTCGTGGCTTCCGAGCCCGACATCTGCCGCGTGCCGATCATGATCGATTCCTCCAAATGGGAAGTCATCGAGGCCGGGCTCAAATGCGTCCAGGGCAAGGGCATCGTCAACTCCATCAGCATGAAGGAGGGCGAGGACGCCTTCCGGGAGCATGCCAAAAAGATCCAGCGCTACGGTGCCGGCATGGTTGTGATGGCGTTCGATGAAAAAGGCCAGGCCGACACCACCGAGCGTCGGATTGAAATCTGCACCCGCGCCTACCGGATCCTCGTGGAGGAGCTGGGCATCGACCCGACCGACATTATTTTCGACCCGAACGTGTTCCCGATCGGCACCGGGATGGAGGAGCACCGCATCAACGCCACCTCCTTTTTCGAAGCCACCAAGATGATCCGCGAAACGCTGCCCCGTTGCTCGGTCAGCGGCGGCATCAGCAATGTTTCCTTCTCGTTCCGCGGCAACAACCGCGTCCGCGAAGCCATCCACGCCTCCTTCCTCTACCACGGCATGGAAGCCGGGCTCAACATGGCCATCGTCAACCCCGGCATGCTGGAGGTCTACGACGAAGTCGAACCCGGGCTGCTCAAGGCGGTTGAGGATGTTGTGCTGAACCGCGACGAAGACGCAACCGAACGCCTGATCGATTTTGCGGAACGCATCAAGGCCGAGGGCGGCGACACCAAGAAGGAAGCCGAAATCCAGGCATGGCGCGAAGGCTCGGTTGAGGAGCGTCTTTCGCACGCCTTGGTGAAAGGCATCGTCGACCACATCGATGCGGACGTCGAGGAGGCGCGGCAAAAATACGAACGCCCGCTGCACGTGATCGAGGGGCCGCTGATGGCCGGCATGGGCATTGTTGGCGACCTGTTTGGATCGGGCAAGATGTTCCTGCCGCAGGTGGTGAAGAGCGCGCGCGTCATGAAAAAGGCGGTGGCCTATCTCCTGCCCTACATGGATGCCGAAAAGGACGGCGGTGGATCGTCCAGCGCCGGCAAGGTGCTGATGGCCACGGTCAAGGGCGATGTCCACGACATCGGCAAAAACATTGTCGGCGTGGTGCTGGCCTGCAACAACTTCGAGGTGAAGGATATCGGCGTCATGGTTCCGTGGGATACGATTCTCAAGGAAGCCAAGGAATGGGGTGCGGATGTGATCGGCCTTTCCGGCCTGATCACGCCATCGCTCGACGAAATGGTTCACGTGGCCAAGGAGATGGAGCGCGAAGGACTGAAGATTCCGCTCCTGCTCGGCGGCGCCACCACCAGCAAGAAGCACACGGCGGTGAAGATTGCACCCGAATACAGCGGAACCGCCATGCATGTGCTCGATGCCTCCCGCGCCGTGACCGTGGTGCAATCGTTGCTGAGCGGCGACGAGAAGTTCCGCAGCGCCGTACGCTTTGAATACAACGCGATCCGGGAACAACATGAGGCATCGCAGGAAATCCGAGATTTCATGCCGCTGGACAAGGCGCGCGCCAATGCCTTTGATGCGGACTGGAAGGGCTATGTCCCGCCCAGCCCGGACTTCATAGGAACCCAGGCGGTTCAGGTTTCTGTGGAGGCGCTCGTGCCCTACATCGATTGGACTCCGTTCTTCTGGACCTGGGAGCTGGAAGGCAAATATCCCGCCGTGCTCGACCACCCCGAAGCGCAGTCGCTCTTCGATGATGCCCAGGCGATGCTCCGGCAAGCCATGGCCGAAAACTGGTTCGAACCACGCGGTGTGCACGCCTTTTTCCCGGCGGCCCGCGTCGGCGACAGCGTGGAGGTCTACACCGATGAATCGCGTACCGAAAAGCTGAACACCCTTCAATTCCTGCGCCAGCAGATGATCAAGAAGGATGGAACGCCCAACCGGTCGCTGGCCGACTTTGTTGCACCGAAAGAGGCGAGTTGCGCCGACTATATCGGCGCGTTCGCCGTGACCACCGGGCCCCGCGTAGTGGAAATCGCCGACGGCTACAAGGCCGACCACGACGACTACAACGCCATTCTTGTGCAGGCGCTGGGCGACCGGCTGGCCGAGGCGTTCGCGGAATACCTGCACGAAAAAGCGCGCCGTGACTGGGGTTTTGGGAAGGACGAAAACCTTTCGCCCAACGAAATGGTCAACGAAAAATACCAGGGCATCCGCCCGGCGGCCGGTTATCCCGCCTGCCCCGACCACTCCGAAAAGATCACGATCTTCGAACTGCTGAACGCAACGGAACAGACCGGCATCGAGCTGACCGAAAGCATGGCGATGAACCCGCCCAGCTCGGTGTCCGGCCTCTATTTCTCGCACCCCGACTCGCGTTACTTCCCGCTCGGCCGAATCAGCAAGGAGCAGGTGGAGGACTATGCCCAGCGCAAAGGATGGAGCATTGAAGTCGCGGAGAAATGGCTCTCACCCAACCTGGGATACAATGCGTGACGAAATATCCAACAACGAGAACAGACTATGAAAACAATCCTAGAACGCATGGCAGACCAACCCCTGATCTTCGACGGGGCGATGGGAACGATGATCTATTCGAAGGGCGTGTTCATCAATACGTGCTACGAACACCTTTGCATCACCAATCCCAAACTGGTTGGCGGCATCCATCAGGAATATGCCGATGCCGGGGCGGACGTGATCGAAACCAACTCGTTCGGCGCCAACCGCCTGAAACTGCAGGGGCACGGACTGGCCGACCAACTCGAAGACATCAACCGCGCATCCGTCCGGCTGGCCCGGGCAGCCGCGGGTGATGCCGCGTTGGTTGCGGGATCGGTCGGGCCGTTGCTGAAGTCGGGCCAGGTCTTCCTTGAAAGCCAAGCCGGCGAACTGGCGGAAATATTCCGCGAACAACTGGCCATTCTTGCGGACGAGGGCGTCGACTTTTTCATGCTCGAAACCTTTACGCATATCCAGGAAGCGCAGCTTGCGGCCAAGGTGGCCAAGACGCTGGGCATTCCCGTTTTTGTTTCCATGACGGTCGGCATTGAAGGAACAACCGAAAAAGGCCGCAAGGTCGAACAGCTGGTCCAAACGCTGGAAAACGACGGGAACGTGGACGGCATCGGGCTCAACTGCGGCGTGGGCCCTGCGGCGGCCTACAGCAATGCCGAGCGCGCCCTGCCACTGACCTCCAAGCCGATGGTGGTGATGGCCAACGCCGGCTACCCGCAAGAAGTGGACGGCCGGATGATCTACATGGCTTCCCCCGAATATTTCACGGAATATGCCAAACGCATGATCGAACTCGGCGTGCGCGGCGTCGGCGGATGCTGCGGCACCACCCCGGCCGATATCGCCACGGCGGCCAAGAGCATCAAATCCATGACCGGCGTAAAGCAGCATGTGGCCATTTCCAGCCATACCGACCAGGAAGCCCCGAAGGTGGACGTGGTTCCAATGGCGGAAAAATGCGGCTTTGCGGCCAAGCTGGCCCGCGGCGAAAAAGTCACCAGCGTAGAGATCACCCCGCCCCGCTCCATCGATCTCAAGCCGATGCTCGCCCAGTGCCAAACCTGCAAGGATGCCGGCATCGACGCCATCAACATTCCCGACGGCCCGCGCGCCAGCGCGCGCATTTCGCCAATGGTTGCGGCGCTGTTCGTCGAGCGCGAAGTGGGCATTGAAACCGTGCTGCACTACTGCTGCCGCGACCGCAACCTGATCGGCATGCAGTCCGACCTGCTCGGCGGCTATGCCGGCGGCCTGAGGAATTATCTCATCATCACCGGCGATCCGCCCAAGCTCGGCGACTATCCGGATTCCACACCCGTATTCGACGTGGATGCCGTCGGCCTGACGCAGGTCGTCAACAACCTGAACCACGGCGTGGATGTTGGAGGCAACCCGATCAATCCGCCGACCGGCATCCTGATCGGCGTGGGCGCCAACCCGTGCGCGGTCGAACCGGAGCGCGAGTTGCAGCATTACATGAACAAGATTCATGCCGGGGCGGAATATTCCATCACCCAGCCGATCTTCGATCCGGAAGCCCTGCTGCGCTTCATGGATGCGGCGGCGGCCCGCGGCGGAACCATTCCGGTGGTCGCCGGCGTCTGGCCGCTGGTATCGCTGCGCAATGCCGAATTCCTCGCCAACGAAGTTCCGGGCGTTGAAATTCCGGATGCCATTCTTGAACGGATGAGCCATGCCAAAACCAAGGAAGACGGCCGCAAGCTCGGCATCGAGATCGCCCGCGAGATCTGCGAGGCGATTGCCGACCGCGTTGCCGGCTACCAGGTCAGCGCCCCGTTCGGCATTGTGGATCTTGCGCTGCAGGTGCTGGAAAATTGACAACCGCAGGATTGACTCGCATTCGCTCGATAATCCATTAGGTTGATTGGCGAGCGAATGCGAGTTAAGCAAAGGAGAACCTGCGATGAAAAGCCCTATGCTTCCCTCCGACCACCAAGCAGCTCGGAAACGCGCTTTGGAGCTGGGTAGAAGCGGGAGTCCTGAAGCCTTGAACGAGCTGAGAGTCTTACTTTCTACCCCCTCGAACGACGTTCAGCGGCTGGCGGCCTCGGCCATTGGGAAGCTTGCCGAATTCGGAGTGGACGCAAAGCGGGCCGTGGCCGCCCTTGCGCCTTTGGCAAAAGAAGCACGGCATCCGCAAACGCAGCAGTATGCCATCCGGGCGCTGGTGAAGTTTGGCGCCCGAGCCGCCGGTTATCAGCGGCGCTGGAACCTAAAACGGAAGATGGCCGATTTCCTCATCGAAGCCACGGCGGAAGAACTTGGACTCGAACTCGCCACACGCAATGCCAAGGATTTCCGGCAGGCTATGACGGTTGTGCCCTACGAACTATAGCGCCCGCAACCTACTGTTTTTTCGCGGTGATCCAGAAGGTTTTGTTGCGCACGGTGGCTTCGGCATCGATTTGGAAGCAGATCTGATCGATGATGGATATGATGGAGTCGTGCTGCGTGTTGATGCTGATCTTGAGATCCTTTTCGACACTGCGGGAACATACGATGGCCGCGTCGGAAAGCAGCGTCAGCATGTTGAATGCTTCATAGGCCGGCAAATCATGAATGCGCAGGGGGGCACGTTCCTGGCTGAGGCTCTCAATGAATTTGTCGTCCGCGGATTGGTCGAGTTCCAGCCGATACGTCTTTTCGCCCATTTTGAAGCTGGCCCCGTTTGTCAGCACGGTGACCTCGGAACTCGCACCCGTTTCGGAATCGACCAGTTTCGCGGACGGAAGGGCTGCCATGGCAACCGATGCGGAACAAAGCGCGACAATCCCTAACCCAAAAACCTTCTGCATCTTAGCCATGAAATTCTCCTGATTGTTTAATCGAGGATCACAAGATGCCGCCCAATGCGCTCCAGCACAAGGAGGGAGATACATTTTTTACTCGAAGGGCTGGCCTTCCAAAAGCCGGACCGGTATATAGTACCATTTTAGTGAGGTTTAAATGTCCGACAATTTGGAAAATCTGCATGCCCAATACCGCGAAGGCGACACCCAGTTCCGCATGGCCGGGGGAATTGAGGGAATCACGAAACTGGCCAACGACTTCTACGATGTGATGGAATCGCTTCCGGAGGCGCGGAAGATCCTATTCATGCACCCGACAGACCTGACGATGTCGCGCGAAAAGCTGGCGGTGTTCCTCTGCGGCTACCTGGACGGCCCCGACCGGTATGCGGAAAAATACGGACCGATGCAACTGGCGCCGGCCCACGCCCATCTCGCCATTGGCACCGCGGAAAAGGAAGCCTGGTTGCTCTGCATGGAAAAGGCGCTGGCCCTGCAGGACTATCCCCGCGAGTTCCAGGAGTTCCTGCTCAAGCGCCTTTCCGTTCCCGCCGATCGTTGCCGCAACCGGCCCTAGTCAGCGGGGAACCGGCGGCGGTTTCTTATTCAGGCCGGCCAGCAACAGGATCAGCCCGACGATGCCCATGCCCAGCGCGAACGCAACGGAAAGCAGGGTGTTCAAGAACAGGTTGGGGCTGACGGGCCGGCGGTTGGGTTCGGCGATGTCGATGAGCTCAACCGAATCCATCTTGGCTTGCGCCCTCTTGGCGTCGCGATAGGTTGCCACCATTTCATTCGCAATATCGGCGGCCTCATCCGGATTGTCGCGCCTGACGCTGATCTCAACGATCGGTGAGTTGCGACGGTTTGATATGTTGATGCTATTCCGCAGAATCTTGCAAGCCACGGAACGAGGCAGTTTCTCCCGGTCGCGCCCCCATTCAGACTGCAGATCGAGGCGTTTGATCACCTCATGGAGAATCGGCTTGGATTCGAGGATCGCCATCTCTGTTTGAATCAACGCCGAGGCCGAGAGTCCGCAATGTTCGCAAGGATTCGGGCACCCCGCCCCTCCCAGGGCCCGCACGGAAACCACCGCCGTTGATTGATAGATGTTCGGAAGCATCAAGGTATATACGGTGCTCGCCAGGATCACAACGGGAACCATCGAAATCAGGATGATCCCCAAAACCATCAACGCTTTTTTCATCGTTCCCCCGACTTAATCCGATTGAGACCCCAGAGATTGGAAGACCGCGTTGGACAGCTCCGCAACATTGATGGGCTTGGTGATATAGCCATCCATGCCGCCTTCCAAACAACGTTCGCGGTCGCCACTGAGGGCGTGGGCGGTCATTGCGATGATGGGTAGTCGGGGCAACGCCTCCGCCACCTCCTTTTCCCGGATGGCCTTGGTAGTTTCGAGTCCGTCCATCTTGGGCATCTGCACATCCATCAGCACCAGGTCGAAATGGCGGTTCGCCAAAAGTTCGATGGCATCGGCACCATCCTTCGAAGCCTCCGCAATACACCCCATCTTATGCAGCGTGCGCACGGCAACGGTTTGATTCACGAGATTGTCCTCCACCACCAACACCCGGACATCCCGATCCATGGCCTGGATTTCCATACGGGTTGACAAAAGTATGTCCTGGGTGGCGCTCACTTCGTCCTCGCACGGCTTGGGTGTGCCGGTCTTCACGAAGTCGAATGCGGTCTGGACACTTGTCCCACTCTGCAGATCAACCGGGATTTCGAACCAGAAAACGGAACCTTCGCCAGCGGCACTTTCAGCCCCGATCTCGCCGCCCATGATTTCCACCAGCTGCTTGCAGATCGTCAGCCCCAGGCCGGTTCCTCCATATTTGCGGGAGGTCGAGGCATCCTGCTGATGGAATGCGCCAAAGATATGGGCCAAATGCCCGGGATCGATGCCAATGCCCGTGTCCCTGACTTCGAACCGGATATGGACGTGGCCATCATGGCGGTCGGAAAGCAATACAGCCAATGCCACCTCACCCTCTTCGGTGAACTTGATGGCGTTGCCGACGAGGTTGGTGAGGATCTGCCGGAGGCGGCTCACATCGCCGCATAACCGGGCAGGCACCTCCGGGTCCACACGCACGTCGAAGCCGATCCCTTTGCGTTGCGCTTGCAGACTCAGCATGGCCCGCAGATCGCCCAGCACAACCTTCAGATCGAAATCGAGTATTTCGATCTCCATGTGCCCCGCCTCGATCTTTGAGAAATCCAGGATATCGTTCACGATGGCCAACAATGATTTGCCGCTGCGGTGCACCGTGGCGGCCAGGTCTTGCTGGTCTTCCGTGAGCCCCGAATCCAGCAGCAGGTTGGTGACCCCGATGATGCCGTTCATGGGGGTTCGGATTTCATGGCTCATGTTGGCGAGGAATTCGCTTTTGGCAATGTTGGCCGCCTGGGCCTCGACCGCCAGTTCATTGGCACGCCGGATGGCCTCCTGCAGTTGTTCGTTGGCCTCCTCGAGTTTTTCGCGCGCCTCCTCGGTATCCTCGTTCACGCTCACCAGCATGGCGATGTTGGCATCGCGGTCGCGCAACCGTTCCTCGCGGGCGGCCTCGGCCATCACGCGTCGCTCCAGCTCGCGCTCGAGATCTACGGACTGCCGTTGCATCCGCCGCTTGAGCCGCCGGTTCCAGACCAGCACCCAAACCAACACAAGGAGCACCAGCAGTTGCATCGCCATGACGAACGGCCATGCCTTGACCAGGTCGACCGCCGCAAGCGTTGTGAAACATGATGTGGATATGAGCTGCATTTTTCCAAGCCTGAAGGGAGACTCTTGCCTCCGCTTGGAAAACTATGCCAAAAACAATTGAACCGTGCGATCAATTCTTTTCAGCACACGCTCGCGCCCCAGCACATCCAGCATGGGGAACAAGTCCGGCCCGGACTGGATGCCGGAAACCGCAATGCGCGCCGGCGCCATCACCGCTCCGAAACCGAGGCCGGACGCTTCGACAAAATCGTGCAACGCTTGGTCGGTCGAGGCTTCGTCGAAGACTTCCAGGGCAGCCAGGAGCTCCTTCAGCTGGGCCAGGATGTCGGCCACGCCGTCCTTCTGGATTTTCTTCTTCACGGCCTTCTCGTCGTATGCATAGTCATCGGTGAAGAAATAGCCCACCATCGGCGCAAGGTCGGCCACGGTCTTGACGCGCTCGCGGACCAGCCCGAACACACGCTGGGCATATTCGGGTTCCGCCTCGATCCCCGCCTTCTCCAGCTCGGCGAATGCCATGGAATCGAACTCCTCCTCCGGAAGCTTCAGCATGTATTCGCCGTTCATCCATGTCAGCTTCTTCAGGTCGACCTGGGCGGCGGACGACTGGCAGCGCTCCAGCGTGAAGGCCTCGACCATCTCGTCGCGGCTCATCACTTCGCGGTCGTCGCCGGGCGACCAGCCCAGCAGGGCGAGATAGTTGAAGAGCGCATCGCCGAGGAATCCCTTTTCGCGGAAATCGCCGACGAACGCGTCGCCGTCGCGCTTGGAGTAGGGCTTGCCCTGCGCGTTGACGATCATCGGAAGGTGGGCAAAGTTCGGGACTTCGGCGCCGAGGGCCTTATAGAGCGCAATATGGCGGAAGGTGTTTTCCACATGGTCGTCGCCGCGGATCACGTGGGTGACCCCCTGTTCGATGTCGTCGAGCACGTTGGCCAAATGGAACACCGGCGTCCCGTTGGAGCGGACGATGACGAAATCCTGCATGTTTTCCGCCGCCTTCGAAAGCGTACCTTTGATGCCGTCCTCGAACGTGCTGTCGGTTCCGGGCATCTTGAAGATGATGCATTCGCCCTGTCCGGTTCCGCCCTTGTCCTCCTTGTAGGCCATGCCCTTGGAGAGGAGCATTTCCGCCGCTTCGAGGTGCGCCTCCATGCGGGTGCTCTGGTAGAGCGGTTCCCCGTCGACATCCAGCTTCAACCACTCCATGGCCTCGAGCAGGGTTTGGATGGCCTCGGGGGTCGAGCGCTCGCGGTCCGTATCTTCCACGCGCAGAAGGAATTCCCCACCCATGTGGCGGGCGAACAACCAGTTGTAGATCGCGGCACGCATGTTGCCGATGTGGACATGGCCCGTAGGGCTCGGTGCAAAACGTGTACGTACTTTCATTTCAAATCTCCAGTGAACGTGATCCGTGGCGATTGAGGCGAGATTCAATTCACGCGTCACGGATCAATCGTCACTCTTTCGTTGCCCAAATCCAAAACGTTGGGCATGCTTACTACCAAATTTTGGAAGAACTGCGGAGACTACCCATGAGAGCGCACGATGTAAAAGAAATCCTGATCGATAAACAAACCATTGCCCGGCGGGTGGACTCCCTGGTGGACGAAATCATTGCAACCGACCAACCCGACCACCTGGTGGTGGTGGGCATCCTGAAGGGCAGTTTCATGTTTTTCGCCGATTTGATGCGTAGTTTCTACCGCCACAACGCCCATCCCCACATCGATTTCATGACGCTTTCGAGCTATGGCGCGGGCACCGTCTCCTCCGGCACCGTCCAAATCATCCACGACATCCGCGAAAACCTGACCGATGCCAACGTCCTGCTCGTCGACGACATCCTCGATAGCGGCCGCACCCTGGCCTTCACCAAGAAACTGATGATTGAACGCGGCGCGAAAACCGTGCATTCCTGCGTCCTGCTCGACAAAAAGGCCAACCGCGCCGTGGAGTTCGAGGCCGACTTCAAGGGCTTTGAAATCGACGACCTTTTCGTGGTCGGCTACGGCCTCGACTACGACAACCTCTACCGCGAACTCCCCCACATCGCCAAAGTAAATTTCCAATAGTATTCACCGCCCATACTTGCGGAACCGCCGTTTATACGTGTACTGTGCATGCAACTCTCGAAGGAGATTTCAATGACATATCTGAACGAACGCATTACGGTCGATTCCAACCAGTGCGGAGGTCGTCCGTGTATCCGCGGCATGCGCATCCGGGTTACCGATGTACTAGACCTCTTTTCTGCGGGATTGGATGCCAAGCAACTTCTTGAGGAAATGCCGGATCTTGAAGAAGCCGATCTCCAGGCATGCCTCCAATACGCATCCAAACTGATCGACCACCCCATCATCGCGGCATGACGGTCTGGCTCGATGCCCAACTCTCGCCAAGGCTCGCTCCTTGGATTGAGGAAACGTTAGCCATCCCAACCAAGGCCGTACGCGACCTCGGCCTGCGCGACGCAGATGACTTCGAAATATTCCAAGCCGCCCGTGAAGCGAACGTGATTGTTTTGACCAAGGATGCCGACTTCCCCCATCTTTTATCTCAACACGGCACACCACCCCAGGTCATTTGGCTGACCTGCGGGAACACAACAAACCTTAACCTTCAGCGGATTCTATCCACAACACTCCACCCTGCGCTTGAAATGCTGGCCTCGGGGGAATCCATCATCGAAATAAAAGGATAAGCAAATGAAAACCGTACTGTTCACCCAACTCACCCTCGCAAGCACCGCACTCCTCATGACCGCGTGTGCCAGCACTTCGCGCGTCTACTTCGGAACCCAAAAAAGCAAAGGCATCTACTTCGCCGACTTCGATGCCCAGACCGGGGAACTCTCCACCCCGGCACTCGCGGCCGAAACCAAGGGCTGCGGCTTCATCGCCATCCACCCAAACAAGGAACTCCTCTACTCCACCGGAACCACCGCCTTTAAAATCAACACCGACGGATCGCTGACGGAACTCAACACCCAAACAACCGAGGGCGGCGGTGCCTGCCACGTCAGCCTCGATAAAACCGGCCAATGCGTCATGACCGCCCATTACGGCGGCGGCGCCGTGGCCTCCTACCAAATCCAGGACGACGGCTCGCTCTCCGCGCCAAAATCCTTCTTCAAACACGAAGGTTCCGGCACGCACCCCAAACGCCAGAAAAAGGCCTATGCCCACTCCGTCTTCGTCAACCCGGCCAACACCCACGCCTATGCGGCCGACCTCGGCATCGACAAAATCATGATCTACCAGCTCGATCCCAAGGCCGGCACCCTCTCCGCAGCCGGATTCGCGGAAGTCCCCGGTGGAAGCATGGGGCCGCGCCACATGAAGTGGAACCAGGACGGCTCCCTGCTCTACCTCCTCAACGAGCTCGACCTAAGCGTCTCCATTTTCAAGGCGGCCGAAAACGGTCAACTCGAGTTCGTTAAAACCGCTTCCACTCTCCCGGAAGGGGGCGATAAATCCGAGATGACCTGCGCTGAAATCCGCATTCATCCCAACGGCCGGTTCATCTATGCCTCCAACCGCGACCTCACCGAACAAGGCCGCGACTCCATCAGCGTCTTCACCCGCTTCGAGGATGGTTTCGAACGACTGGAAACCACACCTGCGCAGGTGTGGATCCCCCGCAACTTCAACATCGACCCCACCGGGAAATGGATGCTCGTCGGCGGCATGAAATCGCACAACATCGCCCTCTTCGAGGTCGATCAAAAAACCGGCAGGCTCACCTTCACGGAAAAAAAAGTCCCCTTCGAAGGCGGCCCCATCTGCATCGAATTCCTCGATTAACCTCCGAAACCAGCCAACCGCTCCCTGCCCCCTTCCGCCCCAAAGGTATATCATCCAGCACCCACGATCGTGGGTGCTGGATGATATACCTTGAGGATCGGGGGGCTTTCGGCTTCCGGCGGTCGGCGGCTCCCTTTATAGTGCTTGCATGAACATCGTCTACAATGCATCCGCCGGCACGGGCAAGACCTACCAGGTTACCGGGCTCTATGAAAAACTGGTCCTGGACGAGGCGATCGACCCGCGCAAGATCCTGCTGATGACCTTCACCGACAACGCAGCGGCCGAGCTGCGGATGCGGGTTGCGCACCGGCTGCTGCGCGCACGGCGGGAGGCGGAGGAATCCGGGAACGATGCAACGGCCGAGCGCGCCATTGCGGCCATGACCCATCTGCCGTCGGCCCCAATCGGCACAATCCATTCGTTCTGCACGCGCCTGCTGCGCGAACATGCGCTCGAAGCCGGCCTCTCGCCCGGTTTTTCCGTTTTGGTGGGCGACGAGCACAAGGAGTTGCTCAACCAAATCTGCCGCGAGGAACTGCTCAAGCAATTGGAAACCGATCCGGACTTCAAGACCTTTTGCGCCGGGGCCCAGATGATCGGAACCGGCGGGGGCTTTGGATCGAGCGTGACGGAAACCGTCCCGGCCCTCATTGGCCAAGCCGGCAGCCTGGGCATCTCGCTCGAACATGCCGAAGCCATGCTACCGGAACCCCGGCCCCCGGTATCGATCGTCGATTTCCTCCAAATCCTCAAGGAACTTAAAGGCCTCGCCAAACAGACGAAAAAAACCACGGAAGCGATCGTCGCCCTAGAAAAGGCGTTGGAGCAGACCGACGATCCGCTTCGGCTGGTTGAACTCTTCGGGCAGAATTTTTCCGGCCACTTTTCCTACGGGGAAGCGAAAAGCATCTATCCCCGCTTCAAGCAACTGCGGGAGGAAACCGTTGAACGGGAGCACTACCGGACACGCTTCCCGGCGGCCAAGGCCTTCGCCCGCTATGTTCAGACCGTGGCAACACGGTTCCAACAGCGCAAGCATGCGATGGATTCGGTTGATTTCGACGACCAGCTGCGCATGGCGGCCGAATTGCTCGCATCCGGGAAAGCCAAGCCGGAATTCGACTATGTGATCGTCGACGAGGTGCAGGATACCTCGCGCATCCAGTGCGACCTGATCCAGGCGCTTTGGAACGAGCACACCCGGCTCATCATTTGCGGCGACAAGAAACAGAGCATCTATACCTGGCGCGGCGCCGATCCGGAGGTGATGCCCGACCTCCAGCAACTGATTGTGGCGGCGGGAGGGGAACTGGAAAACCTGAACACCAGCTACCGCAGCAAGGCGCCGATTCTCGACGTGGTGAACGCGCTCTTCTCTTCGGTTTATGGCGCGGAGGACTATGCCGAAGGCGACCGGCTGGAAGCCAATCCGGACTTTGAAACGGATGGAGAGAAAGCCTGCGTCGAATTCCTCGAATCGGATATCGACGAAGACCTTTCGAAGCAAGACCAGGTTGCCGCCGAAATGAAGGCCGTGGCCAACCGCATTCAGTTGTTAGTCCATGGCGACAGCGACTGGCAACCGGCCTATCGCCACGCCGATGGCTTCCAACCGACCGGCGGCGGCAACGCCTACCGGTATTCCGACATCCTGATCCTGCTGCGCCGCACAACCCATCAGTCGGCACTGGAGCAGGCCTTGCGCCACCAGGGCATCCCCTACACCCTCGGCGGCAAGGGGCGCGGTCTCTTTACCCGGCAGGAAACACGCGATGTTTCGCTGTTCCTAAACGTCGTCACGAATCCGAAGGACGCCTATTCGCTCGTCGGCTTCCTGCGCTCGCCCTGGATTGGGCTGTCCGACGAAACCATCGCCGAGCTGGCCTGGAGCAATGAAGGCTTTTCCATCGGCACCCTCATGGCCAACGCTGCAAACCAAACCGATGTAATCGACCGCTACCGCGAGTTGCCCGGCACCAAGCTGGCGTCGGAGCTGGTGCGCCTGCTGATTGATGAAACCGGCTACGATGCCCTGCTGGCGGGATTGCCGCGCGGCGCGCAACGGCTGGCCAACCTGCGCAAGGTGCTCGACTGGCTGCGCGATGCGGAGCGCGGGGCCCGGACCACCCCCGCGGCCGTGGCACGTAAACTGGCGCAGCAAATCGCCAACCCGCCCCAGGTTCCCGAAGCGGCCCTGCTCGATCCCGCCCAGAACGCCGTTACCCTCATGACCGTGCACGGCTCGAAGGGGTTGACCAAACGTGTCGTCTTCCTGCCGGACACCAGCTTCCGCCCCGACTCCGACCGCGGCTTTGCCCGGATCAGCTTCGACGACGAGCACCAGCCCATGCTGGGCGTCAAGGTGACTTCGCCGGACAAGAGCCAGGCGGCCTCGCCCGGCTTCGCCGCCGCCAACGAACGCGCCAAGGCCGTACGTGCGCACGAATTGAAAAACCTGTTCTACGTGGCCATGACCCGCGCACGCGACCTGGTGGTTACCTCCTCCACGAAGGGGAAAATTTCCGGCGGTTGGCTGAAGGATATGGAGCCGTTCATCGGCAAGGAGATTCCGGCCATTCCCTATGCCCGGCTTGCGGACGCCGTCGAGATCGCCGAGGCGGAACCGGCGGCCCTGCCGACGGAGGGCGGGTTGGCCCGCGCGCTGGATTCCCTCCCCCCGCCTCCGCCGCAGCCCACGCTCCGCCGCATTCCGGCCACACGGTTGGCCAAGGAGCAGGATGAACTGGAAAGCGACGGTCCTTTCGATCCAACCGGATTCCGCAGCGTGGAAAACGCCGCGGCCATCGGCTCGCTCGGCCATGCCGTGCTGGAGCAGCTGGCCTTGAACGGATGGGAAGGGTCGGTTGCGGAATGGCTGGAAATCCTGCGCGAGGATTTCGGGGCAACCAAGGCCGAGGCGGGGGCGATGGAGGAGCGGATCGGGCAGACCCGCGAACTAATGATCCAGCTGACCGGCAGCATGAAGGAATTGCTTCCCGAGTTCCCGTTCGTCCTGCACGAGGACGACACATTGATCGACGGAACCATCGACCTGCTCTGCCAAACGAGCGATGGATTTGCGATCTTCGACTATAAATTCACCGAGGCCAGCGACGAAAAGGCCGTGGCGGACTACCAGGGGCAGATGGAGATCTACCGCAAGGCGGCGGAAAAGAAATATCCCCATGCCGGAACGGCGGACATCCGGCTCATCGTGGCTTCTTCCGCCGGCGTGCGGACGGTTAAATGTATGTAGTTCCGCCTTTACCACTTGAAACCCATACACATTTCAGCCACAGTCTGCACCATGAGCGAGATTGACACACTGGTCATCATCCCGACCTACAACGAGAAAGAGAACATCAACAGGATCACCACCGCGGTGCTGGACACCTCTCCGCATGTGAACATCCTTTTTGTTGACGACAACTCCCCCGACGGCACCGGCGAGATGGCCGACGCCCTGTCTGAAAAATTCGAACGGGTGCATGTGCTGCACCGCACATCGAAAGACGGCCTGGGGCGCGCCTACATTGCCGGTTTCAAATGGGCGCTCGAACGCGACTATAAATTCGTGATGGAGATGGACTGCGACTTCTCGCACGACCCCACCGAAATCCCCAACTTCCGCGACAAGATTCTCGGGGGTTGCGACCTCGTTATCGGCTCGCGCTATTGCGGCGGCATCCGCGTGCTGAATTGGCCGATGTCGCGCCTGCTGCTCAGCCGCGGCGCGGCCATCTATGTCCACCTGATCACCGGCATGCCGGTCTCCGACCCGACCGGCGGGTTCAAGTGCTTCCGCCGCGAGGTGCTGCAGGCCTACGACTTCGACGCCGTCAAGGCCAACGGCTATGGCTTCCAGATTGAAATGACGCACAAGGCCTGGATGAAAGGCTTCAAGATCGGCGAGGTGCCGATTACCTTCGAAGACCGCCAGGAAGGCACATCGAAGATGAGTGGCAACATTGTCTACGAAGCCCTTTGGGTGGTCTGGACGCTCGCCGTCCGCAACGGATTCCGCCGCAACCCCAAAGCCAGGGCATAGGCATGGGAAAGCCCAACGACATTGAAAAACGGGGCGCCGGCGGATCGTCGGGGGGAATTGGCCAGTTTTTGATCGGGCTCGTGATGATGTGTGGCGGGATCTACATGCTGCTCAACTCCATCATCGTCAGCACCCATTTCGGTTTCGGCTACCATCTCTATAGCTTCGGGCGCTTCGGCATCACCAGCGGCATGGTCATGATCCCGTTCATGTTCGGGGTCGGCATCATTTTCTACGACAGCAAAAAGTGGTATGGCTGGTTGCTGGCGGTCGGTTCGCTGATTGCGCTGGTCTTCGGTGTCATCTCATCGATCCAGTTCCGCTTCCGAGCCATGAGCGCGTTCGACCTGATTGTCATCCTCGTGCTGTCGATCGGCGGGCTCGGCCTTTTCCTGCGTTCGTTGCGCTCCTACAGCAGGGACGACGATTAGACCCTCGATGCCCTTATGCGGGCCGCGTGGCGGCCACGAGTACGGCGCGGTCGCCGGGTTCCAGCTTGAAGCCCGGCTTGGGAAGCAGAATATTTTCCTCCTTGCGGCGGATGCCCATCAACAGGGTCTCGTCGTTATCGTAATGGGCTTTCGCCGCCTTGAAGTCGCTGCATCCCTGCGCAACGTCAACGAGATAGAATTGCCGGCCGTGCCGGTTGGAGGTCAGCTCGGCAACCACGGCGGAGACGCCGGGATCCTGCAGCTCCTGCACAACCATCTGCCCGGATAGCGTTGCAATGCAAACCACACTGTCGCAGTTGGCGCGCTCGAAAAACACGGCACTGTCGGGGTCGATGCATTCCACGCAGCTGAAGATTTCCGGGCAAAGGGTTTCGATGGTGAGCGCCGCACGGAGGTTGGCAATGTCGGACTCCTTCGGTCGGGACGGATCGGCCTGCAGGATGACCGCGCGGGCGCCAGCCATGTTTGCTTTCTCGAGCGTGCTTTCGCGTGCCGGCGAGCCTTTCACATAATGGACATTCTCCTGCTGCTGGAGTTCCGGGGGAAGCTCGTCGAGCTGTTCGTCGATAATCACCACATGGGCCTCGCGCGTGGATTCGTCCTGGCGGATTTCATGGATCAACTGCAATGTTTTTTCGAGGCCGGCAAAGTTGCAGATGAGAATATGGTTGTTCAATTCGATATCGTTCATGCCTTTGATCTCCTTCAATCTAGATTCCACCATCGCGGTCGCCACCACGGAAAGCACATAGCCCAGGATGCTGACGCCCAGCAGCATGGTCGGGAACCCGACCAGGAAGCGGCCGGCGGCGGTGCTGGGATAAAGGTCGCCGTAGCCAACCGTGGTCATGGTAACAATCGCCCACCAGAGGGAATCGCCCCAACCGAGGTCCGGGTTCACCCGTCCTTCGAAGTAGCGGTATCCCGCCGTTGCATAGAGCAGCAAAGCGAAAAAGACGATGCAGACGCGCAGCACCTGCACCGAGCGCAGCACGGCGAACCGCCTAAAGATCATCATCAACAATTGAACCATAACCCCACCTTGCCTTTGGCCACTTCCAAACGTTTTACGAGAAATACTTCCTTGCATCAACGACACGCTTCATCTTTCGTTCGCCGAACGCCTCCGGCGAAACAAACTCCAGCTCGAATTCGGCAAATCCATAGTGGAACACCGCGTCCAGTTCGAAGATGCCCCGGCGCAGGGTTTCGGCGATGCGTTCCCGCCGGGATTCGGCGGCCTTCGGCAACACCAGCGTGATGCGGGCCTTGTCGGAACCCGGGATGTCGTCGAGCCGGATGGTCAACAAATCGATCTCAGGCACCGCCTTGCGCAGGGCATTGAAGACGGTTTCGTAGCGGAACTTGTCGCCGGTGATAATGAAGCTATCGGCGGTACGTTCGACAAAGCGCAACCGCGGCGAGTCCTCGCCACAGGGGCAGGGGTTGAGATCGAGCTGCACCACATCGCCCGCACGGTATTTGACCACCGCCTGGCTCCGGAAATGGAGCGTCGTGAAATATCCTTCGCCTTCGAATAGGCCCGGGGAAAGCTCGCTTGGATTGCCGAGCGTTGGGCAAACCATGCGGGGGTCGAAATGGCACCCGTTGCCATGGATGCATTCGCCGCCCATGCCGCCGAGTTCCGTCGTCCCGTAAAAGGAATAAACCTTGCAACCCCACACCGTTTCAATCTCCCGCTTCAGGTCGGGATGCATGGCCTCGCCCATGTGGATGAACGACTTGACCGGCGACGCCCCCTTCGGCCAATGGTCGCGTATGTAGGGCCAGGCCTTGACCATCAGGCTCGGCAAGGAGAGGATCACCGTGGGTTCCAACCGCAACAGCGGGGCGAACGATGCGGCATAGTGGCTGGTCACCTTGATATAGGTCGTCTGGGCGGCGCCGATGTTGCGCGCGGCGCGGAAATAGAAGTCGTATATTTCCGGCGCCCCCACTTCGAGGCAAACAAAGCGGTCGCCCGCCCCCATGCCCGCGCGGCGGAACACGGTTTCGGTAATCTCCAACTCGGCCAACTCCTCTGCAACCGACGAAAAGCGCAGCACGCATTTGTCGGTGGAGCCGGAGCTGTAGTCGCTGATGAACGGGCGCGCATGCAGGGTCTGCAAGGCCTCGGTTTGCAGGGCGTCGCGATAGTCTTCCTTGGAGGAGACCGGCATGCGGGAAAGCAGTTCGAACGGAGCATCCAGTGGAACCCCGGTTTCTTCGATTTGCCTTCGGTAGAACCGCGAGGTTTGAAACAGATGCCGCAGGAAGCGCTCCACCACGAGGGCGGAATGCTCCCCTTTATCGACCAAGGTCAGCGAGTTTTCGTGCTGGATCCATTCGAGGTTCACACGAGCACCTCAAAGGCGTTGGGGAGTTCATAGCGCACCAGCGGGAAGGCCTCGTGCTTCAAGGTTGTGATGGCCGGCCGGCCGGAATGGCCGGCTTCTATCAAAAGCTGTTCCCAATCCACCCGGAAGGCCGTTCGCCCCGGGGGACGCGAACCGATCAGATTGATTTCGTCGCAGAAAAGCCAGAGCATGCCCTGCCAGTCCGGCAACGGGGCATCGATGCAGTGGGCAACGATGGTTTGCTCGCCGGGGAACGGCAGCAAGCCCGTGGGGTTCTGCGGCAAACACCAAACCACATAGTCCGGTTCATGCGCAGCAAGCTGGAAGCCGAGCTCCTCTTCGGTTCCGCCCCAATAGTGGATCGAGGCGGGGTGCCCCTCCCAACCCAGGCCGGTCGAGAGATCGCAGGCGAACGGGCCGTTGGCTTCGTTGGTGATCATCAGCATCCGCCGGGAAGGTTCTTCGGCAATGCCGACATCCCCGAGCGCCCGCTCCAGCCGCTCCTGCCGCTGGTCGATATCCGCCTCCGACTCCACCACCGTGAAAGGAAGCCGCCTGAACCCGCGATGGAACGGCGGCAACGCCCCGCAAATCGCCACCGCGGGATCGATGCAATCCAGCGTCCCCTCCGCGCGGAAATAGTGCGTGCTTCCAACAAACGGAACCGCTTCGGTTCGCTCCGGCCGTTCACCATAAAGCAAACGGAAAAAACCCACCCGGTCAAACGCCTGTTGCGCCGCTCCTAAAATCGTTTCCATTCAAACCCCTTCATGTTCTGTTCGGTTCCATAAATAACCACGCACCGCGCGGCTGATGCGCGGGGGAACCGAACGTCCACCCAAGGGCTGCACCACGAAGGTGAAGTCGCCGGTATAGTGCGGGTTGGCATAGTGCTCCCGCAACGCCACAAGCACGCGGAACAAGGTTTCCCGCAAGGCCTCATCGGGCACGCTTTGCAAGTTGCCCTCGCGAATGAAGCGCGGGCACGGCAGCCGGAGTGCATCGGCGAGCGCCGTGTAGTGGCCTTGGTAGCGCGCGGTGCGGATTCCGCCATAGTCGAAGAAGGCCCCGACATAGGCCTTCGGTGAAATATGCAAGCCCAGTGCCTGGTCGAAAATATATTGGAAATGCAGGTCGGGCACATGGAACTCGCAGAGGGTCAACAACGCGTCGCCCGCCCAGTTGGAGACGCGGCGCAGGTTCATGTGCTCCACGTGGTAGACCATGCGCGCCCGGTAGCCGGCGGCCAGATAGCGGTGCATGTCGGCCCCCGCCAGGAACAGCAATGGCAGGTTCCCGTTCGAGACATCCGCCAGATATTCCCTGCCACCGATCTTGAAACCCAGCAGCAGATGCTGGATCCAAACGGGCTGCGGAGCATCGCCTTCCGATGCAATGTAGCGCTTCAGTTGCAGCTCGTAATCGTCCGGGATCGTGTATTGCGAACCGGCGGCATAGAAGGTTGGAACCCCAAGCACATCGCAGATGAATTTTAGGGCACCGGTTTTTTCGGCACAGATGCCGCCCCCGCCCTGCTGCATCCGCCCCCACATTTCCCAGCCCGAACAAAACGGAACCCCCTCGACCATTTTCGAAATATTTTCGAATGGATGCGAATGCACCACCTCGGCCACTCGAAAGAGAAAGCGGAGCTGGTTGGCTTCGTCGAGCAAGCCGGCAAAGCCTTCGTAGAGTTCCGACAAGGAGCCCATTCGCCTCCCCCCGCGATCCTCGATCCGGTGGGTTTCGAAATCAAACAGCGCATCGACGCACCGAACCACTTCCGCCGCGGCCCCTTTGAATGCACGCCGGTTGCATTCGGCCAACGAAACCGACCGGGGGTTGCCCGGCGAAGCCGTTTCGTCGCGCTCCAGCAGCAGTTCGGTCTCGGCATCCCGCAGATCAATTATGCCGAAGTCGTCGAGCAGGACGCCATCCTGCACAAATTGTACCGGGCGGTGGAATGCGGAAGAAGGATGCGCAACCAATCGCCGCAGGGTTTCGTGCCGCAAACGGCCCGGAGGCTCCGCCATGAACCCCCGCTCGCGGGCGACGGATGGAGCGAGGGCTAGATAGTCGCGCAACGACTGCACCTGCCAACACGCCATGCCATCGGGCAGGCACAGCTCGTAGGAGGAACGGTTGCCATGCAAGTCAACTAATCGAAGCGTCTTCAAGCGACTTGAGCCCCTCCAAGATTTCTGTGGTGAAGTTGGTCTTGAAGGCGAGGGCCTGGCAGACGGGCCCGAAGGCTTCGGCAAGTTCCACCCCGCCCTCGGCCATCAGCATGGCCAACACGCACCGTTCGGGATCGAGCCCATCGAACTCCATCATTTGCAGGCGGACGTCGAAGCCATCGGGCACACCGAGCGCGCAGGGGGCCACCGATACCGAAGCGAACTTTTCATAGGTGGCCGCCAAGGCTTCCGCCTCGCCTTGAAGCGCCTCGCGGCTCCCGTTGTTTTGATGCCGGCCAACAAAGGCTTCAACCGCCGTGGAATCGGCCGATGCGGTTTCGGCCTCGAACACCAGATCGAGGACGAGATAGTCCCACGCGCGGTTGCGGAAGGTGCAGCTCGCCAGCACCTCGCGGGCGGAAGATTCCAGATCCAACTCACCCTCCCCATGGTTCACGAACACCTTGAGGTTGAATTGGCCTTTCCGGGCCGCCTCGTAGAATTGAACCAGCTCCTGCTGAAGGAACGGGAGGTCGGGATAGTGGTCGATATCCAGCTCGGCCTCGCGATCCGGATTCAGGGCAAACTGCTCCAGCAGTTCGCGCACCGACCGGTCGGAGTCGGCCAACGATTCGACCGGGAAAAAGAAGGCTTCATCCAACGGGGCATCGCCAACGGAGATACGGATGTCCCAGGCCTCGCCTTCATAGTCGGCCAGGTTGCCGGGACGAAGCACCTGCTCCGCCCCCGGCATCTCCTTTGCGTAGCGCGGCGCCATTAGAAGCCGCTCGAACCGCGGAACCCGCCATAGCCCTTCGACGAACTGCTTTTATTGCTCGTACCGGAGAAGCTGCCGCTCTTTGTGCCCGATGTACGGGTTTGCGACTTGGCGCTGGTGCCGGTCTTGCGGGCCGATGCAGCCATCTTTTGCTTATAGCCCGAGGTGCTGGGCATCTTGCTCACATAGCTCTTGCGTTGCGACGACATCGTGCTGGATGTGTTGCGGAACGAGGAGCTCTTGCTGCGGGCATAGCTGGTATTGCGCGAAACCTGGTCGCGGTAGGCCCCCGAATTGCGATAGCCGCCCCGATAGGCATACATGGAATCGTAGCGCGCCATCGGGGTGTAGTAGCCGCCCCACCCCGGCGACAGCAGCCACCACCAGAAAAACGGCGAGCTGGCGAACGAAGAGTGGTGGTGCACCTCGCGCACGCGCTCCGCGGCATCGGCCGGCGGTTCGTAGAGCCAGGTTTCCTTGTAGTAGTCGTTCGCGCCATGCCCCTTGAGCGTGGCTTCGCGTCCCATGACGCTGAGCGTGAAGAGCAGATCGTCGGACGCGGTGGTGCTTTTGCTTCCATCCAGATCCTCGCGGGCGAGGAGCTGGAAGCCATTGCCCACCTCTTTCGCTTCGAAGACGACCATCTGTTCGCCTTCGTAGATTTCGTTGACGCGCTGTTCGAAGACGGCCATCTCGTGCGTCGCACGGAACGAGTCGCGCACTTCGTTCAAGTTGATGATGCCTTCGGCGGCGCGAACATCCACCGAATCCACCGCCGGCGGAACCGGAACGGGCTGGGGAGAATAGCGGATGTACTCTTCCTGGGTGGAACGGTTTCGGGAACACGTCCCCAGCATGCTCACCCCCACTACGGTGACAAATGCCCCGGCAATTACTTTTTCAGTCGTTTCCATGCTCCACCTCCCTTACAGGCAAAAACCCAAAACCGCGGCCGTGGCCAAGGCCAACCCCGCTTCAATAAATCCGGCGCCCAGGTTCCGGTCTTCAACGATCTCGTCGTGCAGCCGCGCCTTCGGCAGGAACACACGGTCGGCAACCATGCGAACCACCGACAGCAGGATGCTGCCTGCCACGGCGTAGTAGAGGAAATGCCAAAGCCGGTCGATGCGCATCTCGATGCCCTCGCCGCCCATCGACACCCCCTTCATCAGGATGATGCTGTAGGCCAGGATGTTGCCGGCATAGGCCACGCCCGCCGCAACGTTCTTATTTTCGCCGATCTCCTTCAAATCATCATGCTTCGTCAGGATTTGGTAGAGGTGGGCGAAGAGCACCAACGCAATCTGGCCGGCAATGAAGGGCAGGATTGCCGTCGTCAGGCTGAAGCTCCCCGAAATGCCTCCGCCCACAATCAACCCGGAACCGAGATAGGTCGCCGCAACGATGGCCGCGACGCCCATGTTGCGTTCCTCCACCACCTCATGCTGGTTCTGGAAGCGATGCAAGACCAGCTTATCGTTCACGATGCCGGCGAAGAACAGCAGCACCATCCCGATCACCACATAGATCGCCACCCAACCAATGTCGGCGGCAAACCCGGCAACCGACACTTCGCCCGACTCCCCGGCAAAGGTTCCGCAGACAACCGCCGCAACCCCCAGCAGAAAACCGCCCAGCACCAGGCCAACCGCCGGATTGTCCTTTTCGGTCAGCTGCACTTCGAGCGAATATGGCGTCAGCAGATCGAACAGCTTTTTCGCAACGAACAAAAACACCAAAGCGACAGCCAACCAGACCGCCGCATACAGGCTCCACGATAGATAGATCATTTCCTGCCCCCTTGCTTGGAGAAATGAAGATTTAAGAATTCAGCCGAAGCGCAGTGCAAATAATCTGCACATGCAAATAACGAGCTTGCGAGTGGTTCATGAAGAATGGCGACAGACCAACCATTCTTCATTCTTAAATCTTCATTCTTAATTATCCCTTTTTGTTGGCTGCCATGAGCTTGGCGACTTCATCGTCCAGCGCGCTTGCAGGAGTATCGTATTTGGATGCCAGGTCGGCGGCACTGCCTTGGTTTTCCATGCCGACCATTTCTTCCCAGGCCTCCGCTTCGCTCTCCTTTTCCTGCACGGATTTTTCCAGGTCGTCCAGCGCACCCAGCGGACTGTTTCCGGCGTTGAATTCGGACGAAGCCTTTGCCAGTTCCGTCCGGATCTTGGCGCCTTCGACGCGGGCCGACATGCGGGTCATGTTGCTCTTGGCCTGCGCCACCTTGGCACGCGCCTTGCCCAGCTGGTCGCGCAGCATCGACGTGAGCTGCTCGCTCTTGGCCACCTCGGCGGTCAACGAAGCCACGCGCTCGTCCGCGCGGGTTTTCATTTCCAGCGCCGAGCGGACGTCCGCCTCGTTGCCGGCCTGCGCCGCCTTCTGGGCAATGCGGGTGAACTTTTCGACCTCCTCGGCCGCTTCGTCGCGCTGCTTGATCAGCCGCTTGTTTTCCGCGACCAACGAAGCGATCTTGGTGGTGAATTCCGCCACCTGCTTTTCGCTGTCGGCGATGGCAATCTTTCCATCCCGCACCGGATCGGCCATCGACTTGGCCAAATCATCCTTCGCGCCGCGCACTACATTCGAAATTGCCTTGAATAAACTTGCCATGATTCTACTCCTTCTATTCCAAACGGTTATTTTGTGATTCCAAGCTTCAGCACCGGGGCGGCGGCGGTCAGCGCGCTCCACAGCCCGTCCATCGCCACGCAGAGTTCCCCTTCGGAGAGATCGCCGACGGGAATGCTGGAGGTCAGCACCACGGGCCATTGCTCGGGCTCGGCCAGGGCCGGATCGTCCGTATCGCTGATGACCGCGAAGGCGAACGGCCGGATCGCCGTATTGGCATCCAACGCCGCCAGCATGAACTGGGCGGAGAGGTCTTCTTCGATATCGCCCAGCGTGGCCAACTGGCAGGTCAGCACAAACTCGGCGCCATTGTCGTTCTTGGTAACGACCGCCGCGAACGGATGCTCCGAACCGCCGACATCCACCATGACCGCTTCGCCGGAAACCAACCGGGCATCATAGCCCTGCGATTCCAACACCCCTGCCACCTGTTCCAATGTTTCGATCTTATCTACCATTCCGAACCTCGCTTTCGTTGTTAATTTCCTGCTGCATCAGCAGCTCCTCAAAACCTCAATATCGTTGAACACCGTGATCCCGCCCACATAGAGACTGACCAACCCGCCCGCCGGATCATCCTCGCCGCCCTTTTCCATCACCAGCAGCTCCGGGTTCTCGAACGACTCGTCGGCTTCGTATTCGCTAAAGGCCATGAAGACATCGCTCAGCCCGGCATCGGCGGGAACGCGCGAATAGCGGCCATAGACGGTGCCCTGCGGCTTTTGGCGATAATGGACTTCGTATTCGTCGCCATCCGCGTCCTCCAGCGTCTGGAAAATGTCCGAGGCAAAAACCGGCGCATGCGGCGCACCGCCCACCTCGCCCTTTTCAAACATCCAGACCAGCCCGTCGGCCACCAGGCGGCTGCGTAGCGTTGGCGGAAAATCCTCCACCTCGAAATAGACGATCGGAACAATGTCCGCACCAACGATCTTGACCATCAGCCACAGGTTTTCGGTCTTGTGGCCCTCGATATAGTAGAACCACCACTCGGCATTTTTTCCCAGGTCGCGAACAACTTCGGCCACCGTGACTTCATAGTCGAGCCCCGAAACCCCGACGCCAATGCGCATCGCCTCTTCGATGGCCGCTTCGTCGGTTAACGAAACCGCACTGCCCACCGGGATCGAGCGCCAGAAATCCGGATCGTCCTTCGCGAACACCGGCACCGGTTCTTCCTTGCCCTTTTTCTTTCCGAAAATCATATGCGCAGCTTCCCTGTTGTTAATACGGACGCCACCCTAGACGTTCCGCGACACGTGAAACCATTATAAAACGAAATCCGGATTGTAACCCAGAAGAAATAGCGACTAACCCGGAACGCCCAGCGCTCGACTGGGTTGGGTTTCCGGGGAATGGCGCCTGCCATGCCCCGATCAACCATTGATTGGCCTAAACCGATATACCGCGGTGCGTTTGTCGCCTTCCCGCTCCAGCGCACCGGAGGAAACACCGGCGGACAAATCGCGGCTCGCCGTGGCCGGCGAAACGGTCTTGAACAGACGCATGTAATCCTTTCTTGAAAAAAAGTCTTCCCCGAAGGTCTGCTGTGCAATGGAAATCCGATCCGCAAAGGTGTTCCGCCCAGGTGCACTGCTTTCCCATAGGCTTTCCAGCGAACGCCGGATCTGCTCGAGCATGAACAACACAAAGCCGTCCACATTTCCGCACTCCTGCGCCCGCCGAATCTGCCTGTAGTATTCTTCGCGCCGGTCAAACACCATCGACTCCACATCAAGGAATTCAAAGACAGGATGCTCCTCCATCAATAACCGCGTCTGCCACAGACGGGCCATCCGGCCATTTCCATCCGAGAACGGATGGATGCCCACAAATTCGAAATGGAAACGGATCGATGAAATCAGCATTAGCTCCGCGCCGTTTTCGAGGTCGTCAAAGAGAGCCTGCACGGAAGGCTCCACGGTTTTCCACGACGGCAGGCGAAGGGTTTCCGTTTCGGTTACATAAACCTCGACCGGCCCCTGCCGGAACCTTCCGGGCACCAGCAACAGCCCGTTCCCCATCAGCATCCGTTGCGCATCCAAAAGAGAAGCAATCGAAACCGGATCGAAGGACGGCAACGCATCGTAGGTCTCAAGAGCATTGCGGATCTCCAACTGCTCCTTTTTTGATAGAGCGACCGGCTGGCCATCGGCGATCGCCTCAACCTGCTCAACGGAACAGCTGTTCCCCTCTATCCCGGTGGATCCCCGAATGGATTTTGCGCGGTTCTTTTGGCGTAGCTTCGGAACCGGGCGGGAAAGCTGCATCCCCTCCACTTTCCCGATCAACTGCTCCACTTCGGCCAATTTCTTGATACTTTCCGGAGAAAGCACCAGCTCTGTCGGACTCCACGTCATGGCGGTGATAGTATCAAACGATACTATCGCGTCAACATAGAATCATATGACGCTATCGGGATAGCACCCGGGCCAATTGCGCCCAGCGCTCGATCTCAATCTTTTCGGGGCGTTCGGCGTGCTCGATTCCCGCGTCGGCAAGAATGGGATCGACCGGCTCAACGCCGAGTTTTTTGAGAATGGTGCCGATCTGCTTGCGGCGCTGGGAAAAACAGCCCTTCACCAGCTTCTTGAACAGCGGATATAGCTCCTCTTCAATGAGCGGTTCAGAACGCCGCTCCATCTTCACCACGGCCGACCACACCTTTGGTGGAGGCAGAAAACAGGTCGGGCTGATTTTTTTGACCAGCTTGTTTTCATAGTAGACACCGGTCAGGATCCCGAGCACGCCATAATGCCCATCGCCGGGCGGGGCGCACAGCCGATCCGCCACCTCCTTCTGGATGGTGAGCGACATCAGTTCCGGGCGGTGCGCGCACTCGGCAATATCCACCATCAAGCGGCTCGCCACGGAATACGGCAGATTGGCCGCCACCTTGGTGATGCCCTTTTCGAACAGCGCATCCATATCGACGTCCAGCGCATCGGACTCAACGAGGGTGAAGCTGGAGAAGCGCGACTTCAGGTATTTCACCATCGTCGGATCCTTCTCGATGCAGGTCACCGACTTGGCCTGGGGAATAATCCGTTCCGTCAGCGCGCCGAGGCCTGGTCCGATTTCGAGCACGGATTCGTCCGGCTGGATCTGGGCGGTGGCGGCGATGATGTCGAGGATGTTGGCATCGATCAGATAGTTTTGCCCCAGCCCCTTGTTCGGGCGGTGCCCCAGTTGCGCCAGCAGTCCGCGCACTTCCTTCGGGCTCGTCAATTTCGGTTCTTCAGACATCATTGCTTCCGTTATTTCTGCAACGAATAACGGCTGAGAGGATTCGTTGCTTCACATTCATTCGTTGCTACTTGTTTTTCCAAGGGTTGGGCTTGCCGGCCATTTCGATGGCGAGGGCGATTGCGTTTTGCATGCTTTTCGGCGAGGCCTCGTTTTTCCCGGCAATGCCGAAGGCGGTGCCGTGGTCGGGCGAGGTGCGGATGATCGGCAGGCCGAGCGTTACGTTGATCCCCTCGTCGAAACCAATCATTTTCAGCGGAGCCAAGCCTTGGTCGTGGTACATCGCCACCACCGCATCATAGTCCCCTCTCAAGGCTTCATAAAAAATCGTATCGGCCGGAACCGCATCGGAAACATGGAACCCCTTTTTACGCGCTTCCTGGATGGCCGGGTTGATCAGCGTCTTTTCCTCGCAACCCAGCACCCCGCCATCGCCGGCATGGGGGTTGAGGCCACACACGCCGATTTTTCCATTTTCGATCCCAAACAACTTTAGGGCTTGGCCGGTCAATTCGATGTGTTCACGAACCAGCTCCTTCGTCAGCGCTTTCGGCACGTCGGAAATCGGCAGGTGGCGCGTCACGAGCATCACGCGCAGCCCACCGCCCATCAGCATCATGCCGAAGGTTGAAGTGCCGGTCAGGGAAGCCAGCAATTCGGTATGCCCCGGCACGTGAATTCCAGCTTCATGAAAGCCCTCCTTGCAGATCGGCGCCGTAACCATGGCATCCAAATCCCCGCTCAGGCAGCCCTCGACCACCCGCCGGATCGCTAGCTCCGCCGCCTGAGAAGCATCAACGGCCACCGAGCCCACATTCCACGCCACGTCAATTCCGACATCGCGCAAATGGACATGTTCAGGCAACTCCAGCTTCAACTCACGCGCCTGCATCTTGATTGCGGTGACCGGGCCATAGAGCATAAACTCCACATCGCGCGGCCAATCATGCAAACCAACCGCCTTAAGCGTGACCTCGGGGCCAATGCCATTGATATCGCCAATACTGATTCCGATCCGTTTCATATAACCTTATGGGTTGGAGGATTCGTCCTCAGCATGTTGCTGAAGCGTTTTAAAGATTTGGCTGCCGACGGGCGGGCATCCGGGAACAAAGATGCCGCCCTCTTTTTGCCGAATGGTGCATTGGCCAATGCACAAGGTTCCATCGGGCAGCTCGTCGTGCCCCTTCCCGATCGCCACCCGCAACGGTTCGTCTTCCGGGATATAGTCAGCCAGCGACTCGCCGAAACGTTGGAGAAACAGCAGCAACGTGGACTGGCAAGCACTGCAGGAATTTTTATCGAGCACCTCGATGTTCGGAAATTCGAACGACAGGTTTTTCGGCGCGGCCTTGAATTCGGACGCATAGTCCTGCCAGCTGTCCGGTGATACCCGGATCCGATCCAGATCGATGATGCCAAACCCATTCGCGGCACCGATCCGCAAATGGGGAATTTCCTCCGCCTTGCGCCCCATCAACCGGCAGGCCACGGCATCGGCCGCAAAACCATCGCCCCCGGCCAACACCACATTCAGTTCCTTGGGCGTCCCGGCACCCGGCCCCAGGCCTTCCAGACCGATGGAACCATCAATGAGCGCAAAGTGAGGCCGGAGCACCCCAGCCATATCACCAATGGCAATATCCAGCGATTTGTCGGTTGTGCCTTCCAGCTGAGGGAGCATGTGGAGATCGACCTTGCTACGCCGCCAAAGGCAGCCCTTCATGTTCTTGATCGAGAGTGTTGCGCCGGTGTGCATATGGATCTTCATCACCGGGATGGAGACCACGAAATCAAAATCAAAGACATCGGCGCAGATTTTAAGTGAGTCGATCACCTTGCCCTCCGGAACGGGCGTGATGACCGGCTTGCGCTCATCCATATCGATCAACGGGCAATCCTTCTCCCTCGCCACGTCGGCGATGCCGGAAAGCTCGAACGCCTCCATGGTCTTGACACCGGTGATCGGGCTTTCCCCAATGGACACGATTGCTCCGGCAGCACGGAAGGCATCGATCGCGGCGGCGACCACCTTGGGATTGGTATTGACCCCGGAGCCGACCTCCGACATCCGCCCGACATTGGGCTTCAACAACACGGTCTTTCCATTTACCGCCGTAAGGTCGAACGCGTCGAGCACCGTCAGCGTGTTGGCGTAGGCATCGGCTCCATGCACCACATGGACTTCAGGGCGTTCGGGATTCGGATTGAGGGGGTTGTCGGTCATGGGGCAAAAAGGTATCCCGCTTTGCCCCGCCGGACAAACAAAAAGGCCTTGGAGTGCGGGGGCAACCGAAAGTCGACACCGCTCCTACAGCGGCGGGGCACTTCGTTTCCCGCCGCACCAAAAACTAGTTCGCCTCCTCCTCTTCCGGCTCCTTGGCTTTGACGAGCTTGTCGCGGGTGAGGAGGAAATCGTTGGCCTCGTAGGTGCTCACTACGTATGTCCAGCCGTTGACCTTTTCGGGCACATCGCCGGAGAGACGGAGGTAGCGGCCGTTGTCGGCTTCGCCGCCCAACGTGACCGTATAGGACTTGTTGGTCGTCGAGGCGGTATAGGCGACGGCGTTGGTGAATCCGAGATCGGCGTCCGTCATTGCCGGATCGGCGACGGTCGTGCAGTTGAGGTATTGCAGCGCCATGCGCAGCTTGTTGGCCTCGGAGGATTGGAATTCCTCGGTCTCCTCGTCGAGGTCGGCGAGCGTCCACGTGTTGCTCACCGAATTCAGCTCCATATCGCCCGCCTTGACGGAAACGATGTCGGACGAGGAAACGTTGATCAGCTCGGTATCGATCCAGTCGTCGGATTCCTCTGTGAATGGACGGAAGTCGTAGTCGACCAGATAAATATCGTCCGCCCCGCCCTTCTGGACAAAGTGCTGGTTCGCCCAGCCTGCCGTATTGGAGGCCTCCCGACGCGCGCCGACTGCCAGCTTGACCGCGTCGTTGCCGCCGGTCTTCAGCACAATCGACTTGGCCTTATCCAGCCCGAACTCTGCGGCATCCACATTCGCCGAGCGAACCGGGCTGCCCATCGTCACTTCCGAGGCCGCACGCAGGGCATCGGCCAGCTTCTTGAAGTCGGCGGGATAGTTGAACAACGAGCCAACCACCCACTTCCCGTCCTGCTTCACCAACTCCACCGAGTCCGATCCCTCCGCGATGGCAACGCCGTCAACGGTGTTGAGATCCAGACCCTGCAATAGGGTTGCCGCGGTTTTATCCATGTCCGCCCGGTGCTTGTTTCCGCCCTTGTTCTGCATGAGGGCAATCCCCGCCAGCACCGCCAGCGCAATCACCATTCCGATTAGTTTCTTTGAAGTCATGATCAAACTCTCCTAATTAAGATTTCAGAATGAAGAATGAAGAATGGTTGGTCTGCGACAGCTTCTGTTGGAAAGGCCAACGCCGCCTGAGTTCCATCATTCTACATTCTGAAATCTACATTCTTCATTTACCTCGTTTTCTTGAGCCAGAGTCCGCGTGCAATGCCAAAGATGGCGACGAGGATCGGGATGCCGACAATGTTCATGGCCTTCAGGCGCACACCCAGCATTTCGATATCGCGCCGCAGGTTCTTGCGCACCTCCTTAAGCGACTGCTGGGTCTGGAAAACCTGTTCGCGGAACTTCTTGAGCTCGGCCTCCTGCTCCGGGCTGAGGAACATTTGCTGGCCGTCGTCGCGCGTCTGCTGGAGCTGCGACAGCTTGGCCTGCGTGGCTTGCAGCTCGGCATTCAGCCGCTGCTCCTCGGCCTGCCATTTGAAGGCGGCCTCCTTTTCCATTTGGATCACCCGGTCGAACGGCCGGTCGAACGAATTACGGCTGCGCAGGCCGATGAGCGCCTCGCTGCCGCACAGCTGTTCAACCATGTTGACGGCGAACGTCAGGTTGTCGTTGCGCGGTTGCACAATGGTCTGCCCCATGAAGTTCATGCTGTCGGTCGCAATGCGGTCGGCCAGCATATCGACATCCGAAACGAGAATCACAACACCGGGCTTTTCGGCCTGCTTGAGACCGCCGTCCCGATCCGGGAACGCCGTCTTGAACGAGCCGGTTACCCGCAACGCCAGCGGCACGCGCTTTTTGGCCGACGGAATATCAACGCGTCCCGAGCGGGCGGCCATGGTGCCGGCGGTGAAGCCGTCGTCTGCGGTAAAGACGAGTTCGGCCACGTCAACCCCATTGCTGGCGGACACCGCGAACGCCCCGGCGAACGGCATCATCATTTCGTTGAGGGAACCGGTGGCAATATCGTCGCGGTTGATGTGCGCAGTGCGCAACGACAGCCAGGTGGCGTTGCGCTGGGCACGTCCGCCGCCGGCATTGAGCAGGCTCGCCGCCGACTCGTCGGCCGCCAGTTGACCGGGCGTCATTTCGATGCCCCAGGCGGAGGTCAAGCGGTTGAGATCGGATGCCCCTTGCGGGGGCGGCATACCCATCTGCATCTGCTGCGGATTGGCGCTCTCCTGGGCGGTGATGCTCATCGGGTCGGTGAAGGCCAGCAGACGGCCGCCACGCAGCACGAACTGGTCGATGGCATAGAGCGCGTCGTCGGAGATGTCCGCCGGGTGGATGACTATTAGCGTATCGATGTCCGAAGCAATGTTGGTGGCCGTCATATCGATTCCCTCCACCTCGTACTGCCGCTCGATTTCGGAAACAACCGCCCACTTTCGCGAACCGCCGGCCTGCTGCATCATGTAGGGATTCGACGGCATGGAACCGTTCACCGGAAGCGCACTCATGATTCCGACCTTGGCGGACTTTTCCGTAGACACTTCGGAAACCATGCGGGTCAGCAAATATTCCAACCGCGGCTCGGCGCTCTGCGCGAGCATCGGGATGGCCGCCTCGCGGTTGCCGGAAACGGCGACGATGCCGAAATAGAGCCCGCCCCCCATACCGAACATATCGAGCGCCTGCGATTGCAGGCCGTAGCGTTGCGCCCACTCTTCCTCGTCGGAGTCGGGCTTCGGGTCGTATTCCTCGAGCACGAGGTAGCCGCCGGAGCGCGACTCGTATTCCTTGAGCAGGTCGCGCACGCGCGCCGCAAAATTTTTCATCGGCACCGGCAGGCGGTCGTTGCTCTTGGAAAAGTAAAACTTCAGCGTCACATCGCGCTCCAGCTCGCCCAGCAGCAGCTTGGTTCCCTCGGAGAGCGTGTAGAGCTTGTCCTCCGTCACGTCGGCGCGCATCCGTATCGGGCGCAGCACCGCGTTGAAGGCGATCAATATGCCCAGCAAAAGCAGCACGCCCGCCAGGCCGGTCATTTTTTTCATCTGGTTCATGTCTAAAATCCTTTCTGGAATTATTTGCCACAAGAGAGCGCAGAGACCGCAAAAGAAGGGTCTTTGTTTTCTTTGCGTTCCTTCGTGGCCACCCCCTACCTGCCGACTTTGTTTTTCAGAACAACCTGCGTGGCGAAGAGCATGAAGACCATCACCGATGCAAAGTAGACGAGGTCGCGCAGGTCGATGACCCCGCGTTGCAAGGCTTCGTAGTGCGGCATGAAGCTGAACGAGGCGACGCCGTCGACCAGCCACATGGGTGCCCAACGCGCCAGGAGATCAGTCACCGGCGGGTAGCCTGCCAGGATCAGGAACAGGCCAATCACCACGGCCAGGATGAAGCTGATCACCTGGTTGCGCGTTAGGGCGGAAGTGAACATGCCGGCGGCGACATAGGCACCGGCCAACAGGCCGCTGCCGATGTAGCCGGAAACAATGGAACCCATGTCGGGCGAGCCGAGGTAGGCGGCGGTCATCGGAACCGGCAAGGTGAGTGTCAGCGCCAACAGCATGAAGAGCCACGCGGCGGCAAACTTGCCGAGCAGCGCCTGCAGCGGCGTGACGGATACCGTGAAGAGCAGCTCGATGGTGCCCGACCGCCGCTCCTCCGCCCAGAGGCGCATGGCCACGGCGGGCACGAGGATCATGTAGAGCCACGGATGCCACGTGAAGAAGCCGTTCAGGCTCGCCTGCCCCGCCTCGAAGAATTGCGCAAGCGAGAAGGTGAAGAACCCGGCCAGCATCAGGAAAATGATGATGAAGACATAGGCCACCGGCGAGTCGAAATAGGCGCGCCATTCACGCTTGGCGATGGCGAGAACATGGGAGGTTGATTCGTTCATCAGGCCACCTCCTTTTTCTTGGAATCTTCGGTGCTGGTGATCTGGCGGAAGACATCGTCCAACCGGCCTTCATCGACCTTGATATCGGAAACCTTCCATTGGTTTTGCTGGGCGGTTCCGAGCACGTCGGCGGCAATGGACTTGCCGGCCTTGGGGAACGCGACAATCTTGCCATCCTCCAGCGCATGGACTTCCTTGACGCCCGGCAGCTTGCCGAGCTTGTCGGCAATGCCCTCGCCTTCGGCGGTGAGGGTGACGGCGTTGTATTTGGGACTGCGCGCCTTGAGCGCGGCGGGGGTATCGTCGGCCACGACCTTTCCGGCGCTGATGATAATGGCGCGGGTGCAAATGGCTTCGACCTCCTCGAGCACGTGGGTCGAAAGCATCACGACGCGCTCGGAAGCCATCTCCTTGATCATGTCGCGCACCACCTGTTTCTGGTTGGGGTCGAGCCCCTCGGTCGGCTCATCGAGCAGCAGGATGTCGGGATCGTGCAGCAGCGTCTGCGCAAGGCAGGTGCGCTGCCGGTAGCCCTTCGACAGGGTGTCGATCGTTTGGTTGCGCACCGGATGCAGGAAGCAGCGTTCGATGGCGCGCTCGACCCGGCTGTTGCGCTCGGTTCCGCTGAATCCGCGCACCTCGGCGAGGAAGCGTAGGAAACCGGATACGGTCATGTCCTCGTAGAGCGGCGTGGTTTCGGGCATGTAGCCGATGCTTTTCTGGGCGGCGACGGGATCGCTGGCCACATTGATGCCCTTGACGAACACATTGCCTTCGGTGGGCGGAAGGAATCCAGCCACCATGCGGATCGTGGTGGTCTTCCCGGCGCCGTTCGGCCCCAGGAAACCCAGCACGGTTCCCTTCTCGACTTCGAACGACACGCCATCGACTGCGCGCCGTTTCCCGAAGTCCTTGACCAAATCAACAGCTTTGATCATATGCTCTTCTCCTTGTTGGTTAATACATTTTGGCTAGGCGGCATCGTGCTGCCGTCCGGGAGCCCGCACAGGAACTGAACGACCCATGGTTCCACGATCCATTTAAGCGACTTGCCTGGTTTCTCCATTTGCTGCGGACATGCAACCCCGTGAACATTGCGGCAACCTTTCGGAAACATTACAACGCGGTAATGTTTTCCCGGTTGACAAGGCTCGGCCATCCCGATTAGCTCAAGCCATGCGAATGTTGATTATCGAAGACGATCCGAAGATTTCGTCCTTTCTGGAAAAGGGATTCCGGGAGGTGGGCTATGCCGCCGATGTGGCGGAGGATGGCGAGGCGGGACTTTCGATGACCCGGCAGGATGTATACGACGCCATCGTGGCCGACCTGATGCTGCCAAAGCTCGATGGGCTCGGCATGATCGAGCGCATGCGTGCGGAAGGCACCGACACCCCGGTCATCATTCTCAGCGCCAAGCGCTCGGTGGACGACCGCATCCGCGGCCTGCAGGCCGGGGGCGACGACTATATGGTGAAACCCTTTTCCTTTTCCGAGCTGCTGGTACGCATCCAAACCCTGTTGCGCCGGGCGCAGCGAACTCCGCAGGCCACGATCCTGCGGGTCGGCGATCTCCGGCTCAACCTGACCGACCGCACGGCCGAGCGCGACGGGGAACCGATTGAACTCCAGCCGCGCGAGTTCGCCCTGCTCGAATACCTCATGCGCAACCCCGGGCGGGTCGTCACCAAAACCGCCATCCTGGAACATGTCTACGACTATAGCTTCGACCCGCAGACCAATGTGGTGGATGTGCTGGTCTGCCGCCTGCGCAACCGGATCGACAAGCAGTTCGATCAAAAGATGATCCAGACCGTACGGGGGGTTGGCTATGTCCTCAAGGCCGACTAAACCGCGCCGTTCGCCCCTCGCCTTCCGGCTCGCACTGCTCTACACCGTCTTTCTCGCCGTATCGTTCACCGTGCTTTTCACCGTGATCTACCAACGGGTCGACCGCATTATGCAACAACGTGATCGCGATGTGATCCAGGCGCAGGTTGAAAAATTCAGCACGCTCTACCGGCACGGCGGAGAACCGGCGCTGGCTAACTATTTCAGCCAACCGGTCACCCAGACTGAACCGGTATTTGTCCGCATCGTCGACCGCTACAACCAGGTTCGCTTCATCACCGTCTCGCACCCCCTTTGGAACCTGCTCGACCAGAAGATGCGGAAGGCCGGCGACATCCACGGCAAATCGCGCTGGGACATGCTCGCCCAGGAAGAAGCCGAGGGCAGTTGGATGGTCGGGACGCAGCCGCTCAGCGGAGGATTCTATTTGCAGGTCGGCCATAGCAATGCGACCGGCCGGGTCGTCATGGCGCACCTGCGGCGCACCGGACTTCGCATTCTGCTTCCCGCCCTGCTGGTCAGTCTGCTGGGCGGTTGGCTGATTTCGCGCAGCGCGCTCTCCCCCTTGCGCGCATTGGTGGATACCGCCGAGCATATCGTGGACACCGGCGACCAGAAGCGGCGCGTCCCGGAACAAAGGCAACGCGGCGAATTGGCGGTTTTGGGAGCCCTCTTCAACAAGGTGCTCGACCAGAATGAAAAACTGGTGGAAGGCTCGCGCGAAGCCCTCGACCATGTCGCCCACGATCTGCGCACCCCGATGACCCACCTGCGCAACTCGGCCGAACACGCCCTGCAGGCCGAACCCGACCTGCGGGTGCAACGCGAGGCGCTGGCCGACTGCATGGAGGAATCCGAACGCATCCTGCAGCTGCTCAACGCCCTGATGGATCTGGCCGAAGCCCGGTCGGGCGGCATGGCGCTCGCGCCGGAATCCTGCGCCCTGCGCGAGCTGGCGGACGAAGTGACCGAACTCTACGCCATCGTGGCGGAGGAACGGAACATTGCATTGCGCAACGAGGTGCCGACCTACCTGACCGTCGAAGCCGACCGGATGCGGTTGCGCCAATGCCTGGCCAACCTCGTCGACAACGCCCTGAAATACAGCGGCCCCAACACCACGGTGACCCTTGGCGGAAGCTCGTCCGAACAGGACGTGGTGCTTCGGGTTTCAGACCAGGGGTGCGGCATCGGCGAAGAGGATATGGAAAAGATCTGGAACCGGCTCTACCGCGCCGAACCCAGCCGCGGCACGCCGGGGCTCGGGCTGGGACTGAGCATGGTGCGCGCCATCGCCGAGGCGCACGGCGGCACCGTGCAGGTGGAAAGCAATCCCGGCGAAGGAGCCACCTTCAGCCTGCTTCTGCCGCGCAAGGTGGCTTTGAAGAAAAACTAATTCCGCTTTTCATTGGCGAGATCGGCAAGCTTTTTGTAGAGCTTCTTTTCCTCGGCGGATGGATTGCGGGGCACGACGATCTTCACCACCGCGTAGACATCGCCCCGTCCGCCGCCGGGCTTGCTGAGTCCCTTTCCGCAAAGCCGGAACTTGCGGCCGGGCTGCGTGCCGGGAGGAATATTAAGCGAGGCACGGCCATCGTTCCAACCTTGTTTCTAGAATGGCGGCACCAACAGCGACAGGATGGCGGACTTGAGCAAGCCCAACCCGATATAGAGCACAAGTGGGCTCAAGTCCACGGCCGTGCATCCGAACTGCGGGGAGGGGATCCACCGCCGGATCGGTGCAAGGAGCGGTTCGTACCAGCGGGAAAGCCACGACCGCAGGCCATCGGCCGCGGGATGCGCGAACCACGTGCAGAGCACATAGGCCAGCAACCCCAGATTGTAGAGGCCGAATCCATAGTGAACCAATCTTGCCAACAGCATTGTCATTGTCCTTCATCTCCAATGGTTTGATCCGAGGGCGGGGCGTGCGAGCCCCGCCCGTCCCATGTGTTAATCGGTACTGATGGGAATACGCTTGCTCGCGGTCTTGGCCTGTTCCGTCTTCGGCAACGTCAGTGTGAGCACGCCGCGCTTGAACTTGGCCTTGACCTTGTTGCGGTCGATCGCCACCCGTAGCGGAAAGGAGCGGAAGAAACTGCCGTGGCTCATTTCAGAGACCCGGTAGTTCCGCTTTTTTTCCTCGTGCTGTTCCTGGCGTTCACCGCGGATGGTCAGGACTTCTTCATCGATCGTGACTTCAATATCCTTCTCTTCCATCCCCGGAAGCTCGGCCTTGACGCGGATTTCATCATCGGTTTCCGAGACTTCGTAGCCGGTATCCCCCGCGAACCGACGGGCACGGCCTCCAAATCCGTGGTAGTAGACATCGAACAGGTCATTGATCTCCCGGTGGAGCAAGTCGAACGGATGTTCGTCGCGCTTTTTCCAAGGAACCAACTTGTCTTTCATATCAACACACCTCCTTGCATTATCCTCCGGTTGAGATTTCTATCTTGCGCGGCTTGGCCTGTTCGGCCTTGGGCAGCTCGATATCGAGCACCCCGTTGTGCAACCGGGCGCGGATTTTGTCGCGGTCGATCAGTTGCGGCACGTTGAACTTGCGGCGGAAGACGCCGGTTTGGTATTCCCCCGTCAGCAGGTCCACCCCATCGGGCTTGGCGGCAGCCTGGGTTCCGGTGATTTCCAGCTCGGTGTTGTCGAGCCGGATATCGACCTGATCCTGCGCTACGCCGGGCATGTCGCAGCGGACAAGGATGGCATCATCCTTTTCGTAGATGTCCGTTGCGGGGACAAACACCTTGGCGTCTCGCGTGGGTTCAAGTTCGTTGCGATCCATCTTTTCGAGGGCTTTTTCCTTGTTGTCTTTCATGATGCATACCTCCTTAGGATGTTTTGATTTCAATGCGCTTGGGTTTGGTGGCCTCGTGCCGAGGCATCACCACCGTCAGCACCCCGTTTTCATAGTTGGCGGTCACCTTGTCGTTCTCGACCGCGAAGGGGAGGCGCACGGTGCGCACGAACTTACCGGTGTCGCGCTCGCTACGGTGGCAGACCGCATCCTCCGCCGGCTTGTCGCCCTTGCGCTCGCCCTTGATCGTGAGCTGGTTGTTGACCACGCTCAGGTCGAGGTCTTTCGTTTCCAGTCCAGGCAGCTCGGCCGTGACGACGGCGCTGTCGGCATTGCCCCACACGTTGAGTGCCGGGAAGCGGGACATGGCAGTCCCGCCATCGTATCCGTCGAACAGACGGTTCATTTCCCGTTGAAGGCCGCGAAGCTCTTCGAACGGGCTCCATGATCTTGAATCGTTCCAGTACATGATCTGTATTCCTTTCGTTTCCACTCCCGCGCCCATCGCGGAAGTGCGCCCAATGGCTTCAACCGCCCATTATCAAAAAATGTGCCAACGGAGGATTGGTTGTTTTTCCAAATGAAATCGCCATTTCTTGAAAAAACGAACGAGATAGCGCGTGAAAAAATGTCACACCTGAACGGATACACTGTGTCATTTATTTGCGCTCGCTCTGCCGTCAAGCCACAAAAAAAGGTTGTTCACGGAAGTGCGGCTCAGAGATCCCGTCGCGTTGCCAGATGAGGTAGGTCGTAGATATTCAGATGGAGGAGGTATTCTTCGTCGCGGCAGCCGTCGTCCTGTCACGTCAGTCAAAGGAACTTGAAACCATTCTCGGCACCCTGCCTAATAAATTCCTTCTTGCCGGGGAGGTGGAAGCCCGCCTCTCCTTGGCCGGAGCCCAGAATAAACTGGCAAAATCGATAACCTCCGGCTCAGGGAACTACCTCCGGCGCTTTTTCCTTTAACATGCCAACATTACTTGACCACTCATGATTCCAGCCGGGTTGACATGCTTGCCAACAGGTGTGATGCCGAACTTGGGCGTCATACCCATAGTTAAGATTGGAAACTCTGCATGTTCAGATGATATCGGGTGTGTTTGAGTTCGCCGGTGCGGGATAGCGCGCCCTTCTCCACCAAATCCTTAAGATCACGTGTCGCGGTCGATGCGGAGGTCTTGGCAATGCTGATGTAGTTTTCGGCACTTAAGCCGCCTTTAAACCCTTCCAACCCCTCGGCAAACATACGAACGAGAACCTTATGCTGACGGGCGTTCAATTGATCACCCAAGCGATCAAAGAAACGAGCCTTCTCGATGAGAAAATCAACGCACCGGATCGTGTAAGCCTGCGCCTCCAAAATGGTCTCAGCGAAATAATGAAGCCACTCAGTAACTTCCAGCTTCCGATTCGCACGCTCCAACGCCGCATAGTAATCTTTTCGTTTGGCTTCGATAGTTCGTGCCAATGCGATCAACGTTGGCTGCCCTAGGTTCTGCGAAAGGGCTTTCTCGGATATGGCGCGGCCAACCCGGCCATTGCCGTCTTCAAACGGATGAATGCTCACAAAATAGAGATGAGCGATACCCGACCGAATCAAGGCAGACAACGGCTGCTCACCGTTTGGTGCAGTTTGGTTGAACCACTGTATGAAACCATTCATCTCCGGCTGCATCCGATCCGATGGCGGAGCCTCAAAATGCACCTTACGTTTACCAACGTGACCGGACACCACCTGCATTGGATCGCCGGATGTCCGATAACAGCCTGCATCAACAATATCACGTCGGCCGCTCATAAGCAGGGAATGCCATTTAAACAGAACTTTGTTAGACAGCGCCTTCTTCCAGGTTTCGTAAAGATTGACCGTCATTTCCGCGACGCCCTGCTCCGCCGGAGGAATCCGGCCATGCTCCGTCGGCAGCCCAAACTGATGCCGAATCGAGGATTGCAGACTCTCCCTATTCAGGTATTCCCCTTCTATCTCCGACGTCTTCAGTGCTTCCTCGCTCATCAGCTCAATTTTGAGTGCAGTTTTCTCACTCTCATCAAGGTGTTTGTAAGAGCCCAACAAAATACCCGATGAAGTCAGAAACCTGGACTCCATCGCCGCAAACGCAGATTTATCATATTCAAAATTTGGCCAGTCCGGCAGTTCCCAATTCCATTTCATGAGCTATAGCCCCTTTTAATATAGCTCATATATAATCATTATATGGGCTATATAAAAGCTATATATAGCCCAAAAAGTTCGCTTTTCCATCTAGAAAGCCTACCAGTCGAAAAAACAGGGGTCGAACTCGCAGAGAAACGGAGAGCGAGCGGAGAAATGTTGCTAAAAAGGCAGCAACAGACATTAGGTACTGGGGTTTTGAAAAGGAGGAGAACGTGGCGAATACCGCATTTACTGGGGAAAACTCGCGTAAAAATGAAAAAGGCGAACTCGCATTGAGTTCGCCGTTAGAAAAAATGGTCGGCCCGGTTGGATAGCGATGCGAACCTTCTAAAAATGACTCTCCATTCGGATCGGTACGATCAGGATGGCAATTCAAACGGATGACGGGGTGAATCCGACCAAGACATCTACTGTAAAGCACTTACCTAAAGTATGTTGCGAATAGGAAACATTTCTTTATCTACCTGCACCGGACCAGACTTCGGGGGAAACTTCGGGTCTGCCGGTTTGAAACGCCCTCTTTGTATGAGGGCATTGCAAATCGAAACATTAAGCAGGAGATCGTCATGGGTGTAGAAGTCACCAGAAAGAAAAACGGTTCATTGAGTTCGAAGTGGTGGTATGGCCGCTTCACCGTCGAAGGGAAATCAAAGTGCGTAAACCTTGGGGTCAAAGTGGCGGGAACCGTTCCGTCTTCATTGAAGCAACCGGGAGATACGGCGTTTGAACGCTCGCGGATGCGTGCACAGCTCAAACTGGATGAGCTGAGGAAAGAAGCCGTCAGCCAAAAGGCGGCGGAACATCACCTAAAGGAATTGTATGAAATAAAATCCGGCGGAGGTATCCAACAGATCGAGTTAACCGAGATGGAGGAGCGCTGGGAACTATTACCCGCAAAACGGAAACGTTCAGCACAGCAGACCGCTGTTCAAAAAGCCAACATCCGAAGGTTCAGGGAATATATCCAGGAAAACCACCCGCAAGTGAAATACCTTTCACAGGTTACCCGCAAAATGGCCCTCGCATGGGTAAAGCATCTCAAGGAGATTCCCTACTCAGGCGCCAGCCATAACATCAAACTTTCGGTTGTCAGGAGCCTGTTCGAGCAGGTTGCGACCGAAGCGGGAATACTCTCCAACCCATTCGCCGGCATTCCCTACCAGCCACTGAACACGGTCCATCGCAAACCGTTCTCTGAAGCAGAATTGGCCGCCATCCTGAAGCATGCCAACAAAGTCATACGCCCTGTAATCATAACGGGCATGTGCACTGCCATGCGCCGGGGTGATTGCTGCCTATTGAAATGGGAAGCCGTGGATCTCGCGAACGGTTTTATCAATGTCAAAACATCAAAGACCGGAGAGTATGCCGAAATCCCCCTGTTCCAGTTGTTGCGAAAGGAACTGGAACGGCGCCCCAAAAATGGAGAATACGTCTTTCCCGAAGCAGCGGCTATCTACATACAAGATGCCGACAAAATAACCGCAGTATTCAAACAGGCGTTGAAAGATGCGGAAATCACGGATACGCATGTTATGCGACAGAACACGAAGCGCATGGCCAGCGTCAAGGATTTCCACTCGTTACGAACAACGTGGATTACCATGGCTCTGACAGCCGGAGTTCCGATGGAGCTCGTACGACGTGTAACCGGCCACTCCACCGTCAACATCGTGTTGAAGCACTACTTCCACCCCGGTCGCGAGGATTTCCGCGAAGCCCTGGAAACCGCCCTGCCCGAAATGATGACCGGCAGGACAACGAAGAAGAAATCCCACACAACACGATTACAGGAACTGATCGCTCAGGCCGGTTCAATGAAAAAGAAGGAACTGGTCAGAAAGATTGAAAAGATTCTCGACGAAATGGCTGCTTAACCGCCGCATGTTGCAGACGGTTTCATTCGACTGTTAATAACAGGGATTAACAGGGGCAAAGGGGTGTAGAATCCCTGCAAAGTGCAGGGAAATGCAGGGGCGCGGAGCGCACGCGCAGCGCTGGAAGGGGGGTCCCTCCGGGGGGAAACCATCCGGTTTGGCTTCGCCGCCGGCTCGCTTCGCTCTGCTCGGCCTCGCGCCGCTCGGGCGAAATTTTCCAGGCATTGGAAACTTTTTTTTTGGAAGGGGGTCCGGGGGAAACCTTTTGTGCCACTCCCGCTGGTCGTTGCTTCGCCTTCGGGAAGCCTCACTGCGCAAGCTTGTGTCCAATGGTTGGAAACCTCCGGGGCAAAAGTTCCAATGATTGGAAGTTTTGAAACGGATTGAAACGTCGCTTGGGGCCCCACTCCGTTCTTCGCGTCTTAGCGCGAGATCATCCCTCTCCCTGGGAAAAGTTCCAATGGTTGGAAAACCAAAGTTTCCAATGTCTGGAAGTCCCACTTGCCCCGCAGGGTAGCCGCAGGGCGGCCGTTCCGGAGCGCGATAATTAAAAAACCCGAGCGCGAGGTGCCCCGGTTCCCGGGCGGGGGCCTTGGGCGTGGCCAGCGAGCTTGCGAGATGGGCGCGCCATGGCCGGGCGGGAGGGGGATGCGGTGGGTGCAGGCGATAGCCGAAACCACGCGACCACGACCGCCCCGCCCGACCGCCATAGCGCTACGTAAAGGACCTGGAGGAAGGGGCCGGGGCTGGCGCGGGTTAGGCGTAAGCCGAAGCTGTGACCGCTATGGGGCAAAGGGGTGAGGCCGAAGGCCGAGGGGGAAGCGGGCGCCCGCCGGGGGCTGCCCCTTTTTCCAGAGATTGGAAGTTATCCGATGAAGGCTTTGGCAAGTGGGAGTGCGCGAGCCTTGCCACAGCCGGAACCCCCGAATGAAATGAGCAGCAAGGCGGACTTAACAGAATGGGTTCTGTTTAAGCGAGCCGGGTGCAAGAAAGCGAAATGTGCACCGCGAACGCATAACCGCGGTTATGCGACTTTGAGTGGTCCGAAGGATTCTGCGCCCGAAAGCGAGCGGGTCCGCCGCCGCAGGACAATGAGAGGGAGCAACGTGACCGACTGGAGCAGCCCGGCAAATTTTGCTTAAGCGTAGCGGCGAAACTGCCGACGGGGTGCGGCCGAAGGCGCCAAGCCCCGCAGGGTAGGCCGTAGGCCCCCGGAGGAAGAACGGCCCGGGCGGCTGAAGGCGAGAAGGGAGCGTGCGACCGGAACGCCTTGAGCCGTTCGGATCAGCCGGGCTTCCGGAGTGCAGCTGAAGCGCTTGAGCCGAATTTGCGTGGAACTCCCCGGAGGGCGAAGGCTGGGCAGGCTGGCGATAGCCTTGGCTGCCCGGTGAGTGGAACGCAAAGGCGGCTGAAGTGCGCCGTGGCGGTAATAGCCGACACCGATACAGCGCTGACAAAGGAGAATTTGTGAAGGAGGCTGATTGAGGAGACCGGAAACGGACAGCGCCTTCGCGGGAACATAGATCCCCCACTATAACGACCGAACCAAGGACGGGATGGAACCCGTCCCTCCACTTGGCGGCGCTGGGAGTGGACGGGTCGACGAGTGAAGCTGGATGAACAATTTCTTCTTTGGCTCTAAGCGCGGAGCACATCCCCCCCGTTGCGGGGGGCTTGGGGGGTAACGCGAAGCAGCGCGAGGTGAACTTTGTGGATGACGGGCCGCAAGGGGTGCGGGGCGGCAAACCGTAGGTGCGTGCTCCGCAGCCCTGGAGGACCGGAAGGAGCAAAGGGCGCCTGGCGCTGCGGCATAGGTAAGCTGGAAACGTGACAGCGTTCTGCGCAGTAGGTTCTGAGCGCGTTTGCTGCATAGCTGCTATTTTATTGGGATTTACGTCGAGCACGCTTAACTATCTTCTCGGGGAAAAGGGGTCGCAGTGCTGGCCAATCGCGTAGTGCGCGTTTATGTCGCATCTCGGCGAGCTGGGTGGATATGCCGAGTTGCTCTCCGATCTCACGGTAGGTGGCGCCGAGAAAACGTAGTCCGACCACATCCCGCAACTCCGGATCGAGCATGAATATTCCCTTGATCAATTCAGTTAGCAGATCAGCGGGCAAGAGAGCCCCCGCCGGGATGGGGGAACAGGCGCTGGATAATAACCCAACAGTGGTTTGGGTATCGGTGTATTTCATGATGATCTCCTGTGTTGAATGTTATGTCAGCTGGAACTGACGTAATGCGGGAGCGGTGCGGCTCACGGCCTGACGTAAAACCATGAAAACCGAAACGTCAGGAATGATGTCAGGCAGGAAACCCCTGCAAACAGGGCGTTCTGACATTCCTGACATTATCACTATTAATATAAAAAGATATATAGAGGGGGGCTGAAAGCCGCGCTGACGTCGTGAACCTGCTGATCTGGGAGTTCCAGAGACTTTTTTCAGCATGATGTCAGACGTCAGGACGTCAGTAGAACGGTGTAATGCTTCGCCCGGTCGGGAACCAAACCTACAGCGTCTGCCGTGGCTATACTGCCCTACCTCATGATTAGAATGGAACAACATTGGATTCACCTCCGTTCATAAGGTTCTTGATATCGATGCACCACACTCGCTTGAACTCATGCCGCCGCTGTGTGATCGGATACCCCTGAGAAAAGAGTTTAGAGAGTTCCCGCCCTACCTGGCGGGTGGTGTATTTGGAAGCGATGCCGGCAAGGCCGTCGGTGTCGTTAAGCATCGCTGTCAAAAGATCTGTGGCGGAACCTTCCCAGATGTCCTCCACCTGCCCCTCGAAAAACTTGAGCAGGACCTCAAGAAATGAATAGGCGCTGGATGAATGACGTGCCGCTTCGAACAGGGAATCCTCGCAGTACGTTCGCACTCCGTACCGCGTATCGCCGATGACTTCGTCCGGTGGTTGCCAGTCGAGCAGCCAACGAAGAAAGAACGGCAACTCTGTAGCGATGATCGATTCTACATCGCGCGGGAAGGTAAAGGTGTCGCGTTCAGAAACCCGGAAGAGATTGATTTTATCCCGATTGGACAAGTCGACGTCGGGCAGAATACGGATCGACTCGGGATCGGTATTGCACGTCACCACCACTCGGCCGTTCCATTCGATCAACTTGTCGACGCGGTATTTCTCGCGCACGGAAAAGGTGCGATTGGCGGCCATCTTCTTGATGAGGGCAGAGAACTTCAGATGGGACTTGTTATCCGTAAGCGGTACGACATCGTCGACCGCCCAAACGGCACTGGTGAAGAGATGGCTATTGAAGTTATCGTCTCCGGACAGGAATGAGCTGGCATCAATATGGCCGCCGAAGATGCGGGACAGGATCACATTGGAGAGCAGGGTTTTTCCAGTGTTTGGAACTCCGGCAAAGAAGGATGCCTGCCCGGGGAGCATACGGCCGTCGAGCGCTGATTGATACCAGCGCTGCAGCCAGGCGTAGAAATAGTCGAGCTGTTCGGGTGGGTCGAAGAAGCCGGTGAAGAAGTTGTGCAGCCAGGGATAAGGGCAGGCACTGGGCGTTAGGGCCGGGGCATTAGGGGGCGATCCGAGGTCACGGCCCTCGGCTACAGTAGCCGGCGGGCCGCCGGCGGTACATTGCGGTGCGGATGATCCGGGGACACCGCCCCCGGCTACAACCTCTGCGGGTTGGAGGACATTGATGGTGGAGGTGTTGAGAACTCGGTCTGAACCGATCATAACGATGCCTTTGGGGCGGTGAACTAATGGAGCGGCGCAGGCGATGCGCTGGTGCTGCATAATACGCGTAAGTGCCTGCTCCACCTCGCTGTAATTTTCCCCGCGAGCGGGACTGCCGCGCAGGCCACGGTCGACCTTGAGGATCATGGCCATATCGGATTTGCAATAGGATTCCCAGTTGCCATCGGGAAGCTGCATCCAGCACTCGCGTCCATCAAAATAAATGTACGCAATGCTACCCCCGATCCGGTCAGCCACGAACTGTTTGACAAATTTTCTCCCCAGAATCGATGCCCACGGAACAAAGGCCTGCCCGCCGGTGAAACACTGCATCCCCGACTCGCGCACGATGGCCGCGGTCTCGTTGTCTGCATCGGGATCCCAAAAACGTGTACTACGTGCGCCAAAATCAAACAGCCCCTTCCAGCGACCGGGATACTGACGATGCACCTCTTCCTCAAGCACATCCATCGGAATGACCGGCCCCAGTTTGGGCCAGGCATAATTATGGGTAGATTCAATGGCCCACTGCATCATGAATGCGGAAGGGATTTCGTCATCTGACAACTTTTCCCAGTCGGTACCAGCCTCATAATACTTACAGGGATCTTCCAGGGCCTCGGCATCGAGTCCAACCAGCAGCTTTGAAAGCCGGAGTTTCTTTCTGATGTACCGCATGAGCTTTTTGGACAGCTCGTTGTTATGCAACGGCAACGGAAATTCGAGTTTCCAGAGCAGACGGGCTCCACCGGAGAACGTGCGACAGATGTATTGCGGCCTGAAATCGACGCAGCGCTCAAGGACGCTATCGCGCATATGCTCGTCAATGTTACCGTCATAATCCGCAACGATCCAATGGAGCATAACCGCCGGGTTGTTTTTGGAATCGATCCGGGCCCCGGCAACAAGACCTTCATAGCCGGAGTAGAACGTGTGCTCCACACTCGGGTTATTCCAACGGGCCTTGGGTGGTGCTGTGGTCGTTGTCTCCCAAGGCGTGCATTCTACGGTGCGGGACGAGGAGAGGTTCGGTATTGCATAAAACATGACAGGATCCTTCGGGCTAAGTTGACCGGGAAAACCATTTCCCCTTACTTAGAGATGATTTTTCAAACGGGCTAAAAGGCCCGATTGCCGAAGGATATAACCATCTGAAACATGAAGGATTCAGGTGCAACCGAATGGCTGAGAAAACTATGTTGAAATTTTCAACGAACGTGCTTCTTTGTGAACCTGCCGCATCACAATCCGAAGCTGCATTTTGGATACACCACCTTGCTCCAGATCCGTTGCTGCTGCAAAAAATACACCCCGTGTTTTAAAATATGCAAGTTGTCCTGTTGCTCCCCTAGTAATAGAGGCAAACGCCAATCACCTTGTAAAAATTTTGAAATGTTTCGAAGGGATTGTTTATCAAAAAAAAGTGAATAAGTAAAAACACGGAGGCATCGAGCCCTGAGGAAAAGAGGAGGAGAAACCCCAAGTCCCGAGCCTCCGTGAAATGGTTTTGTTGCCGAACGCCTCTAAAACTTATTGGTTTATCTGTGGTGGCGGCACACCGATCTGATACGAAGTCTTCAACCTGTTCAGTTCCTGCTTCAACAGTACAACCCGTTCCTGACATTCCGGATTTCCGTACATGTTCAGAAGTTCATCGGGATCGTTCTTCAGGTCATAGAATTCCCACTCCTCACCGCCCGGAACATCCTTCCCGTAGAACCGGATCAGCTTAAATCGCTTATCGAAAATGCCTTCATGTCGGCGGACGTTGTGTGGCCCGGGGTATTCATAATAATGATAGTAGAGTGAAGAGCGCCAATCATTCGGTGTTTCTCCAGAGAACAAAGGGAGCAGGCTTCGCCCCTGCATATCTTCAGGAATCTGCGCTCCGGCGAGGTCGAGGAAGGTTTCTGAAAAATCAATGTTCTGGCAAAGGTCTGTATTTACCGTCCCGGCCCGAATCTTAGACGGCCAGCGAGCCAGCATCGGAGTGCTGAACGATTCCTGATACATAAAACGCTTGTCAAACCATCCATGTTCACCGAGATAAAAGCCTTGGTCCGAGGAATACATGACCACTGTGTTTTCATCCAGACCATTGGCCTTCAGATAATCGAGTACCTGCCCGACACTTTCATCAATACTCAGGGCTGTTCGCAGGTAATCTTTCAGGTAACGCCGATACTTCCATTCGGCCAAGGCTTCGCCATTCGGTTTGTTGGCTAGGAACGCCTGATTTTCCGGTTCATAGGCCGCATCCCAGGCCTTCTGCTGCTCCGGTGTCATCCGGAAATAGGAACCGCTGTCACCACTCGGGAGATTTTTCCGTTTGGAATATTTTTTCTGACGCTGCCTGCGAATCGTATCGGTGAGCACTTTCAAGTCATTATCCAACTTCATGTTGTCACGAATCGACAGTGTCTGATCATGCGCCGCCGTTGTGCGCGTGCAATAATCATCATTAAAGCTTTGTGGCAGTGGCACATCAGCATCCTTAAATACATTCAGATGACGCAAGGCCGGACACCAGTTCCGGTGCGTCCCCTTATGATGAATCATCAGCATGAACGGTTTATCTGCATCTCGTTGCTTCAGCCAATCCAGCGACTTGCGGGTAATAACATCAGCCACATACCCCTGTTCCACGATACGACCACTCGAGGTTATGAACTCGGGCTGATAATAATTTCCCTGGCCGGGCAGCACCTCCCAATGATCAAAACCTTCGATGTCACCATCAAGATGAGTTTTGCCGAAAATGGCCGTCTGGTAGCCCCCTTGCTGCAGCAATTTCGGGAACGTCTGCTGCCGGTGGTTGAACGGTCCGGAATTATCGATCTTTCCATGCTTATGGCTCATTTTCCCGGTCAGCAATGTGGCCCGGCTTGGAGCACAGATCGAATTTTCCACATAAAAATGATCAAACCGCATACCTTCATGAAACAGCCGATCAATGTTCGGGGTCGGGTTGAGCTTGGCCAACGGCCCGCCATAGGCCCCAATCGCCTGCCGCGTATGGTCATCACTGAAAATAAAGATTATATTCGGGCGTTGAGAGGCCTGCACCGCACTCGCGACCAAGCTACCGGCAATCAACCATCCTTTTATAAACGTTCTCTTCATACCAATCCTCACTTCCTGCGCACGTCACGATCTTCCTGACGAGCCCGGGCCAACATAGCTTCGACACGTTCCGGGTGAGCTGCCGCTAGGTTGTTTTGCTCACCGATATCTTCCCGCAGGTTGTAGAGTTCCGGCTTCATTCCTTTCCCGGCCTTCTTACGCGACGCCTTCCACCCTGAGTCCCCGGAGGCCGGATTGTCGAAAATGAGCTTCCAATCGCCCATCCGAACAGCGGAAATCTGACCGGACTTATTATAATAGAGAAATGCTTCCCGTTCCCTATCATCCTGCTCATCCGCGCACATCAGCGGCAGGATATCAACCCCGTCCACCGTATGCTCTACGTTGATACCGGCCATAGCCGCAAAGGTAGGCAGCAGGTCCAGTGTAGAGACCGGTGCCGAACAGGTCCGGCCGACCGGGAGTGTTCCGGTCATTTTCATGATGCAGGGAACGCGCATCCCTCCCTCATAGGTCGTGCTCTTACCGTTACGCAAGGGCAATGCACAGCCGCCAAACTCATTCATCTTCAGCCATGGGCCGTTGTCTGAGGTAAACACCACAAACGTATTTTCATCCAGCCCGTTTCGCTTGAGACAGTTCAGCACCTCACCGACGGCCCAATCAATCTCTTCAATCGTATCCCCGTAAAGCCCGGCCTTGCTGCGTCCCTTAAAGGTCTCAGAGGCAAAGAGCGGAACATGCGGCATCGCCGGCGTCATATAGAGGAAAAAGGGCTTATTTCGGTTTGCCTCGATAAAGCGTACAGCCTCCTCAGTGTATCGACGGGTCAACGTGGTCTGCTCAGCCGGAAATTCTACGACACGGTTATCGCGCATCAGGGGCACCATCTGTTTGCCGCCCTTGCGGTCACCCCGCAGTTGCTCCATCTTTTCCCGGGTCATCCCGTGCGTCAGCGTCAACGAATCAGCCACCTTCAGCTCGGGTGCCAACCACATGTCATTGCTGTAGGGAATGCCGTAATATTCATCAAACCCCTGCGCGGTCGGCAAAAAACGATCCAGATGGCCGAGATGCCATTTTCCGATACAGGCTGTTGCGTAGTCCTTCTGATTCAACACCTCAGCAATGGTCTTTTCCGCCGGGGGCAGGCCCTTTTTATCTTTCGGGAATAAAACCCCTTTTTCCATGCCGTAGCGAGCAGGATAACGACCGGTTAAGAGTGCCGCACGCGAGGGTGTGCATACGGATGCTCCGACATAAAAATCGGTAAAGCGAATCCCTTCGGATGCCATCTGATCCAGATTTGGTGTCTGAATATCAGGTGATCCAAAGCAACCCACATCCTGATACCCCTGGTCGTCGGTAAAAATCACCACAAAGTTCGGTAACGGCTCCGCTACGGAAGCGGCACAGCAAAGGCCCGCAATCCATCCAGCAAACACGCTCTTTTCAATCATAGAGCCCCCCTTTAGCGAATATACTCAAATGCGGCTGTGCCGGTTATATGACGCGACGAGCTGCCGACCCGAATTTCAAAACGTCCTGGTTCCGTTTTCCAACCCTTGGATTCCGGATCCCAAAAGGCCAGGTCACGCTCGTTCACTTTCAGCGTCACAACCCGGCTCTCTCCCGGTTTAAGCGACACCTTCCGGAATCCCTTCAGCTCTTTTTCCGGACGCGGCACTCCGGCCTCCAGATCACTCACATAAAGTTGCACGACTTCCGCCCCTTCCTGGTCGCCACAGTTGGACACCTCCACCTGAACAGTCAGAGTTTCCCCGGATTTTAGCGTACTGGAAGAAAGCTTCGGTTCAGCGATTTCAAAGCGGGTATAGCTGAGTCCAAAACCAAACGGAAACAACGGCTCTATCGCCTTGCTGTCATACCAGCGATAGCCCGTGAAGATGCCCTCGGCATAGTTCACATCATGAATCGGTGCCTTCCAGCCAAAGCCCGGGAACATGCGCGGAAGCACGGTTCCTTCGGCCAGATAATTGCCATGGTAATGGGTGTCCTCCACTCGCTTTTCAATAGTGATCGGCAGCTTGCCGGATGGATTGACGTCGCCAAAGAGCATCTCCCCCAGCCCCGTGGCTCCATAGGTTCCCGGATACCATGCATAAATCAGACTCTCAACATCATCGACCCAGGAGGCCATCTCCACCCCTCCGCCCAGAGAGACCACGGCAATTACATTTCGATTAGCCTCTGTAATCCGCGCCAACGCATAGCGGGAGTCTTCATCCAGCACGAAATTACGATCCATGGCCTCATGTTCAACCATAGTCAAGAAGACCACGACAGCATCTGCGCCCTGCAGTTTTTTCCTGTTCAGTTTCGGCAGGTAACTCACCGTAACGTTTTCTCCAGCCGCCTTTTTGATTGCCTGTTCATAGGTCACAAAATTTTTACCCGGATCAAAACCAGCCGCCCCTCCACCAGTCGCCACGGTTTCAACGGCATTTCCACCGTAGAGCACAATATTTTTCACTTTTGATCGATCGAGTGGCAGCAGGTTGTTTTCGTTTTTCAGCAACACCAGGCTTTCCCGGCCAATCGTTTCAGCCACCTGCTGATGTTCCGGCCATTTTTGGCGCATCTCCGGCTGTCTATGTTCCACCTCCAGCAGCTCCATTTCGATGCAGGGACGCAGGCTGCACTGAATACGTTCATCCAGATAGGCTTTGGTAATTACGCCATTGCTCAGCATCGCACGAACCTGGTCAGCAGCCAGGACCTTGGCCGCCGGCATCTCAATATCCACACCGGAAGTAATCAGCTTTTCCGTATTATAGACAGACCACCAATCGGTCATCACCATCCCGTCAAAGCCCCAGGAATTACGCAACATGTCCGTCACCAACCAGCGGCTCTCTGCCGCCCACTCCCCGTTCAGCAAATTGTAGGCGGTCATCACCGCCTTTACATCAGCCTTCTCAATGGCAGCAACAAAGGGCGGGAAGTAAATTTCATGTAATGTCCGTTCATCAATCACCGAGTTGCTGGACTTACGCATATAATCCGAATTATTAGCGGAGAGATGCTTTACGGTGGCCAGCACACCGGCATCCTGACAGCCTTTGATGTACGGGACCGTCAGCTCCGAAGTCAGGAAAGGGTCTTCACCCAGATATTCAAAGTTGCGACCGCAGTTAGGAACCCGATAGAGGTTCACCCCCGGCCCCAGCAGAATGCGGTAACCGCCAGCCTTGCACTGCTCTGCCACCGCCTTGCCGTACGCATAGGACAGCTCCGAATTAAATGAAGCGGCAAGGCCGATAAAGGCAGGAAAAAGGATCGCATCCTTCGTCAGTTTACTGCCGAGGGTGGCATCCGTCATTTTAAACTTCGGAATCCCTAAGCGAGCTAAGGGTTGCGTTTGCCCAATCACCTTGTCGGTCACAAAGCCGGTACCGCCCAGATAAGCAATTTTCTCATCCAGCGTCATACGTTCCACCAGGTCGCGTGCACGTTCACCGGCAGTCTTGGAAGGATCAAGGTATACGGCACCCTTAAAGCTCTCACGGGCTGCTGTGATTTCAGCCGGTGTCAAATCCGGTACGGTTTTTTCTGCGCGCTTAGCGGAAGCAGCGCAGCTCAGCATCAACGCTGACAAAAGCATTATGTATGTTTTATTCTTAAGCCTCATATTTCATCTCTTTCTATAGGTTATTCAAAGTCCGGGATACGGTCCCATCCGGGATAAACCGCCCGATTACTGATTTTCCTGAACGGCACCGGTTTTTCCCCGACCCGGAATCCAGGAACATCCGGCGTATGTTCGAGAACGATTTTAAGATGTTCATTCACGATCGCCACTTCACCGTCAGGGATACTGCCGGCCAGATTGTGCATTTCGTATAAATCCTGTGGCACATGGTAGAAACGCCCGTCGCCGTATAGCTTGTACTCGGCCGTCCGGATAAATTTACCTACATCAAACTTGCCCCAATAGGGCTGATAATGACAAAGCACCCAATCTCGCGGCCTTCCCGCCTCCCCCATTGCCTGCGGCAGGAAACTTCGGCCATCAATGGGATCGTCCTCTGCAAGCGTGATATCCGCAGCGTCGGCAATCGTCGGATAGAAATCGCTAAAGTCAACCAGATCATCAATAACAGCACCCGTCTCGGTCCGGCCCTTCCAGTACACAAGCAGGGGCACATGGGTTCCCATATCGGTCATCGTTCCCTTGCCGCCGTCGATCCGCACCCCATTCCAGGTAGAACTGATTTGTTTGTGGGTTCCGTTATCAGCCGTGAACAGAATCAGGGTATTCTCAAGCTGGCCGACCTCTTCCAGCTTCCGGACCACCTTGCCTACGATGTAGTCCAGGTATTCAACCATCGCCACAAAGTTCCGTTTGACCTGCTTCGTATCATCCGGCTGCTCGTTGGCACTCTGATCCCGCGCGCCATCACCAATCGTATCCGGCGTCGGCACAAAGGGATCGTGCACCAGCACGGTTGGGTAATAGACAAAAAAAGGTTCATTTCGATGCTTTTCAATAAAGTCGCAAACAAAGTCGCTCATGATATCCGGTGTGTACCGACCCGCATTTTCTCTGGCTTGCACAAAACGTCCATTGGTCTCCAGTGGCGAACTCCAGAACCGCTCTCCCCCTCCATCCTTATCGCTCTTCCCCTTTGTCAACTGCCACAGGCAATATTCATCAAACCCAGCCTTGAAGGGCCGCGCATTGTCATTCCAGTCACGATGTTTATTCTTATTGTACAAGCCGTTCAACTGCCACTTACCGGCAATGGCCGTTTTGTAGCCTTCCTCTTGAAGCAAATGTCCAAAGGTTTTACTCGCAGGGTCCAAAAAGCCGAAGTCGGTATAGTTCCGGAAGTTATACTGCCCCGTCATAATCATCACCCGCGACGGTGTACACAACGGCGTGGAATAGCAGTGATTGAACCGAACCCCATTCGCCGCCAGTTGATCAATGTTCGGTGTCTTATAATCCTCCGCGCCATAGCAGCTGAAAGCTTCCCAGCTGACATCATCGGCCATAATCAATACGATGTTGGGACTGCGGACCGCTCCGGCCGAAACAAGCCCGATCATCCCTGCCAGAGCGCCTATACAGAATCGTATCCTATGCATAGGACCATCTCCCCTTTTCGGTACAATGCTCGTTACCGAACCATGACTGGGCGGCAGGTAGCACGGTATTGGAAAGTAAGCTTAGGGCGACCAACAGTTTCTTCATTTTTGGTATACCCTCACATAATCGATTTCGTAGCGTGCCGGAAAATCGGTTTCAGCAGGATCACCTCCTGCACTTCCGCCAATGGCAAGGTTGACGAGCAGATAGTGCGGTTGGCGGAATGGATTTTCAATGGGGTGTCCCGGAGGGTTGTAGGTCAATTCCAGATCGATTTCGTTAAGTAAAAGGTCATCGACATACAACTTGATGGAGTCCTTATTCCAGTCCATACGCCATATGTGGAAATGATCCGCCCAATCGGGATCATCGAGTTCCGTCAAAGGTTTTTTGGCGGCATTCTTTCTGGGCTGGAAACGTTTACCCGATCCCCAAAAGGCGTTTGCCAGCAGGGAGCCTCTGTAATATTCCATGATATCGACTTCACCGTTGTCCGGCCATTCACCTTCGACACCCAACGTCCAGAATGCCGGCCATAATCCTGCACGAACATCGATTTTTGCACGCATCTCAAAGCGCCCGTATTTCCAACTATGAAGCCCTTTGGTGATGAGACAGGACGAGGTGTATTTGGCAAACTTCCACTTCGTTGCCCAGTGCTTGGAGTTGGGCAGGAAGTTTGTATTGGGGACGCGCTCGCGCCGTCCTTCGATCACCAGCAGTCCGTTGGTGCAGAAGGCGTTCTCGGGCTGATACCACTGCGCCTCATGATTGCGCACATGGCCGTGCTCAAACGTCCAGTTTTCCGGATCGGGAGCGCCGTTCCGGCTGAACTCATCTGCCCAAACAAGTTTATAGTCGGACGTCGCAGCAAAGAGGCTTCCGGTGAAAAACAGGATACAGGCGAAACACCCGTTTTTTTTCATCTTTATCATTTATTGATCCAATTCAGCCTGTTTACGCAGCTTGCGGTATAACTCGGCCTTGATTGTTGAATATTCCGGGCTTTCGGCGAGGTTATTCCATTCATGCGGATCCCTGTCGTGGTCATAGAGCTCCTCTTCGCCGTTTGAATAGCGGATATAGCGCCAGCATTTTGTACGCAGCGTCCAGTGCTCGCCTTTCAAGGTACTCAATGCCCCATCGGGACCATCCCAGTTTTGTGCCTGCGGGTCTTCCAGAAAGGGCCGCACGCTGAAGCCATCGAGGTCATGCCCGTCTTCATTCTTTTTGGTGTCGCCTTCCAGACCGCATAGATCCACGAGCGTCGGATAGAGATCGATCAATGAAACAGGATGCTCAGCCACACCGCCGGCCTTCGAGACTCCGGGCGCACGTACAATGAACGGTATGCGTGTGGCTTCCTCCCAGGGTGCGCCTTTAAACAGAAAATCTTTCTGGCCCATCTGCCAGCCGTGGTCGCTTACCAGCACAATGATTGTATTTTCACAAAGGGGCCCATCATCAATGGCATCCACCACCTGCCCGATGCATTCGTCCACAGCGGTCACACAGGCCAGATAGGCTCGGGTAAAGGTCTTAATGGCAAGCTCCATATCGCCACCATAGGACTCAACAAGCGTTTTAAAGTAGCGATGGCCCTTTTCCTTGGTGGGATCCGTGATGTAATCCTTCAGATAGGTGTCAGCATTATCGTTTTCTTTGATCAGCGGAAGTTGAATTTCATCGAGCGGGAAACGATCGAAATATTTCTGAGGCACATGCAGCGGCGTGTGCGGACGGATGAACCCGACGCCGAGAAAAAACGGCTTTCTGTGCTCATCCGCAGCGTATTCGCGGAGTTTTGTGGCAGCCCACGCGGCATTGCGTTCGTCGGGCGTGGGATCGCGATCTGTATCACTAGAGTATCTCATAGGTTTACGCACCCAGTTTTCGGAACGGACCCAGCCCGTCTTCGGGTCATCGTCGTTGAGATAGCCCAGGCTTTCCAGGGAACCGTAGGATCCGTCCACCGAGCCGATTTCGGAAAAAGGTTTCGGAACATCCGTGTGGGCGACATTGTTTTTGCCATCGAAGGCGAAAGGACCATAGTCCGCTTGATGTTCAAAATGAGACCACTCGTCTTTTTTGAGGTAGTGCATCAACTTTCCCGAACCAACAACTTCGTATCCGTTTTCCCTAAAATAGTGCATCAGGGATTTGGAGTTTTTAAGCACCGGTAATTTATACCATTTAGGCCACACATTCCCTTCGGAGTGGTGCCCATAGATACCGGTTAAAAAGCTGGCCCTTGACGGCGCACAAACAGGGTTGTTGGAATAGGCGCGCCGAAAGGCGACGCCCGAGGAAGCCAACTTCTCGACATTCGGTGTTATGCTTTGTGAATGGCCGGTCTGCCCAGGAATTCCGGTGATATAGTCATTCAGATCATCACATACAATCAACACCACATTCGGTTTCTGCGGAGCGCCTTGCACCACAACCGCTAGAGCGATTAATGCCAGTAGAGATTTAAATTTCATTACGTGCCTTATTCTTTCCATGCCGACTAAAAGTCGGCTCACATCCGTCATCTTTCATTCTCCGCGGAATTCGTTTTCCAACTCCTGCAAGAGTATTCCTAACCTGAGGTAGTAGACTTGCGCTTCTTCATCCCCTGAAATCAGCGCATCCAACCGCTCGTTAGATTCGTCACCGGGCAATTTCATAAGATGGCACATGAATTCAATACAGCGTTAACCCGGACCCGACAAAAAACTGACCATTAGGCGACATCCATGTCGCTATCTGCGGCAACTCAGATGCTCGCCTTTATGCTCATATAAAGTCAGGAATTGGAACATCGGGATTCCTGTCGGGTGGTTGAGCGGGAATAATCTCGCCTTCGTCAACGTTTTCAACGGATACAGGCCAAGAATCAAAGCGCTGATTTCCAGTTCATCTGTTGCCCTTCTTCTTACCCGGCTTAGTTGACCCCACTTTGTAATCGGGATTTTTAGCCATCATCTGAGCCCCGGCCTCCATGCGCCACTGTTTCAGCATGCCGTGCAGCTCCGTGGCCCTTTCCGGCTGTTCAGTGGCTAGGTCATACCGTTCGCCCGGATCATTTTTCAGGTTATATAGTTCCAGCCTCCCGTTCTCAAAGAATTCGATCAGCTTGTAGTCGCCCTTGCGGATGGAGCTTCCCGGTTTCCCTTTATGATAATGGGGGTAATGCCAATACAGCGCATCACGATCGACCGGTGCATTCTTCAGAAAATGATCCAGCACATTGATACCGTCCACCTGCTGTTTCAACTGGTTCACCCCGGCAGCAGCGGCAAAGGTGGGATAAAAATCTATGGAACAGATCATCGCATCCGACGTTTTTCCCTGGGGCACCTTTCCGGGCCAGCGCACAATCAATGGAACGCGCGTCCCACCTTCGTAGAGCGTCCCTTTACCTGCCCGCAACGGCGCATTACTGGTCGGCCCCTCCAGCCCGCCGTTATCCGAGAAAAAGACCAACAGCGTATTTTTATTAAGTCCACGTTCTTTCAAGCCGGCCATCAGTTGACCGATGCTCTCATCCAGCGCGTCCACCATGGCCGCATAACCCGCTTGCGCAGCATTCGCTTCGGCCCCTAAAGCATCAATATATTTCTGGCGAACGGTCTCGTTAAACCGTTTCGGTGAATGCACGGAATAATGCGACAGACCGATAAACCAAGGACGTTTTTCCGCCGCATCCATAAAGTCCAGCGCTTCCCGGGTTAACTGAAAGACCCCTTTCGGATCAGATGAATTCTTGTTGCTGTTGAGCAGCCAGTTTTGCGTCCCGACATCAAATCCGTGGTCCTGCTGCGGAGTCGAAATACGATCTTCATGGCCCTCTTTGGCACCGGACCGTTTTCCTTCAGGCACCTCATTCAAATGCCATTTACCCAGCCAGGCGGTTCGATAACCGGCCTGTTGCAGCATCTCGCCCAGCGTGAATTCCCCGGCAGGTAAAAACATTTGCCAGTCCGGAGGAGTCAGCTTGCCCGGTTCCTTCCAGCCTGGGATCCAATCCGTGATGTGCGTCCTCGCAGGAAACTTGCCGGTCATGATGCTGCCCCGGGTCGGTGAACATATATGTGCCGCCGCATAGGCCTGCGTAAAGCGCACCCCTTCCTCGGCCAACCGATCAATATGCGGTGTTTGATGAAGCCTGTTCCCATAACATCCCAGATCCATCCACCCCATATCATCAATCAGGATAAAAAGAATATTGGGTTGTTCCGCTTCCTCCCGGGCTTCCGCACCCAGGCTCATGACACAGACAATCACCGATAGAATAAACCATTTCTTAAACATCACTCATCCTTTTCGTAAAGAGGCCACATCATTTCCGCGACTTCTTTTTCTGCTCACCACTCTTTTCCATAGGTGTATTTATAGCCGGGAGCAGCGCGGCGAGTTCTTTTTTAACCGCTAGATACTCCGGATTGGATGCAAGATTCTGAAACTCGTACTCATCTTTCGAATGGTCATAGAGCTCTTCGTTGCCGTCGCTGTACCGGATATATCGCCAGCGATCCGTCCTCACCGCATGGTTCATATAGCCATGCGTCGTAATCGCAGGTTCATTCCATTCCGCGTTCACATCGGCGAGCAACGGTCGCAGGCTTTTCCCTTCAACGTGTGCCGGAAACGGAAGCCCGGCGAGATCACACAGTGTTGGATAAATCGTCAGAAAGTCCACGGTTCTGCGACAGACCGTTCCGGGCCTGGTGACGCCGGGAGCAACCCAGATCAGCGGGGCGCGAGTGCCCTCTTCCCAAAGCGTAAATTTGCGCCATTTCTGTTTTTCGCCCAGATGCCAGCCATGATCACCCCAGAGCACAATAATGGTATTGTCTGCATGACCACTCTTTTCCAGCGCATCCAGCAGGCGTCCGATGTTCATATCGGTGTAGGCGCATGCTGCAAGGTAAGACTGAATGGCCGATTTCCAGCGATCATCTGCGAGCATTCGCTTATGGTCCTCGTTGTTTGACGGCAACGTGTGCGCAATCGGCGGCACATCATTCAGGTCATCCTTCCGATGCGGAGGAAGCTCGATCTCTTCAAGCGGAAAGAGATCGTAATATTTTCGGGGAACAACAAACGGCATATGCGGTTTATATAAACCACACGCGATGAAGAACGGTTTATCGTGTTTTTTCTGCAACTGTTCGACTGCAAAATTCACGGTGTGCCAGTCACCCAGATCCTCATCCGTTAAATCGTGCTTTAGCGGATCGAAATAGGCCTCATACTTCGACACTTTATCCCGTTTTTTTGATCCGTTCACATCCACAGGAACCGACGGATATGTGTCCCAACCGGACGGATAATCAATGGGCTTCGTATTTTCATGGTAGATCTTGCCCATGGCCGCTGTGTAATAGCCGTTATTCCTGAAGTGGTGGTTCAGCCCCTGCCCTTCCTTAATGAAATCCTTCCACTTCTGGCTGTTCACATAAAGTCCGGTCGTGCTCGGCCGCATGCCCGACATCAGCGATCCGCGCGAAGGGTTGCACGCCGGAACGGTACAGTAGGCGTGTGTAAACGCCGTGCCCATAGCGGCCAGCCGATCAATATTCGGCGTCTTCGCCTGCGGATTACGCCCCGTGAACCCGGCATAGTGGTTCAGGTCGTCTACGGCAATAAACAAGACATTAGGTTGTTTTTCGGAAGCGAAGGCACAGCAGGCACCCAGAACGCTTAAAGCAATGATCAATCTCTTCATCTTTCATTTCCTGCAAATTAACGTACATCTCTGACTTGTTCACCTGAAAAGGGTACCAACACAAAACGGTATTCAGCAGGTGCTGAGAGCGCCTGGTATTCGGGCAGGGTCGGTGGACCGCATGACCCATTCCCCACCCCGGAAACCCGGGTAGCAATCCGAAGCTCTGTAACAGACGACTCTGGAAGATCAACGGTATGCCGTGCGGCCTGCAGTTCCTTCTGCGTGTAGGGCAGCACGCTCATCGACAGCGGCGAGGGCGCAATGATTTTTAAGCCGCGCCCTTGCTGGTCAGCAAGCTTCATCCAACGGACTCCCTCGCGGTTTCCATGGTCCTGCGGCTTTCCATAAGGAATATAAAAATCGGAAACAGAACCTTGGTGGAGATCCATCCATGCACTGTATGAACGATCGGAATAGTTTCCATGCGGCCCCTTGCCATAATACATCACCTGATCCAGATCCCGGGTAAACTGAAAGCAAAGTCCCATCCGTGGAATCCAGACATCCGCTCCCAGCCCCCCAACCGGAAGGACAGTTTCAACCACTTCAATTTGTCCATTCCCATCAATGCTCCAGGTTTGCGTTTCATCGAAGCCTGCTCCTGCAAGGCTGCGAAATGAGGTGGTGATACGCACCACAGCCTTGTTCTCAATCGTTCTGACCTCCACCCTGGATGGCTCGGTTTTCTTGAGATTTCCCAGCTTAAGTTCTGCAAACTCTTCCAGGCGCATTTGTCCTTTGCGCATATAATTATCGATCAGGGCCTGATTATGATCAAAGGTGCGGTCATTCAGCTTGTCCGTCGGAGCCAACAGCTCGCGTCCATCAATGGAGAGTGATACAGGAATGCCCTTTTGATGATCGAAGGCACAAAGCACTCCGTTATCCGTCGATATGATGGTTTTTCCACCTTCTGTAATGATCTGTGGCGCAAGATCGGAAGCCTTGAGCGTCACTTCGTACTCCCCACCCAACTTGAATTCGGCAAATGCCGTTTCATGCCCGGCCTTGAGCAATCCGTTATCCTTCATGGTTTCAAAACGGATTCGAAGAAACACCTCTTCCTTGTTCGCCTGATAATTACGGACTGCCGGAATGGTCAGAAGGCCCTGTTCTCCGGGAGAAACCTTCAGGGAACCGAGTTGTCCCGACTGAACAACTGCTCCATTACTCCTCAGCTCCCAACCAACATGGAAGGCATCCAGGCTGGTTTGGTTGAACTGATTGAGCACCTGGAATGTTCCATCCGCAAGGGAAACAGCCCGAACCTGGATCGGTTCATAGCACTTCTTCACCTCGGCCAGCTTAGGTGTAGGTTCGCGATTGGAAAGTATCAGTCCGTTCATGCTGAAGTTGCCCCGATTGACCGCCCAATCTCCCCAGTCGCCTCCGTATTGATAATAGACTGTTCCACTTTCATCGACGGCCTCGACACCTTGGTCAACCCAGTCCCAAATGCAGCCGCCATTTACCCGGGCATCCTGATGGGTATAGATATAATCCCATACCTCTTTGAGCGCACCGACGGCATTACCCATGGCATGGCGGTATTCACACAGGAAAAACGGACGGGAATCTTTTTTATTCGCCACATGCTTTTCCATATGCCGGATGGAACCGTACATCGGGGTGACCATGTCCGGTCGGTCTAAGCGTATTGGGTTTTCGGTGGGTTTATTTTCATTATTGTTTCCTCGGTCGCACATCACCATACGGGAGGGATCAATCCGTTTCGCCGCATCATACTGCGCATCAAATGCTTTGCACCATCCATGCCCCTGTTCGTTACCGAGCGACCAGATAAAGACCGACGGATGATTCTTGTCGCGCTCGACCATATTGACCATCCGGTCCACGGACTGCGGAATCCATTGAGGATGATTGCCCGGAACGACAGCAACCGCATGAGACTCCACGTTGGCTTCATCAACCAATACCATGCCATACCGGTTGCAGAGGTAGTACCAGCGCTCGTCATTCGGATAGTGCGAGGTTCGAACGGTATTGATGTTGCTTTGCTTCATCAGCTCCAGGTCACGGACCATGGAATCAACCGAGACCTGACGCCCCAGCTTCGGATCATGCTCATGCCGATTAACACCCTTAATGAAAAAACGCTGCCCATTCAGATAAAGATTGCCATCGCGGCTTTCAAACCTCCGGAATCCGGTATCGATCCGGGAGACCTGCAGTACGTTTCCATCAGCATCCTTCAACGTCGTCAGCAACGTGTATAGACTGGGTTGATCCGGGCTCCACAGCTTGAGCCCTTCAAACGACCGCGTACCCTTGACCATGGATGAAGCAGAAACCGAGTCCGTCCAGTGTGCAACCGTTTCGGAGGCATCAAGCAGCTCAAACTCAACCGTTGCGGCATTGTGACCATTGGACGATTCCGATTCGATTTCGACACGGTATTCTGCATGGATCGTTTTCAGGGATTCCTCCGGCGTCCCCATAAAATAGACATCACGAATCCGGGTTTTCGGCTCAAAGCGCAGGAAAACATCGCGATAGATTCCGGCATAACGAACCATATCCTGGATTTCAAGATAGCTGCCGTCCGTCCAGCGGTAGACTTTGAGGGCCAGCAGGTTCCTGCCCGGTTTCAGGTAGGAGGAAATGTCGAATTCTGCCGGCGTCAGGCTGTCCTGACTATAGCCGACCTCTTTTCCGTTCACAAAGACCGCCAGTCCGGCCTCGGCCGCTCCGACACGCAGAACTACGCGCTGGTTAAACCGTTCTTCAGATAGATCAATCCATTTACGGTAGCACCCCACGGATACGGCATCCTCCGGAACAAATCCGGCAATGGCACTCGCATCCGTCTCTTCCTTTCCGGAAAACTCGGGTCGTCCTGTCCCGTTTTTCTGATCATACCGGTAAAAAAACGGAAGCGTTGTATTTACATAATACAAGCGGTCATACCCATAGGTCTGCCAACTTCCAGGAACCGGTATACTCCCCCAATCCCCTTCAAATTCGGGAGAGAACCAATCGGTCGGAACCACACCCGGATTCGAATACCAGCTAAAATCCCAGTCCCCATTCAGGCTCTGATAACAATCTCCACTCCAGGGGTTGGAGATATCGAGCGGGGCCACCGCTGACTCGCGGTCGGAGAAGATGACAAACTCGGCATGTGCAGCCTCTTTGTTGACCCTGAACACCTCAGGATTTCGCCACTGTTCCGTATGCACCGCTATGGTAGATACAGTGAATAGAATAAATAGTAGGCACGTGGTTGATTTCAGTTTCATAAGTACTCCAAAAAGTGATGCGTTCAGAATTGGTTTTCACCAGCCAGATAATCCAACCGGTTGCGGGCCAGGCTTGTTTTATTTTTTGCCCATGCCGCAGAATGGAACTCTCCCAAATCAAATCGACAGCCGGGATTGGTTTCCTGTAGCAAAGCCGCGGTATTAAGAATCAAATTAGCTTCAACCGGATCGGTGGTCTGGCGCAGTACATCCATCACGACCGGGCGCGGGTCAGCCGTCCCGGTCAGCCCCAGAAACTCGGCTGCGCGGACGCGCACCAGGCGCTCTTCATCGGCTGCAGCCATCGACTTCGCCTTATCGAAGAACGGCGCCGCCTGCTGACCAAAGGCACTACAGGTAATCAGTGCCCAATAACGCTCCCATGGATTCTCCGACGACAGCGCCTTTGCGATCTGTCCTTTTGCTTCAAGAAACGGCTTCATCTGCAGGTCGGCAATATCAACCAGTCCTGCAATTTCTTCTTTGTGTTCCTTTGCATACGAGGTTGGGTTTTTACGTCCTCCGGCTAAAAAAACCGATTCCGGAATAAAGCTGAGATCCGGCATAGACGTAATTCGGGCCTGCATCAGGCGGCGCAGCTCGATCAGCTTGCCTGCATAAACGGGGTCGTCTGCGAGATTGTTTATTTCGTGCGGATCCTTCTCCAAATCATAAAGACACTCGGGAGGCCGGGGCTCAAAAAAGCGCCGCTGGTCCGCATGGAGACCTCCCGCTTCATACCGTTCACGCCATTCCCGGTAGGCCGGCATTTTATAACGGTAGACATTGTGCAGCCCGTCGAAATTGAAGGGTTGATAATTGCGCATGTATTTAAAGCGCCCTTTGCGCAGGGTGCGCACCAGATCATATTTTTCATCAAAACGGTCGGCATAGCCGAAGGCCGTATCGCGCCGGTTCAGTTCGTCGAGATCGACCCCTCTTCCGAGAAAGGGTTTTCCGTCAATCCCCGCGGGGATTTCAATGCCTGCCAGATTGAGCACCGTTGCGGAAAGATCAACAAACTCCACGAATCCATCGATGCAGCTGCCAGGTGCGGCCGGGACAAGATGTTTCCATTTTTTGGGCACATAAACCACCATCGGCACCCGCAAGCCGCTCTCATAAATGTAACCCTTCCCGCGCGGAAGCACGCCGCCATGGTCACCGTAATAAAATATAAAGGTGTCCTCCATCAGCCCCTCTGCTTCCAGCTTCTGGATAAACTGCCCCATCTCAGCATCCAGCATCGTGTGGAGGTCGAGATAGCGGGCATAGGCCTCACGGAAGGTTTTTGTGTCCGGATGATACGGAAAGAGTCCAACGGAAGCTGCGTCTGTTTCAGGCTTCCGGATGTATTCCTTATTGGTCGGATGCATCCGGCTTTCGTGCGTGGTGTGATAATTCTGCACATGGAAGAACGGCTGTCCCGGCTTACGGTTGCGATACGTTGCCTTCTTGGACGAATCATCCCAGACGCCCTTCTTTTCAGCTGGATCAAAATTATAATCCTCCTTGTAGCAATTGGAGGTGTAGTATCCAGCCTGCCGCAGATACCACGGAAACATTTTAAGACCATCGGGCATACCGACGGTTTTCTGTTTCCGATGATACTGGGTACCGGTGCGCGGTGCATAACAACCGGAAATAATCGTGCTGCGAGCCACCGAACAAACTGCTCCGCAGGAAAAGGCATGATTAAAAACCAGTCCCTGTTTTGACAGCTTTTCGATGTTCGGCATCGGTGCACCGGTTTCACTATAGAGCCTCAACCAACCGGCCGAATTGTCTTCACTCACCAGCCATACGATATTCGGCCGTTCACGCGCGCTGCTAACCAAAGCGAAACCCAAAATTCCAATCAGTACCCCTAACACCCGCATACTGGACTCAATTCCTCTCAATTTTCAGGCGAATGAATCTTTTGCTTTCGGCGGAATCGATCAGGTTCGTCACATAGCCGAACGTACCGCCGGCCTGATTGGTTCCCGTCACGTTATATCCGGTATTGGTCCAGACATTCGAAATCAGGTTGGTTGTTGTTTCGAGCGTGTAATCCAACGTTGCATCATCGGCACGATAGGCATAGATGTATTCAAGTCCGGCCGAGCCGCTTCCAAAGGTTGGAAGGTTGCCGTCCACAAATCCATTGGTTGGATTCCCGCCGATCCCGTATTCGGCCAGGTTGTTCAGCCCGTCAACATCATCGTCGCCCTCCGGCCCATAAACCAGACTGTAGCTGTTCGACCATGTGCTGTATGCCGAATTATCGCTGACCTTTCTGATTTGCAGGCTGTCGAAATAGCTGGACTTTCCATTGCTTACATTTGCTCCTGCAATAAAAGCCAAGACGAGGTCACCGTTTCCATCATACGAGAACGGGATCGTATGCATGCCGACCACCGATGGCACATCGTTGTCGGCCAGTCCGCCGATACGAAGCGTTGTACCCAATTGGTTTGTCTTGGCAGTCGGGGCGCCGGATACAGGGCTCGGCCCCATCGTTGCTCCGAATGTGGCGCCCTGTCCACCAAGGAAATCATACTCCACGCAGTCCCCGGACGTGCCGGTACCGTTGTACACATCGAAAACAGCAACATCCAGCCAACCGTTATTTCCGATATTGTCAACTTCCAACGTCAGTTCGTAATCACCAGCACCGATCGAATCACCCGAAAGAATATAATACATATCCCGGGATTGTCCGCTTCCGCCGGTCGAAAGAATAGCCCTCGCACCATCACCGCCGTTTGTTACCCCGCCATTTGATTCTATCCACAAATCGTTGTACTGCTTTGCAATGTTTTTTGCAGGATTATCCGCCGGATCCGTCATCGTCTGTCCGGCAAAGGTCTCTTCCCAAATCAACGTTGGAGCGGAAATGCCGACCGGTTGGTGGGCACCGATAGAGGGGGCATTGGTAGCGGACACCGGGGTACCCCAATAATCGAGGCCTCCGTTGTTCGAGATAATTATACCTGACTCGATGTAGGGCGAAGTTTCCAAGAGTTGGAAACCGTCAACACTTCCCGAGCCAATAGGCCCCTCGAACTGCGGATCGGCATACAGCGGATGCCCATCTTCCACCGGCAACTCGGTAAAGGTTCCATAATAGACATTGTTGCTGATGAATATCCCTGACGAACCCGGAATGCTGTTGATTAAATCGCCCGTGATGGTTCCGCCGGCGCTGTAGAAAATATTGTTATGGCACCACACATTCGTTGCGGGGTCCTCCGCGGCATTGATGGTGTGGCCGTTATAGATAAAATTTACATCCTGGCCCGGCTTCAGGTAAACGGTGTTGTTGTAGATATGCGTATCGAGCGCCCCGAGGTTCCGCATCCACTGGGTTTCACCGATCCCTTCAGAGACATTGTACCGGAACACATTGTTTGATGCCTGGTGGTTCAGTACGAAGCTGCCCGCTTCGCTGTCCTTCATATAGTTGTACTGAATCGTATAGTTGTCGGTGCCATCAAAATTCATGGACTGCCCCGAAGCGGTATTATGCGTGGTATCGATCAGGTTGTGCTCAATCACCACATCGCTGCCACCGTAGAAACCGATGTGCGCATTATCGTCGCAGGTTTCATAATAGCCGCCATCGTAAAAGCGATTATGGGAAATCACCGCATTAAAGAGGCGGCGGGTCAGGATTGCACAAAAACCGGAGCGTTCGGCCACATTGTTGGAAACCACCAGCCCATCAATGTCGTGTAGGTGCATCGAAAACATTTCAACATCTTCAAAACGGCAATCGGTTATGCTCACATCATAGATCATTTCCTTCGTATCCTCGCTCCGGATATTACCGACCACCCGCAAGCCGGCACCGCCGCGCCCGTCCGAAGCCGACCCCCCATCGCCACGGTTAGCCACACAGCGGACGCCATTGACGAACAGATTATTGAAATGCAGATTGGTCACACCAACCGCCTGCCAGGATCCCGCTTCCAACGCATAACGCCGCACCTTCCGATGGAAAGGATGAAAGTTGGCAATCTCAAGATCGGAAATCCGGACGTGTGAGACATCGATCATGCGGATGGCTGCGTGCGCCCGCGACTCCACGTTGATGATCGGCTTATTGGTTGAGGATCCATACGAAGAAACCACAACTTCGCTGCCCGCCGCACCGCCGCCGTGCAGGTTCATCGGCTCATTCCAGCTTTCGCCTCTTTTCAGAAAGACGGAATCGCCCGCCGCCAGATTCAGGCGATCAAGCGGAATAAAACTTTGCCAGGCCGTGCCCTCCGAGGTCCCCGCATTAGAATCGCTGCCGCCCGTCGCATCGATATAGTAGGTTGTACCGCCAGGCGAGTCCGTACGCGTATCCAGCGTCACAGACACCACACTCGAAGCGGCCGAATTCCCGTAGTCGCCGAATGCGGATATGCGGTAGTCATATTTTACGCCGGGCTCGAGAACTTTGGATGTCGAAGTATCCACAGCATCCAGGAAGTTGGTCTGCCCGCCACCTTCAAAGGTTCTGACAACCGTTCTCCATTTGGTGCTGTTATCTGAATCATGCTTTCGCTCAATCAGGTATCCGTTCGCCCCGGCCACGGCGTTCCACTGCAAACGCACCATAGAGGAGCTTTTGTCGTCAATCGCCAACCCGGTCGGCACTGCGGGTGTGTCATCGGGGTCAGCTGATTTCAGCGAAACAGAATCCACCAGCATGGCGGCATCCTGCGGATCGTTCTGCAGAATCCACACATGGCACCAGACCGCATCGGACGGAACCGTAAAGGTCTGCGAAAAATCGGTATAGTTCGCAGCACTTACTATGAACTCGACTGCATTGGTTTTGACACCGGCATCATTGATGAACTCCACGAAAACCCTGCCGTTGTTTCCCGCCCCGCTCAACCGTGCCCGGGCTGAAAAAACATACTGCGATCCCGGTTCCGGGCATGGAATGATCGACTGCGCCGTGCCGCTGTCCAGCCGGTCATAACCATACACTTCCTTGCCGAAAAAATCCTTGCCGCGTATACACTTGAAAGCATTGCCATCGTTGGCAAGCGCATCATCCACCCGCTCTACCACCTCAAAGCGAAATTCGTTCCAGCTTCCTCCGTTTGCATAATCGGAAAGACTGTTACAGTCCGGCGTATCCACCCGCTCCTGCTGCGCCACGGCCCCGAGGCACCCAAAAACCACCCATGCCAATATGCTCGCCCTCATTTTTTCCTCTCCTTCTTTTTGTTCTTCTATTCAGACGATGATTCAACCGGGGGAGGGTCAGGAATGGTAGATTCCCACTTCACGTATTCCGACCTCATCCTTTCCGCCACCTCGGGAAATTCTGTAACGAGGTTATTCTTTTCCGAAATATCGTCCTTCAGGTTGTACAGGTATTGCTCGCCTTTATTGCGGTTTTCAATCCACTTATAATCACCCGAACGCAAAGCGCAGTTTTTCATCCCGGCCCGCCGCCAGAAAAACCCACGGTCAGCAAGCGCATTTTGTGGATTGGTCAGATACGGCATCAGGTTGAGTCCCGACATCTTTTCCGGCGGTTCAACCCCGGCCACCGAAGAAAACGTAGGCAGCAGGTCGAGGCTGATAACCATATCATCGCGAATTTGCCCCGCCGGGATTTTTTCCGGCCACTGAAGCAAGAACGGCACACGCAGTCCCCCCTCATCGGTTGATCCCTTTTTGCCCTTCAGCGGCCAATTACTTGAACCGTTCTTGTAGGTCGGGCCACCGTTGTCGCTCAGAAATACAACCAATGTGTTCTCTTTTAACCCTTTGTCTTCCAATGTCTGAAGCACACGCCCGATCCCTTCATCGAGCGAAACCACCATGGCGGCATAAACAGGGCGCTTTTCGCTTTTAGTTGACAGGTTCTGGATTTCGGTGCCGGGCTTGCATTGCATCGGTCCATGGGGAGCGGTGTAGGAGAGATACATAAAAAACGGTTTATCCGGCATGGATGCGGTATGGCGGTCGATCACCCCGATCGCCTGGTCGGTCAGGAAATCGGTCAGATAGCCCTCAAATTTGATCTGCTTTCCGTTGAGTTCGATGCCGTGCGGATTACCGGGCGAATCGCTGTTGCTTTCGTCATAAAAATAGGTTCGGGAACCCTCGCGCAGACCACAGAAATAATCAAATCCGCGCTGGGTTGGATAGTGCGTATCCTGCGCTCCCAGATGCCACTTGCCGATGCAGGAGGTGCCGTAACCCGCACGTTTCAGTGTATCGGCCATGGTCTCCAGACTCAGGTCAAGACCATTCACGGCATCCGCGTTGCCTTCGAATCCGATCCCGGTGCGGCCCGTTAACAGCCCGGCTCGCGAAGGAGCACAGACCGAATTGCTGACATAGCCCTGCTTAAAACGCACCCCACCCTGCCCGATGGAATCAATATTCGGCGTCTTAAATTGCGTGCAACCATGGATACTCAAATCCGCATAGCCCAGATCATCCGCCAGAATCAGGAGGATATTGGGCTGCGACGGCTTCGCGACAACCGAAAGGCATAACATTCCAACTAAAAGTGTACTCGTGATTCTCTTCATAGTGCATCCCTGCTTGTTCTCTTTAATTATGTTTTGCCCATTACTGCTCTTGGCATGGCTGAAAAAAACCTCCCCGCAAGGAGGAGGTTCTTCATTTCAACTGCACCCGGAACCTACATCATGAGACGGCGGCGGATGAACAGAATACCGGTTCCGGTCGCAACAACCAGACCCAGCGTCGCCGGTTCAGGAATGACTTCCAGGCGGACATCTTCAAGATAGAGTACACCTTTAGTAGCTGAAGTTGACATATGAGCAAATACCATCGCAACATCATGCGTCCCATCTGTACTGAATTCGATCACCTGTTCCTGATTATTAACGATCCCGGCCACCGAAACCGTATTGGTAATCTGATTCTTGAAGGCATCCCCTGTTGTGCTCATGCTGGGTCCGGTGCCTGAACCCGCATAGGAATCGATCAAATAATAGTTACCCACACCGCCGGAACCGATATCCGCTTCGAAAATCTGGGTCTTTAGATAACTGTCAGCACTCAGCGTCATCGACCAATGAAGTGTCAATCGATAATCAGCCACCTCATCGGCAAATTCAGACTCATTCAACGAGATAAAAACACCGCGCGTCTTACCATCGGTACCGACCACCTTCAAGCTTCCAACATTCTCTACAGCATCGGCGGTGCCGACCCACTGCCCCCAGGCAACCTCATTGGTAAACTGGGCATTGTTATCAATGACCAGTCCGACCGATGTATCAAATGTTTCATCCAGAATCGGTGTAGCCGAAGCGATTCCGGCCATCAGCGACAGGCCAACCATCATTCTTATCATTTTCATCATGTGCTTTCTCCTTTTGTTAATCCCCGCCGACAAAGCGGCGGAAAACATTCCGTTAATCTAGATTCCTACTGCTGCTCAACAACCAGTCTAATGAACTTCTGGGCGTCAGTCGTCGGGATGGCATTCGTAACATAATCAAATGTGCCCCCCGTTATGTTGGTGCCTGTTACGGTGTAGCCGACATTGGTCCAACCCGGCGCATTGACAAGATCACCGTCGAGCTCCAGGTAGTATGTCAGGGAACTGTCATCCGTGCGCTGTGCATGGATGTATTCCATACCTCCGGAACCATTTCCAAAAGTCGGCAACGCACCATCCGCAACGGCATTGGGGTCGACCGTATTGGTCGGATCAAGACCCAGACCATATTCATAGAGATTGCTCAGACCATCTTCATCATCGTCGCCCTCCGGCCCGTAAACCAATTCATAAGAGGAGGCCCATACTGCATATGGATTGGCCAGATCTTCAGCGAAGAACACGCCCAGGTTATCGACGCGCTGCGTTCGGGATTTACCGGTGGAATAGATCTGGATGACCACATCGCCAATTCCTCCATAAGAGAAATCGATGGTGTGGTTCTTACCGTCGTCACCCGCTCCATAGGTCTGGGTCACGAGCAGATTCGTGACCGCATCGCCGGTCGGCACGACCACGAAATTCGACCCGTCCGCCGGAGCAGTAGTAGTGTCTTCCACCTGCATGCCGTAACTTCCACTATTCGCGGATGTTTCCCAAATCTTAATGACCAAGCTTCCCTGATTCCGGAATGTATAGTCGAAATTCAGTAAATAATCGCCTGCTCCATCCGAGAACTCGTCTGCTCCAAGCGCAATTGCGGCGCCCCGGTTCCGGTCATCGGCCTGGTTACGGGAATACACCTTCAGTTCCATTGAGGTTCCTGAATCAATGATATCGGCACCATTGCCGTCGGCACCGATCCATTCATTCGTCGTAACATCGGTAGGTACATAGGCAATACCATCGGCCCCCGCATCGGTCAGAGACGCCGTCTCGAAATTCTCCGACCATATTGCAGGCGGATTCACGGTAATGGACAGTGTGCCGGTGCTCGCCAGCAAGCCGTCGCTGATCTCCACCTGCCACTCGGCCGCCCCCAAATTTTCACCTGTGGGCGTACCGGTCAGCGTGCCATTTGTACTGATCTGCAGCCAGTCCGCCCCGAAACCCGTATAACCCACCTTGGCGAAGGTGATCGGGTCACCCTGGTTGTCGAAGACGTCCACACTCATCGATTCGCTGTAGGCCAGGTCGACGAAGGCAAACTTCTTTAAAATCGGATCTGAAGTGAATACCGGGGGATTGTTCAGGGTATCAGTCACGGTGATTTCGAGATCGACGCCGTCGTAGCCGCCATTTCCATCGGTCACCCAGATTTCGAACCGGTTAAGTCCATCTGCTCCGTTAGGCGGAGTTCCCGAAAGGGAGCCGTCGGAGGCAACAACCAGCCAGTCTGGGCCGAAAACCTTGTAATAGGAAATTGTATCCGGATCGACATCCGTCGCCGTGCCGGCAATGGTGTCGCTGTAGGCCGCCCCCTCCGCTCCCGCCGCCAGATTGGTGATAGAATCGGCGGAAAAGACCGGTGCATTGTTGGCGGCTGCCACATCCACGCTGATATCATCAATTTTAAGAAGACTCTGGACGTCAACCCAGCGTTGCATGGCCCCCAGCATCAGAACCACATCGCCACTGCCGTCATAGGAAAAGACAACCTGATTGGTGGTGCCGGCAACGAGCTTGGCCTGAGTCAGCAGCGTGGCCGAGGCATCACCGACAGCATTCACATCGAGCCAGACATTCTTCAAATTCATTTTCGTATCCAGCCGGTAGCTATTGGTTCCGCCGGAACCGATATCGGCATCATAAATACTTACGCCCAATGCCCCGACACTGTTCGAATCCGAAAGAACCGCGACTTCAACGGCGTAGGTGCCGGCGGAAGAGAACAGGCTGCCATCCAATGAAATGCCGGCCCCCTCGGTATCACCCACATTGGATCCACCATCGCTTCTTAACTGGAGAACCAGGTTGGTCACACCTTCCACAACATTTGAGACATTCGAAGCCTTGGTATGAATCCATTGCCCGGTCGACCACTCATTGGTGATCTCACCGAATCCATCTTCATTCAGCACCGGAGCCGGATCAAAATCTTCCGACCAGATCTGCGCCGAAGCCAGCCCAGCCATTAAAACCGAAGCAATCAAAATATAACCTGTTTTCCTCATCATGTACCTCCTTGTTGTCGGACTATTATGCGTGTTTTGTACTCATTTCTGCCTGCAATGATCCCCACCAGAAGTGCATGGATCTCATTACCAGCAAACAACCCTTTGATTTACTACAGGGTCAACAAACTAGCACCGTGGGTCAAAAATGCGTTAACCCGTACCCGACAAAAGACAGACCATTACGCGACAAAAACCGCCGGAAGGCTTTTCATATTATCTCATACGAAATGGCGGGGGACGCAGCAGGGTATCCATTTAGCAGCCGCCGAGGCCCAGCGGAGAATGATTCTATGATTCCAGAGCGATCCGGAACTGTGGATATGATTATTCCTGCCCGCGATCACGCAGCTGCGAGGGGGAGATACCGAACACCTGTTTAAAGCTGCGGCTGAAATGAGTCGGCTCCCGATAGCCTACCTGAAAGGCAACCTCCGAAATACTGAGCTCCCCCGTACGTAACAGTAGATGTGCCTCTCGCATGCGGATAGAACGGATAAATTCCCGAGGAGTCTGATCCGTCAAGACCTTCAGCTTGCGTTGCAGGGTACGACTGTTCAGATTCATCGTCTGCGCCAGCTCTTCGACCCCAAAAGCGGAATCGTCTATATGCTGAAGGATCAGTTCGACGGCACGGTTCACGAGCGGATCCTCAAAAGGAGCTGGAGAGGTCTCCCTCAACCCGCCGTCCCTCCATTGGCGCATCATGCGTTCGCGAAAATTCCGGCGGGATTCCAGCAGATTGTTAACTCGCATCTTCAAAATCGGTATGGAGAACGGTTTGGTTATATAGTCGTTAGCACCGACCTCCAGTCCTTCGACCTGCTCGCTTTCCTTGTCACGGGCCGTCAGCATCACAACCGGGATGTGGTTGGTAAGTTCATTGCCCTTGAGTGCGCTGCACAGCTCGATCCCGGACATAACGGGCATCATAATGTCGGCGATGACCAGATCCGGCAGGTGCAGCAGCGCCAGTTCCAGCCCTTCGCGGCCATTCGAGGCCGTCAGAATCTCATAGTCGTCTTCGAGTTCAGTCTCGAGGACCATTCGCAGGTCCGGATTATCCTCGACCACTAAAACCTGCTCCGAATGTTCCTTATGCTTTTTCATTATTCACCTGCCCTGCTAACGCAAAACTCACCACAAACCTCGTTCCCCGCCCATCGGCCACGGGGCTTTCCACCCGTACAGTACCGGACATGAGCTCAACCAGTTCCTGAACCAGTGCCAGCCCGATCCCGGAACCGGGCACATGCGCCGAAACCGCCGATTCCGCGCGGAAGTGCTGCTCAAAAATATGAGAAAGATCCTCCTCCGAAATACCCGGCCCGGTATCTTCGACGGAACAAACCAGATTTTGTTTGTCCATGGAAAGTCCGATCAGAACACGCCCGCCTGCCGGGGTATACTTGAGTGCATTGCCGGTCAGGTTACCCAACACCCGTTTAAGTGCATGCGGATCCGTACAAACAGAGGCGTGTTCCATTTTCGGCTCAAATACAAGTTCTATATCCTGACCGGAAGCCAGCGGCATCAATGAGTCCACGATCCCGCCAACCAGTTTCACCACATCCACCTGCCGGGTTTCGATGCGCATCTTCCCGTCGTGAATCCGACGCAGCTCAAGAATCTGCTCCACCAATTGCTGCAGCTCACCGACATTTCTGAGTGCCATACTCAGGTAGTCTTTCAGTTTTTGATCCGAAACCGCCTTGATCGCGCGCTCGATCGGCGCCTGGATCACCGATAGCGGTGTTCGAAGTTCATGCGAAATATGGGTAAAAAAGCGAAGTTTCAACTGCTCCAATTCGGTCTGATGATGCTCCTCTGCAAGACGAAGCCGGAGCTTCTGGAGACTGATTCGCCGCGAGACGATAGCAACCGCCAACGCCATTAAAATCGCCGCCGCCAGCACGATCCACAAACGGCGCAAAAACATCTCCCATTGCGCCCCAAGCTCAGCTTCCTTCGCAACAGCACGTTGCAATTCAGCATTTAGTCGGTATTGCCGGTCGATTATCCCAAACCAGTCCCGCATTGACAGGACGGAGCGTCCCCCGACCAGCCCATCCACCAGCCGTGAAGCGATCTCCTGCGCCCCCGCGGGGAAGCCGAGCAGATGTATGTCTTTTATGGCCAGGAGTTCGTTTCTCTGGTGTACAACGATCTCACCCAGCCCCAAAAAATTCCGTCCATCTTGTTCTGCAAGATCGTTGAATTTAAGCAGCAGCCAACGACCCTTCTGAGAGTAGAGGGGAATGCGGACCATATTGTCGCCGGGATTGCCTTTGTCCCATAAATAGGGAGTCCGCCGGCCAATCATTTCTCTGGACTCCGGCAATGAATCGACCATGAAAAATTCCACTTCCCCGGGGAAACCGAAGCCGGGAACCACGCCCCCATCCGGTGCCTTTGGAGGGAACAGCGAAACCCATCCCACCCACCGGGCTCTTCCCAAATGAAGCGCAATGATAAGCGGTGACTCAGGTTCATTATTCAACTCCGTGATAAAATCATGATCTGCATCAAAAGCCGGGTTCTGCACAGCAGCACCCAGCGGCATACCGAGACCGGTCTTTTGATCAATCAGGTAATCCCTGCTCCAATACGGCTTTGACTCAAAAGATCGGCTGACCTCCACCTGCTCGGCACTCCAAATGTTATCATTTGAAACACCAATAACTTCACCCATGGCAAAATATTCTTTTTCGCCCTCCACCGCCCCCTGATAAACCTCGATACGGATTATTGCTCCGCCCGGTTCATCCAGCTTTATCCGGCGCGGTACATAGTCGTTATCCGGCGCATCTCTTTCCAGAAACTCCGACACCGGGGAAACAGTGCCATCTGACAGAACGACCGATACACGGAAACGTCGGGGAAAGCCGTAGGATCGTATTCCGCTAAAGCGCGGGTCTATCGCCGGAACCAGAAAAATATGCTCCAGCTCGGCTTTCTCCCCAAACTGCACGTCCACGGTCCATCGAGGCTCTTCCGGAAGCTCTTCCAGCACGGGGAGATATCCCCCATGGAAACCGTAGCTGTCGATCTGGCGTGATTCCGAGAAAGCAGGCAGCCCGGCAAGCTCCTCACGCAGCCGGTCCGATTCTTCCATCAGCTCGCGGCGTTCCCGCGGGATCCTCCAGATAATCGGCTGCTTATCGGGCGCAGCAAGCACCTCGTTCTCAGAATCCAAAGAAGCCGCGTACAGCGAAACGGGCCAGGCCAACAAAGCGGCCATAGCCAAAACGATGCGTCTTAGCATCACGTCCAATCTGGAAGATACGCTGTTCATTTGCATACATGTGTTACAGAAACGAATTCCATCCAACACTCTTTCCCATTTTCTCTTGTGAAACGCTCTTCATGGCAGTTGTGACGTGCCCCCACATACGAATCCCATTTTCTATGTTAGGATTTGTGCTAAGTCAATCCTGGCGGGGAGAGCCGATCTGCGGCTACCGCGCATATGAAGATCTCTATGTCTCTGTCCGGGAGGGGCGTTCCCTTGACTTTATCCTGCCGTCGGACCCGCGTTGCTGCGCCCACCGCAATCTGCATGACAGCGTTACCTTTCGCCCTACTGCTTCGGCAACGAGGCGGAAACCTCCCGCTTGCCGGCCGAGGATCTGATGCTGCAGCATCGGGGCGTATTGGAAACGCTGGAACTGAAGCAGGCCCGTCCAGAGGACATCTTCCTGCTGAACCGACTGGCCAAGCTACTGATGGAAACAATCGAAGGCTTCCTCTCGAGGAACTGACTTTTTTGCCCGCCATTACGGGATCTACGGATCGGCATCGTGCTTGCCGTTGATTCCCCCGCGTTGGGTGCGGCCAAAATCTTTGCCACTTCTTTGCCACTTCTTTGGTCAAAGATCGGGTTTTTGCGTAAAATATCAGGGGCTATCAAGGAGAGGGACGAAGCGCAAAATATGTACCAAACCCCTGTAAACATTGGACAAGATGAAACAAAAGAGTGGTGGGTCCGGAGGGGCTTGAACACCCCGACCAAGAGATTAACAAGCTCAAATCCGAGAGTCACTGAAAACCATTATTGATCCGACACCCCTTCCAAAAGCTTCAATGCTTTTCTATTGTCGCTTTCCAGTTTTTTGAAATGGCAGTTCGCAATACGGCGGCGGCTTCTGCGGGCGGGGCTACCCCGAACGTAAGCATGCTGGGCATGTTGCGTTGGAGGGCTTGTTTTAACTGGGCGCGCTGGGGTTTGAAATAGTACTCCATAACGATCTCAACCGCGGCCGTCATCATCACTTAAATTTAAGCAAAACCAATGTTTGCTAATCCAAGTTACTTGTGATTATATACCTTGGAAACGGAAAATCATAATGAAGCGAACAGAACAGATACTGAAACTGGCAGACCAGAGGGGAATTATCCGTCCGCGTGATGTAGAGGCCGTCGGAATCCCGCGTGCTTACCTTTCAATGCTGTGTAAATCCGGCCAGCTTGAAAGACGATCAAGGGGGCTGTATGCACGCACCGATGCGCCAATCACCCAGAACTACGAACTGCAAGAAGTCGCCAAGCGCATTCCCAGCGCCGTATTCTGTCTGCTGTCGGCCCTGTCCTTTCACAACATCGGAACCCAAAGCCCACATGTCATCTGGATCAGTGTTCCCAAAAGCACATGGAAGCCGACCGTCGAATACCCGCTTAATCTCACCTATGTCACAGGAACCGCCTACTCGTTCGGCATACAGGAACATATTGAAAACGGGGTACCTCTAAAGGTCTACAGTCCGGCAAAAACCGTCGCGGATTGTTTTAAATTCCGCAACAAAATCGGCATGGATGTAGCCCTCGAAGCTCTTAAAGAAGTCTGGAGGGATCGAAAAGCCACTGCCGATGAACTGGTCGAAGCCGCAAAAGCCTGCCGTATGTATAATGTAATGCGCCCTTACATGGAGGCCATTGTATGAGCAACCCCACTCCCAGCAACCTTGCTCACTCCGTTTTCCAACGCCTGCGCAATTATGCAAAAGAGCATGGAGAAAACTTCAACCGTCTGCTTTCCCGCTATGCCATGGAGCGCTTTCTTTACCGGCTTTCAAAATCGGAGCATTCGGAAAATTTCGTCCTGAAAGGCGCCCTTCTTTTCATGGTCTGGGAACCGGACTATGGCCGGCGCAGCACCAAAGACATCGATCTGCTCGGCTTCACGGAAAACTCGCTGGACAACCTGACAGCCATCGTCCAAGAGATTTGCAAGACCCATGTTGAAGGGGACGGTATCGAATTTGACAGCGACAACATTCGGGCGGAACGGATTAAAGAAGATGCCGACTATGAAGGCGTCCGGATTCGGGGGTTTGCATTTATCGGGCAAAGTCGCATTCCAATACAAATCGACATCGGATTCGGCGATGCGTTGGTTCCCGGTGCTATTGAGGCAACCGTACCCACCCTGCTGGACTTCCCTGCTCCGGAACTGCGGTGCTATCACCAACTGACCGTAATCGCCGAAAAATTTGAGGCGATGATCAAACTGGGCGAGCTCAACAGCCGCATGAAAGATTTTTACGATGTCTGGAATATCATCCAGCATGAGGAAATTGCCGGAGAAGAACTGCAAAAAGCCTGTGTTGCCACCTTTGAACAGCGCGAAACCCCGCTCGACCTGAACCCTCGTTTCTTTTTAGAAGAATTCCCGGAATCATTCGGGAAAGAAGAACAATGGGCCGCCTTTGTCCGCAAGCAGGAACTTGAGGACATCGCTCCAGCCAGCTTTCGAGAAGTAATCCGTATTCTTCACGGTTTCTTCCGTCCAATGGTAGAAGCCCAACTATCCGGCGAGCCGTTTTCTTCAACATGGGCGTCCTCGGGCCAATGGCAGTAGAGAGCATGTAATATTTTACGCAGCTTCCGCGAAAAAGAGAAGGCTCCGGAAATGTCACTGGTGCTCTGAAACACCGGTGTTTCGATCAACGCCTGGAGCCTTTTGACAACCTCTGTGGGAGCAATACCCATAAACCCGTATGAAAGATGCTATATATTGGAACCAATATATCTGACTCTATTGCTTTATCCGCTGAGCTGACAGGTTCAAATCGGAGAGTGGTCATTCCGGAATACCAGAGGCATGAGACCACTGTCCATTTTCTGGATATGGATCTCGCCGTATTCATCATCGGCGTTTCCCGCGAACGAATTCTCAGAAACTCTCAATTCATCAAAAATGGCTCTGTAAAACTTCGGGGGATGCGCTTAACCCCGATTTTCGGACCACCGGCTTAAGTGGAACCTGCGTCCTCAACATGGTACAAAAGGACGCATGGAAATGGGAAGAAAACGAAGAACATTCACGGACAAGTTCAAGGCCAAGGTGGCGATTGAGGCCATCAAGGGCGTGAAGACATTGGCGGAGCTGGCATCGGAATATCAGGTCCATCCGAACCAGATTTCGGATTGGAAGAAGCAGTTGCTTTCGAATGCGCCGGATCTTTTTGCATCGGGGAAAAAGAAGCAGGCTCAAACGGAAGAAGAGCTTACGGCTCCACTTTACGAAGAGATCGGGCGTCTGAAGATGGACGTGAAGTGGCTCGAAAAAAAGCTATGAGCCTGCCGCTTTCAACGCGCCGCAGCTGGGTGGAGCCCGGCACCGATTATTCGGTTCGGCGGCAGTGTAGGCTCGCAGGCGTCCCCAGATCGGGCTTCTACTACGACCCCGCCCCGGAAACGCCGGAGAACCTGCTTCTGATGCGTTTGATCGACGAGCAGTATCTCCGGCATCCGGAGTTCGGCTATCCACGCATGACGGACTGGTTGCGTGATCAAGACTATGATGTCAATCACAAGCGGGTCGCCCGCCTCATGCAGCTGATGGGGATTCAGGCCATCACGCCCGGTCCGCACACGAGCAAGCCCGCCCCGAGGCACAAGATCTACCCTTATTTGCTGCGCAATGTGGACATCGAACGGGTGAACCAGGTTTGGAGTACGGACATCACCTACATCCCGATGCGGCATGGATACATGTACCTGACCGCCGTAATCGACTGGTACAGCCGCTATGTGCTCGCCTGGGAGCTCTCAAGCACCATGGAGAGCACGTTCTGCGTTGATGCGCTGGAGCGTGCGCTGACGCAGGGGAATCCGGAGATATTCAACACCGACCAAGGAAGCCAGTTCACCTCGAACGCCTTCACCGGTGTCCTGTTAAACGAGAACATCACCATCAGCATGGACGGGCGAGGCCGGGCGTTGGACAACGTATTCATCGAACGACTGTGGTGGTCGGTGAAGTATGAGAAAATCTATCCCGCATGCTATGCCGACGGGCATGCGTTGCATCGGGGCCTTGACAGCTATTTTAAATATTACAACCACGAGAGGAAGCACAGCGCTCTGGACAAACGCACCCCCGCCGAGGTATTCATGGAAGGAGCAGTCAGAACATGATCGCAAGTGATGCCGTCGCTGCGCTCCGCCCTCGGCCCTCCGGGCCGCCCCTTCGGGGACGGGCTCCGCTCCGCGACGGCATCATGGAAGGGCGGCTCGTTGGCCGCCAGAACACGGAACAGGGAACCGCAGGTTCCACCTTAAGTTCACCGATCCGTGGTTTAAGATTGGGGGTAGGCGCAGGAAACTTCGGGTTTTGCCCAGCAAAACTCACCGTTTTTCAGAAAGTTGCACCGCTTATTGACACCCAGACACATTCATGTATCATATTGATTACAAGGTTGATAAAGAAACGACATGCAACGCGCTTCATGGTTTAAATGCAGCTTAAAGTGGATGGTAATGCGAACTTAGAATTCCAAAAGTTAACATTCGCTATAGCAATGGGTTGCAACAAAAAAGTGCGGAAGCGGGTCAATATGACCCGTTTTTCGCTTTTTGAACAACCGTCTTGATCGGCACTCCTTACAGGATGGTAATGCGAACTTAGGCCCTTCCGCAACCCCAGTTTCCCGAACAGGATTTCGAACCTCTCCATCCGGATTCTTTCCGTGGACTAGTTATCGCAGTTACTTTCCTATTTCAGGCTCTCTTCCAGCTCTTTACGGGTCAATTGACCATCGCCATTTGCATCGCGTGCAGCGAAGTATTCTTTCTGTTTGGCTTCGTTGAAGGAATCGCCTTTTTTAACGGCAGACTTTTTGTTCCAGGTCAGCCATTCGCCTTCGGTGACTATGCCATCTTTATTGGTATCCAATGTGCCGAACCAGTTCCATTTCTTTTTCGGTTTTGATGAAACGGTCTGCTGAGTCGGTGTTTTTCGGTCAAGCGGGCCGGTGATTTCCAGTATCTGCTGATGTAGTTTTTTCTTGATCGCAGCATGTTCCGGCGAACCGGCCAGGTTGGTCCATTCACGCGGATCGCTTTCATGATCATAGAGCTCTTCAACCCCATCAAAGTAGCGGATATAGCGCCAACGTTCGGTGCGGTAGCTCCAGTGCTGATTTTTGAGCATATTTTTATCTTCTGAGGAGAACCCTTTGTTCAGCTCGCCGACATAAATCATGGAAAGCGCCCCTTCCGGTCCCTCCCAGGTACGACTCTGGGGATTTTCCAGGAACGGACGAACACTATATCCATCCAATGGAGCCCCGTTTTTATTTTTGCGGGTTTCTTTCGGAAGGCCGCAGAGATCTACGAGGGTCGGGTAAAGATCGATCAGCGAAACCGGATGCTCTGCAACTCGTCCGGCTTTTGCCACACCCGGCGCACGTACAACCAACGGCACTCGACAGCTTTCCTCCCAGGGAGAGTTTTTAAATAGATAATCCTTCTGCCCCATCTGCCAACCATGATCAGAAGTAACGACAATAATGGTGTTGTCCTTGTATGGACTGTTATCAATGGCCTCAACAACGTCACCAATACACTCATCAACAGCGGCTACACAGGCTAGATATGCCTGGGTAAAGGTTTTAATGGCCCGTTCCTTATCCCCATCATAGGAGTCCATCAGGGTCTTGTAATAGCGTAGGCCCTTATGCCCGGGATCGAAAATTTCACGATAGTGCGTATCGTCCGCATCGCCATCCTTAATCAGCGGCATCTCAAGTTCATCCAGCGGGAACATTTCAAAATATTTTTTCGCCACATGCAGCGGAGTGTGCGGACGGATAAAACCTACGCCTAGAAAGAATGGCTGGTCTCCATCCTGTTTTGAAAATGATTCAATCTGATTCACCGCCCACTCTGCATTCATTTCATCGGGAGTCAGATCGGTTTCAGGATTAAACCTTTTCAGTTTACTCCAGTCCCCATAGATCCAGCCGGATCCCGGTTTGTCCTCGTCCGCATAAGGAATATCTTCAAGCGCCCCCCAGGATCCATCGACAGAACCGATATCCCAGAACGGCTTCGGCACGCCCGGATGGGCCACCCGTTTTTCACCGTCATACGCCATCGGGCCATAGTCGGCTTTATACTTGAACTCGCTCCACTCATCGGGCTTTCCATGATGCATCATTTTGCCGGAACCGACCACGTGATAGCCGTTCTGCTTAAAATGATCCATCAGACTGCGGGAGTTCTTCAGTACTGGATTCTGAAACCATTTATTCCAGAAAAGATTGCCGGATGTATGGCCATAAATACCGGTAAGAAAACTCGAACGGGATGGTGCACAGACTGGATGGTTTGAATAGGCTCTCCTGAACGCCACACCGGAAGAAGCCAGTTTTTCCATATGGGGTGTGAGGGTTTGCGGATGCCCCGCCTGCCCCTGAATCCCGGTGATATAATCATTAAGATCATCACAGACAATGAGAACCACATTCGGCCGTTCCGCTGCGGACACCACGCCAACCAGCCCCCCCAGGACCATGGCTTTTAATGACTTATTCATCATCAATTAGTTTCCTTTGTTTTTCGGTTCTAGTTTTTTGTCGGCGCTGTATGGAATGCTCCACCCCTCGAGGCCCTCCATAATAATCGGCACTTCCTGTTGTGGAAGTTTGGCGGAAAGTCTGGTCTTCACATCGGCATATTCCGGGTTATTGGCCAGATTGGTCCATTCATCGGGGTCTTTGGTATGATCATATAACTCTTCGCCGCCATCATAGTAACGGGTATAGCGCCAGTCGCGGGTTCGCACGGTATAGTTTCCCCTGCCCCAGGTGCAAATGGCCTGACCCTCGACGGGCGCGGATGGATCCTTCAGCTGAGGAACCAGACTGAACCCATCGGCTTTTTCAGGCACGTCCAGGTCGGAAATTTCCGCCAGTGTGCGGTAGACGTTAATCAGCGAAACACCATCCTGCACTTCCCTGCCCGCAACCGCTTTCTTTTCACGGGCATCCCAGAAGATGAACGGCACCCGGGTGGTCTCTTCCCACAGGGCAAATTTACGGAAGTGTTTTTTCTCGCCCATGCCATAGCCATGATCCGACCATAGAACCACCACGGTGTTATCCGCATAAGGACTTTCTTCCAGCGCATCGATCAGACGACCCACATTGAAATCGGCCCAGGAGACACACGCCAGATAGGCTCTGCGCACTTTATTCCAGGCCTTATCCTTTTTGAATTTATTATCATCCCCCACTTTCGCCATGGCCTTTCCAACCTTTGGAATATCCGAATGGTCGGTCGGGTTGATTCGCGGGGGCTCCACCTCCATGGGATACAGATCGAAAAACTGTTTCGGCGCCGTGAAAGGCAGGTGGGGACGAACAATGCCCACGGCCAGGAAGAACGGTTGTTCATGTTCACGACTCAGCACATCCACACCGAACGAAGTATTCTTATAATCCGTATGATCTTCAAGAGGGTTCAGCGTAGGGGAAAACCGCATCTTACCTTTCTTACCCTGAATATACCCTTCAACATCATCAAACTTCAGCGGATTGGTTTTCGGCGGCTCATGAAATTCTGTCCATTCTGCATCCGTAGGTTCACGACGATGGTGAATCTTTCCCGATCCATAGGTGTTGTACCCATTGTTTTTGAACAGCTCCGGCAACGACGTATAGCCCTCCAGCACTTCGTTGGAAAAACCTTCCTGATCATAAAAAGCATACAGCCCGGAATTAAACGGCTCCGCGCCATAGAGCAAGGCATTCCGGCTTGGAGAACATCCCGGAGCTGAACAGTGCGCATTCGTGAAATTCACCCCCTTCTTCGCCAGACGATCCATACTCGGGGTTTGCGCCTGCGGATGGCCGCCGAGAAACCCAGTCCAGTCATTCATATCATCGATGGCAATGAAGAGAATATTCGGTCGCTCCGAGGCCAGGACCACAGTGATGCTGCAGGAGAATAGTAAAATCAAAATCGCTTTCATATTATTTCCCCGCTTTGGCTATTAGTTCTTCACGCGAAATGATGCCATTCCCGTTTTCATCGCGCCCCAGGAAATATTCCTTTTGCCGCGATTCATTGTAGGACTCGCCCTTGCGTTTCGCATTTAACGCGCCCCAATCCATCCATTCCTCTAATGTGACTCCATTGTCTTTATTCAGATCGAGCGCGGCAAACCAGTCCCAGGAAGATGTCCCTTTCTTTTTTGATGACTGCTGATTTTTCTTAATCTTGGCCTGCCACTCCGGCGTATGAATCAGGCCGAGAAAGGCCGGCTCGATCAGCTCCGCATCCCACTGCGCACGGAGTTGCTGCAACTGCTGGACCTTTTCCGGATTCTGGTTGGCCACATCACGCTCCTCCCCGATATCATCTTTCAGGTTATAGAGCCGTGGCGCATCTCCATGCCATTGGGTATGCAGTTTATAATCTCCGCTCCGGACCGTATATTTCTGACCGTCAAATTTGCGCAGGTAAATCGCCTGATGCGGCGCACCGCTCTTCTTGCCGGTCAGATAAGGAATGAGATTCACCCCGTCCAACGGACGCGCCGGATCCTCTGATGCGCCGGACAGCTCCGTAATCGTTGCAAGAATATCGAGCGAACTCACCGGGTGATCATAATCAACGCCCTCTGGAAGCACGCCTTTCCACTGCACCGCATACGGCACCCGGAAACCGCCTTCCCATGAATCACCTTTGCTCCCGCGCAACGGCCCGTTATCCGAAGCATTTTTCGGTTCAGGGCCCCCGTTGTCGGACAGGAAAAAGATAATGGTATCTTCCATCAGATTCAGCTCTTCCAACTTCTGGAAAACCTGCCCGACTCCATCATCCACCGCACTCACCATGGCCGCATAAACTTTCCGTTTACCTTCAAGAGTCGGAAAACGATCTAAATACTCGTCCGACGCCTGCAATGGAAGATGCGGTGCGTTATAGGAGAGAAACAGGAAAAACGGTTGCTCTTTGCTCTGACCAATAAATTCAACTGCGGCATCAGAAAATTCATCGGTAAGATATTTACTCGTCTCCACCATTTCGTGATTGTGCAGAATCTTGGTCCGGTAACTCTCTTCTTCATTTTTCCCATGCCCTTCAATTGTCAGGTCTTCCGGGAAAAAGCGGTGGCCTCCACCGAGATGACCATAGAAGTAGTCAAAATCGCGCGCGAGCGGATGCAGCGTTTCGTGCGCTCCCAGATGCCACTTCCCCACAATACCGGAGGTGTATCCAACGGGTTTAAGCACTTCGGAAAACATCCGTTCCGAAAGCGGAACCCCCATATTCGGATCATCCACGCGATGCTGTGGATTTCGCTCAAATCCGAAACGCTGGCCATAACGGCCGGTAATAAACCCGGCCCGGCTCGGTCCGCAGACAGAATACGGCGCATAGCCGCTGGTACAGCGAACCCCGTTATCCGCAATACGGTCTATATTGGGCGTCGGAATATCCGTGCATCCATTAAACCCCACATCCGCATAGCCCAGATCATCACACATAATCACGATCAAATTGGGCTTGTCCGCAACAGCACCTGCCACAGCCACCATCATCAGCATTCCAAAAAGTATTGTTTTCATACCAGAGCTCACTTCTTCTTGATTTTAATTCGTTTCACCAACAGTTCTCCGCCATCGCGAACACCAACGTGTAATGTCCAACCCTTGGAACCCGAGGTCTTAAGTACGGCCTTCAATGTTCCGGTTTCTCCGACAACCGCCGTCCAGGTTTCCGTCTGCTTAGCTTTCTTGTTTTTCGGATCGAGAAAATTGGCAAAAAAAGCGGCTCCGGCATCGAGGCCTTTCGACTCCCACTCCACTGCCAGCTCATACGCGGTATTCGCTTCAAAGGTTCCGCCCGGAACGGTAATCGCCCGCGCCCACTGCCCCGGCTCGCCCTTCACCGCATGCGGACCGCTGTCGACCACATAACCTTCACTTGAAGAAAGGGCCTTATTTTCCTGCTGTGGAGCAGAACCGCCGGTTTCATAAATCAGGTTACCGTTGGCCAGTGCCGGTTCGGCATACCGTTCCATTTGCGCCATCAGCTCGGCCTGCATTTTTTCAGCGATTTCTTTGTATTCCGGATGCGTATAAAAATTGATGAGTTCGTCCGGATCCTTTTTCAAATCAAACAACCACGGATCATCGCTCGGCGAAAGAACGAGCTTATAGCGCCGATTCACCGCCGCCACCCATCGGCTGCCCGCATTGGTGATGTACACCACACGATCATCGCCAACGTCTTTTTCAGGGCTCAAATAATCGCCCGAGGTATCGCGACCATGAAAGTCCGGCCAGCCGGTTTTCACGCCCGTCATCGAAAGCGCCATCGGGGCAAAATCAATATTACTCTGCGCTGACCGCACCACTTTCCCGGACGGAATATGACCCGGCCAGCGAATCAGGAATGGAATCTTTGCCGACGCTTCAAAAGGAACGCCTTTGTTATGTTTTTTGTGTTCGCCCATCAGATCGCCGTGGTCGGACGTAAAGACGACAATCGTATTATCAGCCAGCCCCTGCGATTCCAGGTAGTTCAGAATACGGCCCACATTGTCGTCGATGCACTTCACCATCCCGAAATACCACTGCATCTGCTCCTGCTTGAGGCCTTTTTCCGCCGAGTTTTTTCCTTTAATTGAACTCCAGCCCGGAACCGTCTCTTCTGTCGAGGCATCCATCGTGTGCGGATTCTCAAAATGCATATCCGCAAACATCGTATCGTACGGTTTCCGCACATGGTTGGGCCCGTGCGGATCGGGAATCGAAACCATCACACAAAACGGTTTCGTTTTATCCCGTTCAATAATCTCCAGGGTGCGGTCACACAGAAAATCGGTTGTAAATGACAATTCATCCGCATCGTTGATATCAAATTTGTACTGATTATTTTTTTCATTAAACGAGCCGACAAATTTTGCGGTATTCCCGTCTTTTTCCAGCATCTTCCAATGCCCGCGATTAATCATATAACGGTTATCGTCCCATCCGAATTTCCGTGCCGGGGCAAAACCGGGCTTGGCATCGCCATCCAGATGCCACTTTCCGACGTATGACGTGGCATAGCCGTTCCGCTTCAGCACTTCCGCAAAGGTAACGAGGTCATCATTCAGCGGCATATCGTTTACCGGAGAGCCCGTATGCACCGGATACAGCCCGGAAATAATCGATGCCCGAGAAGGGGTACAGACCGGCGAGGCCGCATAATAACTCGTTGCAATGGCACCATCCCGCGCCAGCGAATCCAGGTGCGGCGTTTCTACTTTCACCCCTTTACCCCAGACATAGGACTGATCATCCGTCATCAGATCCCGGTAGCATCCCAGTGTTCGGAAATTATGCTCATCCGTATGAATAATCAGCAGGTTCGGCTGCTTCGCTTTTCCGGCCAGCGTATGCTGCCCCATGGCAGCAAGGCCCGCGGCACTGATCAGTCGGTTAAAATTCCGGCGCTTCATAGTTCCTGCCCTGCTTTCAGTTTCATCGCCCGCTTCACTTCATCTGCGGAAAGACTGCGTGCCCAGACCGAGACTTCATCCAGCTCGCCGACAAACGGTTTTACCGGCAATTTATCGAAGCCTTTATTGCTGTAGTTCAACCCGCCGATACCCAGGCGAACCGCCTGATTAAAGAACAGATGGGCATCTTTTCCGGTAAGCTCGGTCTTAACCGGTTTTCCATCCACAAAAAGCTGCACTTCAGACAGTTTGCAGCCATTGCCGGGCATGCTCATGGCCACATGATGCCACTTCCCATCGTTCAGCTTAACGCCTTTGGCCGACAGCCACTGCCGATCCGAAATCATTGCTTCCGGCACGCCGTCATTCAGGTTCAGGTTGATAAAGTTTTTCAACTCCTTGCTCCAGATGGAACCCGTGTTGATCAGCATCTGTTTTTCCGCTGCGGTGGTTTTCAGCCACAGGGCATACGAAACAGCATGCGTTCCATGAAGCGGACCCATCGCAAAAACGCCCATCCGGCTGTCGCCCGTAAACCGCCCGCCTTTTCCAATCATACCCGGCACCTGCTCCACGCCATCGGTCAGACCGCTGTAATGAGGCCCGAAACTTCCGAGGTTAGGAAAAATGTCGGAACAGGTAACGCCGCGCAGTTTAAACGGATCTTCCTTTTTCCGGCCCACGGTTCCCATGATCGGATTTTCCGCCAGCGGAAGTTTTTCTTCGAAATCAAAATGATACAGCCGATCACCAGGATTCAGCACCGCCAACTCACCATCGCTTTCAAAAACGGGGACACCGCCGGATTTATCAATCACCAGGCGGCCGGAAACTTCATAGTCGCCATCCTGTGGTTTCGCGCCCAGCTGGTTATAACAGATGACTTCGATCCGATCGTCCGAAATATCCAGCGTCTGGAAATTATTGAAAAAATTACCGCGGCTCACCAATTGAATCACATCCGACCCCGGATCCTTGGTCACGGTGTTGGCATGAACCTCTCCGGCAAAATAGATGTCCACCTTGTATTTGCGGAGCAGCTGCCAGAACGGGCTCCGGATATCGTCGTCCATCAGCATGCCGCTGCTGTTTACCTTGCGCACCGGATAGATCACCGGCAGATGTGACTGCACCAGAATGTGTTTAATGCCTGCATCCTTGCGCGCTTCGCTCAGCACCTCTTCCAACCATTGGAGGTGCGGGCCGGTAATCGTTCCGGTCACCGAACCTTCCGGCCCAATGCTTTTATCCGGATCTTCCTGGTGAAATGCATCGAGGGTGATAAAGAGAATATTTTTATGACGGTACGCATAGGACGTTTCTTCATACTTCGTGCCCAGCGGTCGGGAAGCCGCCTGGCCGATCGGTTTTTCATAGAGAAACCGTCCTCCATCGGGATTGCGGTTAAACTCTTTGGCAAACGATTCACGGAACTGCGGCTGGCAGCGCGAAACATCCGATCCGGGCGGCCAGGGATTATCCCCCACTTCATGATCGCCCACGGCCATGATCAGCTTGGAATATCCGCCTTTGCGGAATGAAACAATCATACCCGAATAACATAACCGTCCGGCTTCGAGCACCGACTCTTCCGGCATCGCACCGGGAAAATTATTTTTGATAAAATTCGGCGTATCCCAATGCCCGCCGTTGCTGTCCCCCGGCATCAGAATCAGCTCCCCGCCATAATTCTCCTTCAGCATGCGGACGACCGCGACATCTTCCGCAATGGCTTCCTCCAGCCAATCCGTCTCTTTTTCAAGTTGCGTATATTTTTCCGCAGAATGCCAATCCGCCAACAGCAGAAAACGCCACGGTTCTTCCGCCTGAACCGCAACTGCGGTCATTAAAATACAGGTTACTATCCACTTCATCATTTTACCTCGATTTCAATCTCTCCTGCAGCCAACCCGTCCGAGTCAGCCTTCACCACCACCGAACCGCTTTCGCCCTTCACGGAACGAACGACCACCAGTGCCAAACCATTAAAGACCCTGCGTTCCAGAGCATGGAACGACTCATGGCTCGTTGGATCGCCATTGCCCACGGCAATAATTTCGCCCGGGCCTTCAATTTTAAATTGTACTGAATTATGAGAACGCGGAACGACGAGCCCTTCAGCATCCACCACGCGGACCGTTATAAACGAAAGATCCTGCCCGTCCGCCGCGATTTCCGACCGATCGGCTACCAGTTCCAGTTTCGCTGAATTGCCGGTGGTTTTCTGAAGATCCTCAGCCCAGATTTTTCCATCCTTATACGCAACCACCTTCACTTCGCCGGGTTCATACACCACATCATCCCAGCGCAGGCGGTATTCAAATTCGCCCTTCCTCTTCCGTCCGAGCGATTTTCCATTCAAAAACAGTTCCGCTTCATCGCCCGATGTATAGACATGCACCGGCGTAACTTCGCCGATACGCTCCGGCCAGTTCCAATGCGGAAGAATATGCGCCATGGGTAGCTCCGGTCGCCAGCGGGCCTGATAGATATAGAAGCGGTCTTTCTTAAATCCACACAGATCCACAATGCCGAAATAGGAACTGCGCGGTGGAATATTACCGCCCAGACGCTCCAGCTCTTCCTCCATGCGTTTCCGTTCTGCCGGATCAGAAAAATTCAGCAGATTGGTTTTATCCTGATTATACGGTGTTGGTTCTCCAATATAGTCAAACCCGGTCCAGACAAACTCGCCGAATACCCACGGGTATTTATCCTGCGCCGCAAATTCAATATCAGGATTGTTAGCCCACGGCGGTGCAGTCAGGTCGTAGGAACTCACCTGAAAATCACCGCCCTGTCCCAGATGTTTTTCATCGGATACCGGGAAAAAGTATTCCCCACGGGAGCTGACCGTCGAAGCGGTTTCGCTGCCATAGAACGGTTGCATGGGATTCACGTTCCGGAACTTCTGATAAAGATGCGGTTTGTAGTTATACCCGAAAAGATCCGTCGTTTTCTGGAAGCCGTTCCATCCGGCATTGGGGGCATTACAGCCATACGTAATTGGACGGGTGCTGTCCTCCGACTTTGCAATATCCGTTAACATCTGCGACACCGGGGCATCTTCCTTTTTCTTCATTTCCCGGGTTTCATTTCCGGTACTCCACATCACCACGGAAGCATGGTTCCGATCGCGCTTAATCATCGCGCGCAGATCCTTCTCATGCCATTCCGGAAAGTGGCGGGCATAATCGTTGGGTGCTTTGCTCTTTTCCCAGCAGTCAAATGCTTCCACCTGAACCAGAATGCCCATGCGGTCGCACAAATCCAAAAGCTCGGGTGCCGGCGGGTTATGGGCGGTACGAATGGCGTTCACCCCCATCTCCTGAAGAATCTCAATCTGCCGTTCAATCGCACGTGTGTTGATCGCAGATCCCAGTGGCCCTAAGTCATGATGCTGACAAACCCCGTTCATACGCACCTTTTTTCCGTTCAGGAAAAAACCTTCCGACGTATATTCAATGGTACGAATTCCGAATGAGGTTTCAACCACATCCACCACGATCCCATTTTGTTTAACGGTGGTTTTTAACGTATACAGCGTTGGCGATTCCAGACTCCATAATTTGGGATTGGCCACCTTGATTTGAAGATGAGCCCCTTCTCCCTGCACGCCGGCTTCTACAATTTCTTGAAGAATAATGGTATGGTCATCTGCCCCCGCCACCTCGGTTTTAATCGAAATAGTTGCTTCTTTTTTCGAAACATCCGGCGTCGTTACAAAAATGCCCCAATGATCCACGTGCACCGGCTCGGTTTTCACAAGGCGGACATTGCGATAGATCCCGCCTCCCGGATACCAGCGCGAAGATTCCGGTTTATTGTCGAGCCGAACGGCAATCGTATTCTTTTCGCCGGGTTTCCAATGATTGGAAAGGTCGAGGCGGAAGGAAGAATAGCCATAGGGCCATTCCCCCACATATTCGCCATTCAGCCACACCTTCGAATCAGACATGGCTCCGTCAAAATCGATAAAGATTTTTTTCCCGGCATCAGAGACCGGTGCATCCACCGTTTTCCGATACCAGCCAATACCCGCCCACGGCAGTTTACCGGTACGGTTCGGCAGATCATCGCGGAACGGCCCTTCAATCCCCCAATCATGCGGCACATTCAGTGACCGCCATTGAGAATCATCGAGCGATGCGCTTTCCAACCCCTCAGGTTCTGCCCTTTCCGAACCATCCGGCATGGCCCCGAAACGGGCAAATCGCCAATCTTCATTAAAATTGATCGTACTGCGCTCAGCCAGAGCTGAAGCACCCAGCGATAGTATCGCCATCATCATCCATGTTTTCATTGTCTATTTCCCGTCACCTCTAACTCACGATTTTCACACGTATACACCATACATAAGATACACGCTGGCGCACACGACAACTACTGTAGAAACCACTAGGTAAAACGCAGTCAGATAATCCAACATCAAAACGTCTCCACCCTCTTCATTCATCCCCTGAAAACAAAAAACCGCCTTGCGGAGGAGACCGCAAGGCGGGCGCTGTTTTCACAGCTAGTAATGATGAAACTTAGTTTTGCTGAACCTCCAGACCGATGAATTTAGCGGTCGCGCCTGTATCGGTTCGGTTGGTGATGGTCTTCCAGAGACCGGGACCTGTTAAAGCACCGACCTGTTCAACATCGCCGCTATCCCAAGACGGATCGTATTGAAGATTTTCTTTGGTACCTACACCGTAGGTCAGGCTGGCATCATCCTGTCGCTGTCCATGCACATGGTAGAGCCAGTTGGTTCCGCCGTCTTCAGCCTGCCACATGGCCGCGGCCGCTCCGTCCGCCACCAGCGGATCGCCGCCGGTCGCGAATTCCATGAAGTTGTCCTTGCCGTCACCATCCGGATTATCATACGGACCGTCATTGACGCCTTTGGTCAGCCCTTCATCGTTCGCCCATCCGCCGAATACATCGAAGGTGCCCAGCAATGCGACATTGTCGATCCAGGTATTGTTGAACGGTGACTCTGGCTTGGGATCCAAGGTGACGGTGAAGGTCACGAACTCACCGGCCGCCAGAGTATGATCCGCCAGACCAGTCAGATCAACATCGTGATCATCGAAGTCATAGTTCTGGAAGCCCAGCACCGTCAGACTGGAGTACAGCAACGCCGGATCCGCAGTCACATCTCCGGAAACGGAGAGCGTGAAACCGTCTGCGGAAGCGGCATACCAGCGGCCGATGTCGAAGTGGAGCGACGAAAGTACAGTATCGGCCACGGTCGTGTTGGTGAACGTCAGCATGGCCGAGTTATTTATATTGTTGAGCTGCCACATGGATGTGGTGACCGGGGCAACCAACACATTGGACGAGATGGAACCATAGGTTCCGTCTTCCGAGCCCCGTTCATTGTATTGGAGACTTCCGGCTCCACTCATAACGGCCTTGACGCCGTTCACCGCTGCATCTGCAGTCAGGAATTCCGTATCAAGCAGAGCGATCACATTAGTCGTGGACGGCACATCGGCCGGACGCCAGGCATACACGTTGATCTCGAAGACACGGGACGGCAGCCCTTTTTCATTCCACGTGAGCTCCATCACCGCGGAGGCGGAGGTGCCGGCTGCGACATTAGCCACGGTGTTATCGAATACCAGCGTGACAATGGTGTTGGTCGTTTCCGCCGTTGCGAGCTCCACCGGAAGGGAGCCTGAAAAACTGAACGATCCCGGATGCGTTTCGTCTGCAAACGATACACCGGTTATCACGATGTTGGTTGCCGAATCGCCTTCGGTGTAGAACATTTCGATCAGTTGGCTGGAGCCCAGATCGAGTCCGGAAATGTCCATGCTGATCCATCCGCCGGGCACCCTCGTCAGGCCGGCACCGTTCGAACCGGACCCCAGCAGCGCAATATTGTCGATGCAACTAACCGCATTGGAGTTGGACGGGTCGCCGTCGAAGAAGGTGAATTCGATCAAAGCACTTTCGCCATGCGCGAGGGTGCGGTCGGCCAGACCGGTCAGGTCGATGTCGAAGTCGTCATAGTCACCGACCGTGCCGGCGAACTGGGTCAGATCCACGGTGTTTGTGAAAAGCGGACCGCTGGTCACATCGCCCGAAATCGATACCTCCACTTTTTTCAGTCCCTTGGCATACTGTTTCGCGGCATCGAAATGGAGCGAATCGAAGGTGCAGTCGAATCCCGTCTCGTTGGTGATGGCCACCGAGACAACCGGGTAGGTCAACGAAACCCGGTAGCAACCGCCATCGGTGCGTGCATCGCCCGGAAGCGTTCCATAGCTGCCGTCGGTCGATCCCTGGCCGGTTACCGTACCGTACCCATTGGAGATCCTTGTCACCAAACCCTGAAGAGCGGGATTTGCAGTTGAACCGGTATGGTCGAAAATCGCGATGGTGTTGCCTTGGTTAATCGCCAGACGGGTCGCACTGACCGGCACACTGGAAGTGGAACTGGAAGCTGAACCGACTTCGTTCCAAATAATCTGCACCACGCCGGTGGCGGTTTGGCCGTTTGAAAGCCCCGCTGTTGAGTTGTCGAATTCAATAGAGACGTCTTCCGTTGCCGGAGCCGGGGCGATGAGATTCAGCGGTAAAGCTGTTATATTGGCGAACGCGCCCGGATGAGTCTGATCCACAACGGAAACTGCGGAGATCGTTACGTTGGTGGCCGGAATTCCTTCAACGTAGGAAACCGCAACCGTTCCGGTCACTACACCGGATGCATCTTCCACATATAGCGGCAATAATTCCCCGAGTTCAAGCGAAGCATCCGCGGAAGGTTCATAGACCACCAAGGACCAGAGGTAATGGTTGATAGCACCGGCATTATTGTCATAAACATCCGCATAGTACCCGGCCTCATCAAACGTTCCGCCAGTGATGATCGATACATCAACCACGGAACCGATGGTTCCGAGCGGAACCGTACCATTAACGGTGGATGGAGTGAACGCATACCACGTGGCATCCGCAACTTCTACGGTATATTCAAATGTGCTGACCGTCGTTCTCGAGTGCAGCAGGGTGGCGTACCACCCATCCGCAGGACCTTGCGTACTGTCATGCAGGATCAGGTAGGTATCGTCACCCGCCACCCCGACACCAAATGTAGACCCTTGCGTCGTGATGGTTTTCACCGCGGATGCCGGAAAATCAAACGCGACCATATAGTGGAAATTGGTATTATCGTTCATTTGCAGCCGATCATTCGCCAAAAGTCTCGCTTGGTTAAGTTGGACTGAATCGGAGTTCACGCCGGCATACGAAAACGAAGGTCCCGTATAGTCGCTTGCCGGTGCGGATTCATAATTCTGCCATGAGGTTGGTGTGGCACTAAAATCCTTATTCGCGGTGACATAATCATTGTTCTCCGAGTCATACACGAACACCTGCCCATGGGCGGCTCCAACACCGGCCAGTAATACAGCGCATAACAATGCTATTATACCTCTCTTCATCTCTTCTCTCCTGTTTGGTTTCTTTTTTCACTACCTGGCCCATGAACGTTAATCAGGGCTACCCGCCCATACCTCACACATGCAGCCAAGACACTTCTTTCAGCAATTACTCGGATAAGATAACGCGTGGCTATAGATCCTGTCACCTAGAGGAACCTCTAGGTCGGGTCCAGGGACTGATAGTAGGAGGTGAAGCAGTACGATTTATGAGCGGCAACAGTCGCCAGTCATACGTACAAAGAAAGGCATCCCTGAAATCGGGATACCCTCATACATTGCATAAAAAAAAATGGGATTTAATTCGGTTACGGCTCGATTTCAAGCCGGTAAAATGAAGGGGTCTTCAGCTCCACAGGCACAGAAATATCCCCGGAATTTTCAATGAGTATTCCGGATGCGGAGTTCCAATCATTGGAAAGCAGGTTCGCGGACTCCATGACTTCATATTTGGTTCCGGTCTCCGCCCGCCACGAAATCAGCACGGTATCGGCAGAATTCGAAACCGTCCCGCCGGATAGGGCCAGGTTATCAAAAGCACCGTTGGCCCATTCCGCCCCGGAGTTGGAAACCACGAGGTTTAAATTCACGACTTCCCCATGTGCGAGTACCCGATCGGGCAGTCCGGAGAGCGTCCAGTCAAAGTCGGCGTAATTATTCTTTTTACCCGTGCTCGATAGTCCCGTGACGGTCTGAATATCCGTTTGATTGGTGACCCCTTCCAGGTCGCCGGATCCATAAAGCAAAGCTATGTCATGAGGAGAATCCTCCCACCATGCGGCATAATCAAAATGAACGGCATCCAAACGTAAAGGCAGCCCGGTTTCATTCTTAAGCGTGAAAGTTACCCTATCCGCCCCTTCTACCTCGCGCACGGCAAATGCCGATGCCTCGGTGGCAGCGGTGGAAAACGCGCTGCCGTAGCTTCCATCCGTTGAGCCTGCCGTATCATCGATCTCATAAAAAGTACTGCTTGCAAGCGATCCGTTGATCCCGGTCGCAACGAACGCCGGAGTCTCGGAACCCCCATCCCAGGCCAGCAATAGCCCCTCAGATATCGGCTCAGCAATTTCCGATGTAATAACCGGCTGTTCAGGAACAGGGTTTGTTGCATAGTTGCAACCGATCATGCTCAGCGAATTTGCAGGAAAGGTGCTTTGTTTTTTCCCGTTCACATCCCACACATCAAGTACCGCAAGCGAACCTCGTCCATCGCCCTCGTCAACCAAGGTCCAGGCTTCGGACACCTCGTTAACCGTAAAGCCGACCGTGTTCATCTCAAGGGTATACTCCACATCGGTTTTATTCAGCAGCCATGTAACCAGCGAGCCGTCATCGCCCTTCGCGGAAAGTATGTATACCCCCGATATAGGTGATGATGACTCAACCACGGTCCGGTCGGCGGCTTTAGAAAACATCCACATCCAGAGCGCGGAGGCATTTGGATCGCCGTTATGAATGGCATGCCGATCACTTGCAGGATCTACGGACGGAACATCCAATGCCCACAGCATGCCGATATCCAGTCCGGCCTGCAGGAACTGCATCTGTATTTCCGACTGCATTAAGGCCGTTTTAAATTTGGTATGATTCGGATCGGTCTCCCACGGCCCCGGCGCAATGTTCCATTCCAGAATAGCTAAACGCACATGGGGATATCCCTCAGAAACAAACAGGTTGTTGGCATATTCCACGGTTTCCTTAAAGGTCTGTCCACCCCCGCGCTGCATGGGCAACTGCGATTTCCAGATATCCCATGTGGCCGTATCCCACGACCAGTAATAGTGCACATCCACTAAATCAATGTTGGATTCGGCAATGCCCAACATGATCTGCATGTCGGATAAAAATCGGGATCCATTTACATTGTTATGCGCATTGGCGATTAACCTGGCGTCCGGGAAGGTGGCTTTCACCGCGGCCGCATAAAGATTAAACTTTTCGGCATAGAGCTCGGGTGTCCACGCTTCGCCATCGTTATCATCATCGCGGTTGTAGTTATTTCCATCCTGAAAATTTTCGTTATCAAAATAAATATAGTTTACGTCATAGCCCTGATGCTGCACATAAACCATCAGGTTGCTCGCCTCAGCAATGGCTTCCGCTTCACGATCCCATTCAATGCCGGAGCTCATATTGACGCCGAGCATAATTTCCGCGCCGGTTTCATCGATCAATTCCAAGTATTCATCCAGATCCTGGAACATGTGCGCCGGCAGGTCATCGGCGCGATCATAGTTCGGGTTCCAGTGATCCTGCCACCCCTGTCCATTCAGGTCGTCCCAATGGTAATAGGTCACAACAGCCCCGCCCGGCCAGCGCAGACCACCGATGCCGATATCCTTGATGATGTGCGCCATCTCACCATCGTCAAACAGTGCATCCGGATACCAGGAATAGACCAGCCCGCCGCCCATCGCCATGCCGGAAACCTCGTGGGTGTCCACAGAAGGATCAATGGATACCACGCCATCCGGCGCCGGGAATTCACGAAAAGAAACATCATCAATAAAGATCTGGTATTCCGAATTTTTCGCGGCCTGGAATTTTTTCAGTTGAAACTGAATGTATTCCCCCTGCTCCTCCGCCAGCAGCGGATCTGATCCGTCGATATGCAGGGTAATCGTTTCCCAAACCCCGGTCGTGGAAGGAGCCAGATTATAGATGGATTTTCCACTCCAGCTATAGGTTCCGCCCAACGCCGGACTCGTTGAAATGACAACACCGATAACCGTATCGTTCGTTTGCGCAGGATTCGCGGATTGATTATCCAACCGCATGGCAAAGCTGATTTCATAGGTCTTACTTGAATCGATGGTCAGCCCCAGATTCTGATACGCCGAAGCATCCCCCGCCCAATGGGTGAAACGCAGCGCCTGATCTCCGCTTTTCACAATGGATACTTCGCGCGAAACCCAGCCCCAGTTTGCGGTATTGCCCGTTTCGGAAGAAATCCAGCCGGTTGTATTGGTCGGATTCGGCTGGTCCCAACCGCTCAGGGCTTCAAATGAAGCATCATCGATCCAGTTGGTGGTTGCTCCGGATATACCGGCCGCTGAGATAAACAGGAGAGATAAAACCGCTGAATTATGTTTCTTCATCATTATCTTTCCCTCTCAGAAAAAGCGCCGCTACAGCTTAAATAACGGCGCTCTTGTATGCTTATAAAAATCGAATCAATCGGACCGCTTAATATTCCAATCCGTAAAAATTCTTCGCTTCTGCTCCATCCACATAAATGAAACGATTAGTACCGTCGGTCGTTGAATGAGTCAGATTGGTGATCACATAGGAGCTCGTTCCATCGTCAGAATGCCCCGTATAAGCCCAATTGCCATCAGAAAGACTATCACGGCCTACCAGATAGATCTGGCTGAGATCACCCGATGCATAAACGATCAGCCGGACCTGGTCCGCAGCGGATGGTTCGGTAGCAACAAACCATGCTTCCGTAGACGAGATGCCCATGATAGCGATATTGTCGAACGCACCTCTGTCCCAGGGTCCCGCTGCATTATCGATGGAGAGACGGAACGTAGCCTGCTGACCATCTCCAAGAACAACATCATTCAGATTGGTCAACGGAATGTCGAAGTCATGGTAGTCACCGTATTGGCCGGTCACTGCCAGGTTCGTTGCTGTGAAAATTTCGGTATTGTCCATCTCATTGAGATTTCCATAGGCATAGCTGAGTGTGATGTCCTGAGGACTGGCTTCATACATCCGTCCATAATCAAAACTGATTGACTCGAGCTGGAGCGGACTGCCTGTATTATTCTTGATCCGGACATCCACCCGACTGTTTGTATTTGTAGTCCCTTCCCGAACCTTGTACCCGGTCCGCAGCACGGAAGCTCCGGATAACGTACCATATGTTCCATCGGATGATCCCGCAGAAGCTTCAATTACGCTTCCGTCAAAACTTGCTCCGAAAAGAGATCCTTCTACGCCGGTGACCGCATAGTCATAATTGGTTCCAATGCCCGTATGGTACCCGAGCAGCAAACCGACCGGCGGGGCTTCCGGCGAATACACTCCGAATTCCGCATCATCGATGAACAATTCATACGAACTGACGTCTCCCGAATCACCACTGTCAGTTTTAATAAAACGCAGCTGAATATATTCACCGACAACGTCCTGAAGTGCCGAACTTGATGACTCAAGGATACCCGTAACTTTCTCCCATGTATCGTTGGTCGTATTGGCCTGATCGAAAAAGAAGCCCGCCTGATAAACATAAGGTCCAACCGGATTCCCGTTTGTTGTAGCATATAAAGAGATGGTGAGTTCTGGAGGATCGGTTTGAGATGCGTGTTCAAGACCGCCTGTGAGAATCCAGGCCGAGGCCTCATAGGCCGTATTCGACTCAAGCAGCACGCCCGTATTCTGGGTGATGGTACCTTTATTATAGTTCACCACCTTAACCGCCTGGGTTCCGCTATGGGCTTCATCTATCCGGCCTGCAACAATCCAAGGCTGAACCTCTATGGCATTCCAGGGCGTATCGCCGTCATTCGGCTCGTTGGCGGCTCCGTCCAATGCTTCAAAATCGGCATTTTGCAGCAGATTACTGACCACCGCAGCCTGAACCATTCCTGCCAGAGAAATAAAACCTAAAACTATCGCACATTTTTTCAGCATTTTCATAACCCATCCTTTTTTCATCATGGAACAACACACTTCAGACCCCAGCGTCTAACTTTGCTCAAACTTATCTATAGGTTGGTCTTATGATGCAGATTCGTCTACTAGAGGAATCTCTAGGTCGAAATCAAAAAACGCGCGCAGACGAATGTCACACGCGCGTTTTTCACGAAGATGCCAGTGCCGTTATAACTCAGCCGTAGGCCCTTTTATGCATTCCTGGAGGGTTTGCAGCATCCGCTCCGCCCGTTCGGCATATTCGGGATTATTCAGGAGATTTTTGCTCTCATCCTCTTGCGGGTTGCTTTCAAGATTATAGAGCAGTTTCGGCTTAAGATTTGTCAGATTTTTTCCGTACACATGTAGCTTCCATTCATCCTGCCGTAGGGCAGCACTTCCACCCTGGGAATAATGCACCAGTACCGCATGCCCTTTGGCCCCCTTCTCCTGTTTCAAGAGCGGAAGCAGGTTCACGGAGTCCATTACCTGATTTCGAGAAATTTCCTGACCGCACACCGCCGCCAGCGTCGCCACCACATCCAGCGCACTGATCGTCTCGCCCGATTGAGTGCCCGGCTCTATTACGCCGGGCCACGTGGCCATAAAAGGTACACGGTGGCCCCCTTCACGCACGGCGCCTTTTAGGCCGTTCCAGCCGTTCGTTGGATCATGCCCGAGTTTTTCCGCTTCGGGATCGGCCGCCAGCCCGCCGTTATCGGAAGTTACAATAAACAGCGTATTGTCGAAAATGCCCGCTTTTTCCAAGGTCTGGATCAGCACACCGACCTGGGCATCAAGCTCCTTGATCATATCGCCGTGCGGCCCGGGTGTGGTCCCCGCAATCTTTACCCCATTGAGTTCCTTCGGCGGCGTATGCGGAATGTGCACAGCCTGAGTGCAGTAATACATAAAAAACGGTTGAGTCGGCGACGTCTTCACCTGTCGCTCAATAAAGGCTTTGGCTTTTTCAGCCAACAACGGTCCCGCCAAGGTCGGATCCCAATTGGAATCCCCTACCTGCGTCAAATCATTGTGTTTCCGGGAAATATCATAGGCATTCTGCTTCGGTCCGATCATCTTCCATTCGGAGTCCGGTTTCAGCGGCATCCATTGCCCGTTTTCATAAAAAGCAAAGGGATGATTCTGAATTCCGCTCGGCAGCTCAAAGGAATAGTCAAATCCCCATTGGTTCGGCCCGTTGGTCCGACGCGCCAGATCATATTTTTTATATCGATCCTTCCACGCAAAGTCTGTTTCAGCATCAACCACCTTAAAATCACCGCCCATGCCCGACTTGCCGAAAAAGGCCGTCGCATATCCTGCCGCCTGCGCAATTTTTCCGGAGGTTGTAAAACGAGGAGCAAGGCCCGTCTTCTCCCACGAGCCCCAAACGCCAAACGGTTTATAGTTTCGATAGGAATAGCTGCCGGTCAGCATACCGAAGCGGCTCGGCGCACAGAGCGGTGCAGCGGAATGGGCATCATCAAACCGCATGCCCTCAGCAATCAGACGGTCCATATTCGGTGTAGGAATCAGCTCTTTTTCGCCGGTCCGTTGTCGATGATAAAACCCGATATCGCCCGGCCCCAAATCATCGGCCAGCACCACAACCACATTCGGACGTTGCTGCGCCAGTAGATTGCCCACCAAAGTAAAAATCAAAATTCCAATATAGCTGCGCATTATGCTCTCTCCTTAACAACCTTGTTAAAGCCTGGTAATCTAGTGGACCTCACTGCCCCGGACCGCCGGCATACGGATACAGTTCGGTCTTTTCGCTTTTCTGCGTAAGAATCCGGTTCATCCGCTCAACCACTTCCGGATGCAGGTCCGCCACATCTGTTGTTTCGTTGATATCGATTTTTAAATCATAGAGTTCCGTCCGCCCTTTGTTAGCATATCGCACCGCCTTCCAATCCCCTTTGCGAACCGCCTGACGGAAGCCGCTCTCCTTCCCGCTGGCATGCTGGAGTTCCCAGTATAAGAGATCATGTTCTTTTTGAGGAGTCCCCATCACCTCAGGCAGAAAAGAAATGCCATCAGTCTGTTCCGGAACATCAATGCCGGCAACATCCGCGAGCGTGGGCATGACATCATAAAAGATGGCAGGATGATCGCTTACGCCGACCTGCGATTTACCTTTCCAGTAGACGATGCCCGGCACCCGAATGCCCCCTTCATACATATCGCGCTTATATCCATTGAGACCCTGGGCACTGTTAAAAAAGGTGTGGTCATGTTTATGCTCGCGATGAGGCCCGTTGTCGCTGGTGAATAAAATAAAAGTATTTTCCATATCACCGATGGTTTCCAGCTTAGCGAGGAGTCGCTTAATCTGTTCATCCAGCATCGTTATTCGTGATGCATGACGACGCTCGATTTCCGGCCAGCCCCGATCCTTATAGTTTTCCGTTTCACGGAGATAAAACTCATGCGCATGCGGACTGCGATAGGACATAAAGAGGAACAGCGGTTTTTCCTGATCTCGCTGCTCATCCAGGAATTTGAGCATAATGTCCGTGCGGAACTCATCCAGACAGTCGTATTGGGTATAGTCGTGGAATATCACCTCTTCACGGCCATTCACCTGGTGATCCCGCTCATCGAACTCGCCCCCCTCCGCTTTAGGCCCCCACTGTTCCTGAACCGCAAAATCAAAGCCACGCCCCGATGCCCAGGTCGATACATCTTCCGGAATGCCCAAATGCCATTTCCCGACAAAGGCCGTCTGATACCCGGCATCCCGGAGCATTTCCGCAATGGTGATTTCGCTCTTTTTCAAGGCCACCCGGTCCCACGAACCATTGACCTGATAAAATCCCTTATTGCCACGGATGGTGGCGTGCCCCGCATGAATACCGGTCATTAAGACCCCTCGGGAAGGCGAGCAAACCGAGGTGCCGGCATAGAAATCTGTAAACTTAAGTCCCTTGGCCGCCAACGCATCAATTGTCGGGGTCTGAATCATTTCCTGCCCATAACATCCAAGCTCACCGTAGCCCAGATCATCTGCCAGCAGGATGATGATATTCGGGCGCGACCTCTCCGCGAGGCAGGCACCACAAACCGTCAGCAGAGCTGATCCCAATAATAAACTGCTCAATGATCGCATGTATCCAGACTCCTATCGGGTAGATGCGGCATCACCCGGTCAAATTCCTGCTGTAATTCGGTCATCACTCCCCGATGTTCAATGGAGGTCGCAAGGTTCCTTGTTTCATTCGGATCGTTCTTATAGTCATAAAGCTCACAACCAACAACATTCCCGGACCAGGTTACATTTCCATCATCGTTAACAATACGGCGCCACTCCACATAGCGGTATCGCGACGTGCGCATGGCCCAGCCCATCACGGAACCAAGCTCTTCATCCTGACGCATGTACTGACTGATCGCACTTTTACCCGCATCCAGCTCCTCACCCCGCATAATTCCCGCAAGGCTACGTCCATCGGTTTTTTCAGGTGCTTCCAATCCCGCCAATTCGCACAGCGTTGGAAAGAGATCCACCAGTTCGGTCATGGCGGCATCCTCGACCACACCTCCGGGAATCGCCGGCGAAGAAATAATTAGAGGCGCCTCGGTGGCCTGCTCATAGTTCGTATGCTTGCCCCACACCTGTTTGTCTCCCAAATGGAATCCATGATCCCCCCAAAGACAGATGATTGTATTATCGGCGACCCCGGATTCTTCCAAGGCCTGGAGCAGTTTTCCCACCTGGGCGTCGACATAGGAGACACAGGCCGCATAGCCATGCAGCATATGGCGTTGCAGCGCTTCCGGAATCGGCCCTTCTTCCGGCACCGGATGAAATCCGCGCGCTTCAATATAGTCCGTTTCAGCCACAGCAACGCCGTCTTTCGGATAAACCTGAACGGGTTCAATCTCAAACTCTTCCGGATCATATAGATCCCAGTATTTCTTCGGTGCAACAAACGGCAGATGCGGTTTGTAGTAGCCCACCGCCAGGAAAAAAGGTTTACCGTTTTTGCTATGCTGGCGGATCACCTCCAACGCCGGCGCGGTCATCACATTGCCCTCGGCATAGGCTTCGTCAGGAAGATCCAGTGCCTCACAAACCGGACGTGCACCTTCGATGGTTGAGAGATAGGCCGTGCGTTGCGGCTTTTCCATTTTGAGGCGCGTCACTTCCTTATACGCCTCATCTAGGATTTTCCGGGTCACCGGGTCCTGATAGCCGCCGCCAACCGGTTTAAGTGGATAAAGGTCCGTATTCCAATCCCACCGGACGCCGCCTTTATTACTCCAGCTGACCGCATCCTGATGCTTATCGGTATTCCGCGAATCAAACACCTTGCCGAACCCAAGCGATGTATATCCGTGTTCCTTAAAATACTGAGGAATCGTCTTCAGTCCCGGCACCCGCTCCCGGGCCGCTCCGATCTGCTGGGACGCCCAGCCCGATCCCATGCTGTAAATTCCGGTCGTATCCGGTCGCAGCCCGGTCAACACACTCATTCGGCTCGGTCCGCACAACGCGACCTGGCAATAGGTATTCCGAAAGACCGTGCCCGATGCCGCCAGACGGTCAATATTCGGCGTTTTCACCACAGGATGGTCATAACACCCCAGCCAGGGCTTCAAATCATCCACAGCAATAAACAGCACATTGGGTTTCGATTCTGCGGCAATCACTCCGACCGACACCGCCAACACCGCGAACATATACACAATCTTCTTCATAAATAGGCCTGCTAACCAAAAGCGGATAATATGCCGGAAACCGCATGACTCTACTACTGCAGAATCCTCTAGGTGGTTGATATCGGACTACTCCCGCAGCGCCGTTATGTCCTCCGCAGGTTCCGGTAATCTGACAGAACCGAATGCCGGATGCCAGACGGTTTGTCTCCTCAAGGACGCCCGATTTTTCTTCCGTCATATATTCCCGGGTTAAAGGGCCATCTACAGCGTCATGAAGTGCAACTTCAACTTCCATCCCAGACCGGGCCACCCTTCAATCCCGTCATCTTTCCTCAATGCAGCTTTTTCCCTGACTAATACGAAAGAAGTCCTGCACTGACCTCAACTTCTTCTCCATTCGACAACGAGTGTAGCTGAATATCATCCACCCAGATCGCATGGGATGAATTCAGCGACTTTTTCACAATACGCAACTGAATACACTCACCAATCCATTCTTCAAGATCAGCGGCGTCAATGGATCCCTCAATACGCTCCCACACCCCATGTTTTGAGGTGGTGATCTCCCAGAAAAACTGTTTCCTGAAATGAAACGGACCATCCGGCTGCTTCGCAGATGCTACCGTCACAAAAATACCCGGTTTTGCGGTATGGGCGGGATCGTCACTCGGCTCATCAGTCATTATCCATAGGGATATATGATAATCATGACCCGCCTGAATCACATGCCCCGTATTCTGCAAGACGTTAATATCGCCACGCCAACGATTAAACTTCAGCGATTGCCCATGGTTATCAAAAGATCGTTCGGAATCTATCAGCGTCGCCCATCCGCCCTTCTCTCCAGCGGTGAACCACGGCGATGTTGTTTCATCCGGATACGTTCCCTTTCCCCCCGAAAACTGTGCATCGGACAACAGGTTCGCCCCGGCACATGCTACCCCGAGCAAACCTGAACACAGCTGCACGGCAAAGATCCAATTCTTCATCCTCTTTCTCCCTTTCATATCAGAACTTAAGTTCTACCACTTCATGAAGACCGTCGGGACCGGCATCGGGGTTTGGAATAAACAAGGTTCTATTTTCATAGGTATAAGTCACCGGCTCCCCGGTGCGCAGCAGCCTGACCGACTTTACCTCCGGCACATTGCTCACACGGATGGGTTTACCCGGTTCACAGTGGGTATAAAACGCGCCTTGCTGCCACTGTGATTCGCCGGGCCGCGCATGCAGATACCAGATCTTGCCATCCCTGGAGGACGTGATGGGCACGTTGGACTGTTCCGGGAAATGGGTACCCTCCACATCAAACATCGAAACTTCGCCCCAGGCCATCCAGCGCGCCATTTTTTCAAAAGCATCATAATTGGCCTCCGGAAGGGTTCCATCTTCGCGCGGCTTAATGTTCAACAGCATATTACCTCCCCAGCAGCGCACGCGGGCCAGTGCAAAAATAATTCCATCCAATCCACCGGCTTTTTCGCTGTCTCCGGTGCGGCCTTCATAAAACCAGCCCTTGCCATGATTGAAATTCATGCAGACTTCCCATTTTCGGCCAAGCGCCTGCAATTTTTTCATGCTCTCCCATTCAACCATGTGGAAATTTTCGGGGGTCACATAGTGCGCACCGGGATAGGTCCCCTTCATCTCACCTCCATGATGAAAATTGCCACGGTTGTTAAAGAGCATGTCCGGATTATATTTCAGCGCCGTTTCTTCCAGCGAGACCGGCAGGCCGGAATCCCACCACCACAGATCGGGGCGATACCGCTCCATCACCTCAAACGCGATTTGTTTCTTCTGCTCAACGATTTCCATCGGCAGCGGTTCGAGGGTTGTTGCATCAAAAGACTTTCCTTCAAAATTCCAGCCGTTTTCCTTTTCCCAGCTGTAGTTCATGTAATCGCGGTCCAGCCACCAGTCCACACCGGAATAATAGAACCCGACCTTCATACCATTATTGCGCACGGCATCGGCATAGGGTTTCAGTAAATCACGACCGTTCAAATAGGTCTGCGTGCCGAGATCGGTATGGTCGCTCGGCCAGAGTGTGTAGCCGTCATGATGTTTTGAGGTCAGCACGGCATATTTAAATCCCGCTTTACTCGCCGCCTGCATCCAGAGTTCCGGATCATAGGCAGCTGCGGTGAATTTTGGCATCGAAGTCTCGTAATAGTCCTTCGCCACCGCCATCGGCCCATCAACCCCTTCACCGGCCGGACGGCGCATCACCCAGGGCGATCCATACCACGCGGAGGCCGGCCCCCAATGCATAAACAAGCCCAGACCTGCATCCTCAAACCAGCCGCCGCCCTTTGGCATCGGCAGCGGATCTGCCAGCTTAAGACGCCAATGCAGGCCGTCTTCACTCACACCGCCCTCCATCTTCGCCGCCAAATCCGCGATGACCTTGTTGTCATCGACGACATTTGATTCTTCACCCATCAGGTCGTGAAGAGCCGGTGCTTTACCGTGAAGATAGCCGAGCGAAACCAAAAACTGATCCGCATCCAACATAGTTTGAAAATGCATTTCCTCACTATGGCCCCGATTAAAAAATGCATGGGGTTGGCCTTCATAAATCCTCAGATCACAGCGACGGCCCAACGCTTCCATCTTTTCTTTGTAGGCTTTTGCGCTCGCAGGCTTGAACGCCGTATCCTTCGATCCGGTAAGAATAATCGTCGGCGGCGCATCTTTGTGGATATTATGCAGCGGAGAAAAATCCTCCCAGTAGGCCTTCACCCGATCATGCCCAAACCCACCGGGACCATTATCCGCCACGGGATTGAACAGTACGAGGGCGCTCGGAACACAAGAGATCGATGTATCTTCCCCCTCTTCATTATATCCATCCAGCATCGCAGTCGCAGCCGCCAGATGCCCGCCCGCCGAACCGCCGCCTGCAGCCAGCCGGTTGGGATCGATCCCGAGTTCGGCTGCATGAGCGCGAACCCATCGCAGTGCGGATTTGGCATCCTTCACACATTCCTGCGGTGAGGTTCCGTTTTTCTGAGCCGTGCGGTATTCCGCCGTTATGGCAACCATGCCCCGCGAGGAAAAATAATCGCACTGTCCGGAAAACTGCGTATACCCGCCACCGTTCCAGCCCCCGCCATGAAAGAAGATGATCGCCGGATGCATGTCCGATGGCCTGTGCCCTTCCGGATTAAAAATGTGCAGCTTCAACGACACATCGTCGACCGTTTTATACACCACACTCCGGTCTGGCATAGGCACTTGCTCTTTGGCATACATGCCAAGCACAGCTCCAAATAAAAACAATATACTGACGAACGTTTTCTTCATAAATACAACTCCATTCAAATAGACTATATATACACCCGACCGACTAATACCGGGTTTTCGGAGGTCGGGTCGGAAAGACACGGGTGCAGGCCTTATCCATATAGTTCCCCGGCTTCTGTTTCTTCAGATTATCGATATGATCAAGCAGCCACTGGTTAGATGTATCCACTGCAATCACTTCTCCCCGCTTGTCCGTAATCGTTACCAGATAACCGGCATATCGCTCACCACGCGGTTCCGCATCCACCTCATAGTTGTCCATCACCACGGTACGTTCACTGAGAAATTCATGGGATCGTCCATTTTCAACGGTGGGTATAAAGCGGGTGGTCTGGCGATCAAACAGTATATACCGATCGCCCAGGCGTTCCTGACCGATCGCAAACAGTTCAACCTTAAGTTCGTGATTATACGAACCGCTTCCGGTCTGTTTGATCCGCACACCGTATCGGCTCAGCGTCTGCGGAGGCCGCGGTTCGCCCACTTCCATCCGATTCTTAAACAACCGCTGCTGATTATTTCGCGTAAAATTAATGTCAAACTTTGGCGGCCTTGATAACTCAATGTATTCCATATCTGATTCATTAAATCGATTCGTTGGCACCTTGATGGTTTTACCTTTTGTGTTTTTGAGCACGACTTCTCTACCGAGCACGGTTACCAACTCGGCTTCCAACGGCTTTTCAAATGCCCAGGTGCGCATCGGAGAAATTTCAACAGGTGGTGCAGGTTCAACCATTGGAACCTTTTCTTCCGTCACGGTTTCTTCAGGAACGGCTTCGTAGGAGCCAAAATCATTGAAGACCGGTCCGGCCGTCAATGAAACCTCCTCCTCCACCAGATCCTTGTAGATGATATCCATCAGGTCCCGTGAAATTTTTTCCGTTTTAAACGCGGGAAGAATCGGGCCACCCTGACTGCTCTTTTCATACTCAACGCCCTCGACTTCAACGGCCAGCATGGCTGCGGCCTGCCCGCCCTGGTCCCCGATGGCAATATCGATGTCCTGCGCCTCTCCCGGCTCCAGCGTAATCCAGCTGCCGACCACGGCACGGGAATTCCCCATAACATATTTTCGCGAATCGGCGGAATCCGACTCCCATAGGTTTCCGGTTATGGCACCTTCCATATTGGATAAGCCCGTATCCACATGCGTCCACTCGGTCAGCAACACCATTTCGCCATTCACCCGTACAGCAATAAAGCCATCGCCTATGCCATGAAAACGAAAGGTGATTTTTTTGTTATGGGCAATCTGCCCTTTGTAGTGAACCATCCAATACACACCCGAGGCATCTTTATCGCCAAATGCCGAAGGTGCGATGGACGAAAGCACGGGCGGGATCACCAGGCAGGTCGTATAAATTTTCTTGGGTGCACGATAGTATTTCGAAAGGTTGGAGGTCCTCCATCCCCTGCGCAGGAAGTTATGAACGCCCCGCTGCCAGTTTTCTCCATCCATGGAGATATAACCGCCGCTCCGGTTCCGCTTAAAATCGTAGAACGTGCCCTCTAAGTCATTGCCAATGGTCTGATCGCTGCCCAGCAGGGACAGCTCACCGAGATCCGGCATAATATCAAACCCGCCGATTTCGAACCCTTCCCCGCCCATCCCGCTCATTTCGGGCAATTGAATGTCGGGCATGTTCGCCTGCTTCACTTTCGTGACAATCCGTGTGGTGGATTTGGGCTTGGCCGTTTTCTTTATTTTTACCTTCGGTTTTTTCAGCTTCATTTTCGGCCGATCAACCGGTTTGGGCGGAACAAATTTTTTCTCCTCCTTTTGGACCACGTTAAAGACCACAAGAAGCCCGGCCAACGTAAACGCGGCGGCATGGACCAGCAGACTGACCATAAATCCGCTGGGTGCACCCTTCATGACGCCATCTGATCTCTTTGATCTATTCTTCATCATGTTCCCTTAGGTAACGGGTTTTGGGCCGAATCATATCCTCGCTGGAAAGCACATCTATCATCGGTTGATACTAATCCGGACAGGGCTTCGCCGCTACTGGCCAAGTCAACAGGTGGGACGGTTTATCCCAACTATGAAAACGCCCCGCCAAAGCGTATGCTGGCAGGGCGATATAGAAGAAAAACAACGACGACTAGTGCGTAAGCTTAAGCCCCCATACATACCGGCCAAACGGCTTGGCCGGTAGCTCGACGATCAGATCATGGCCCTCTTTTACGAAGTTCAGTTCACCGTTAGCGCCCAAGGGCTTGATCGTTTGGGGATTAAAACTTCCCGCCTGCGGCAGCGTGACCTTGCCGTCTTCCGGCCAAGTCGCGAACCAGGCGTAAAGGGCTCCGTCCTTTTGGGTGTAGCGCACTGCGTCTTTGTCGTTTTTATTTGAATCCGGGGACCCTGCTGCGAGACTGTTCAGCTTTCCTGAACCATAGATTTTCCAAGGTCTGGAACCCGTAATGCCTTCACCATTGATTTGCAGCCACCGGCCGATTTCAAGCAGTACCTGTTCCTGCCCTTCATCCAGACTTCCATCCGGGCGCGGGCCGATATTCAGCAGCAGGTTTCCATTGCGGCTGATGATATCCACAAACCCACGCAGTATTTTATCCGCCGGCCATCCCGGTTTTTCTCCGGTATATCCCCAGCTTCCATTTACCGTGAAATGCGCCTGCCAGGGGCGCTCCGGAATGCCATCTTCAAGGGAACCTTCAGAATCATACACCGCCTCGCCCTTCTTCATGGCGTCGCGCTTCCAGGAAAGGACCACCTCTTTATCCCAATCCGCGCTCTTATTGTAATATCGAGCCACAACACGGTACATGGCGTCTCGGAAATACTCTTTCTTGTATTCACCGCGCGCATCGCATACCCCCCCATCGACGAAGATATAATCCGGCTGATAGGTATCGACGAGCTCGTTCATCACCTGTTCCCAATTCAGCGCATCTTCCGGACGCGGCGGATCCGTGTCGCCGCGGCGGGCCCCGTAAAGCCCTTCATTGGCAAGGTCCCAGGTATCGAACTCAGGGCGGAAGGTGTAGTATTTCCAATGGCGACCATAGTGCGTGGATACCCCGGTTTTGATGCCTTTTTTACGCATCGCTTTGGTCAGTTCCCCAACCACATCGCGCTTCGGGCCCATCTTTGCCGCGTTCCAGTCGATGACCTTTGAATCCCACATGGCAAAACCATCATGATGTATCGCCGGGGCCGCAAAATAGGCCGCTCCCGATTTCTTTATCAGCTCTGCGTAGTAGTCGGCATCGAACTTTTCCAGGGTCAGCATCGGGATAAAATCCTTATAGCCGAAGTCCTTCAGGGAGCCGTAGGTCTTTTCATGATGATCCCGGAACGACTTACGGTATTCCGGATGTCTCAGGTTCGGAATATCATCGGCATAATACATATTGGAGGCATACCATTCATTCTTGAACGCCGGCACCGAAAAGGCGCTCAGGTGCATAAACACCCCCAGCTTGCCCTCGCTGTACCAGGCCGGCACATCATAGGATGCAATCGACGCATGACTGGTGTTATACGTCTGAGCGGCCGAAGCCATGCAGGCTCCGGCAACCAGCCCGATTAAAACTTTTTTATCTGAAGTCATTTTAAATCTGATCATTGTGTTTTCCCTATAAAATTCATGAAACCTGAGTCTCCCGTAACAGTCTGAAAAATTCTACTGGTCAGCTGAACAGCCAGTAGCATCCTTATTCAACCCGAAGGCGAATAAACTGTTGCGGATGTTCTTCGATGGAAATGCTGTTGGTAATGGAATCCATTTCGGCATCGATGGAGCCTGAACCCACATATGAAACGCCATGGGTGTTCCAATCATTGGAAAGCAGATTTGTTGAAGCTTCGACTGTGTAGACCAGTCCGCGCGCCTGATAATCGCTGCGACGCCGGTGGACATATTCGAGCCAGTCCCCATTCATTCCAGACCTTGGAAAAATGGCGGATGCATCATCGGAGGTCGGGTCACCGCCGAAGATGTATTCGGTCCAGTTATCCATTCCATCCGGTTCGAGGTCGACGGAGTTCCAGGCATTGGATCCATAGAGCCCGAAGCTGGCCGCCCACTCATCAAAATTCCCGAGGCCGGAAATAACGATCGCCACATTGTCGATTCCTCCGGCCGCCGTTGTTCCCACCGTGGCCCTTAGCTCAAAGACGGCGTGCTCGCCGGGAGCAAGGCTGGAATCGGCGAGATTGGTCAAGACCACCGAAAAATCATCATAGTCCCCCTGCACCCATCCGGTGAGGGTGGATGCGGAGAAGGCACCGAGGGGTGTACCGTTCGTTGCGGCGAGATCGCCCGATTGATAAAAGGCGGCCACGTTGGTCGGCGACTCTACGTACCATTGACCATAATCAAAATGCAGGGTTTCCAGCTGAAGGGTTGATCCGGTGTTATTCGTGATCGTCACACCGATCCAGCCCGAAGCCGCATGATCATCGTAATCCTTCACCTTATAGGCCCCGTTCGCACCCGTTGATGCCCCCGCAAAATCGGGACCAAACGTTCCATCCAGCGACCCACCACTCGGATGAATCCCCTGGTTGCTTGGAACAAGGCGTCCATCAATTCCGTAAATGGCCAGCGACGGCTCGGTTCCGCCGTCCCAGGCGATCCCCATCACTGAAGTTGAAATTGGAACACGTTTTTTGAGAGCGAGTATGCGAACGGAACCGGCAGGAATCGCGAGTGTCACCGAATCGGAACCGGAAGACAATGTTCCGAGCGGAACAACCTGGGAACCCAACTGATCGTAAACATCCCAAATCCCGTCGGCAGCTCCCTTCATCAGTTCCACCGTACGCTCGGTCGGTGTCAGCACCGTGGAGTCCATCGCGAGGGCGAACAGGGTGTCGGGATCATTCCTGTTTTCGGTCACCTGCCAGAAGCATTCGCCATCCACATAAAACAGCATGTTGGTGCGCTGCGCCATAAGTTCGGCGGAGATCGTGTCTCGCGCGGTTTCCAATGATTGGAACTCCGCCCAGGTATCGACATCTGTTTCGTAGGCGCGGTTGCACCAGGGATGGGCCTCGGTCTCAGCACGCGAGGCGTGCGGAACAATCGGAACAAACCCGCAGGGCGAGGTCGGTAACAGGTTATCCCAGCGTCGTTTGGTATTGTGTAGAATCGCGGTAATATCGAAATCAGGAACCTCTGTATAGGCATCCCAGCCACTCAGGCCGTTGAGTACATAGGTCTGCGCCCGCGCATGCGTGGCGTATTTTGTAAAGTCCGACTTGATTGCATTCAGAGCCAGCGAGTCGGTGTTCGGCGCAGGCAGCGAGGCGGCGACGGGCGAGATGCCTTTGAGCTGACTCCGATCAGGCCCATTGGGATAGACCCCTGCTTCGACGATTTTCAGAAAATTCCAAACGCCCTGCCGATAAGGGTTGGCCAGATCCAGTTCAGGATCGGCCGTATCGCCGCGCTCATAGAGCGGGTTTTCCTGATTCACAATGGAGGTGATGCGGAAGATATCCGCGCCGAGGGAATACTGCGAAAGCATATGGCGCAACACGACGTGTCCGTTCCGCACCCCGCCCCACTCCGCGATGCGGTTAGGTGTCAGGTTGTCACCGATCAGGCTGGAACACCATCCATCCACAGACCCATTGAGCCATAGGCCGACCTGCTCCGCATAGGAAAATTCAGGCAGCGTATTGTTGGAGCATTCAATGCCGGGGGTAAAAACCTTTTTATAAGCCGGCCACCAGGCAGATGCCTGTTCGGGGTTCATGCCTGAAAAAATCGGCCCTTTTGAGGTCATCACCAGCCGCGGCGGGTCGATAGCAAGCGTATCCGCACGGGCAATCACCGCATCCATGTGCGGCATGTAGGTATCGGTTATTGAGGAGTCGCCCTGCTCGCCGGTCAGCCCCATGAGATAGCATTCGCCATCGACCACCGAGGCCTCAAAGCAGTCGGCCATGGTTTCCGGGCTCATATGCACCACATCATGGTGACCGATGGATACACAGAAATGAACCCCGCGCTGCGCCAACGCCGCACAAAATGCCTCAACCCCCGCTGCCGTAACATCGGGATCGGTCGAGTGCACCCCCTCGCCCCAGATTTTCGTGCCGAACATACTGGAAACAAAGCGGACGCGTTCGGGGTCATAGCCGGGTGTTCCGCCCAACCGGTCGCGCGCCTCCTGCACGGCAGCCAACGTATCGTCGGCATGAAATTCAATAGCTGCAGGCGTCATCTCCCAGCCGAGGTGGGAGCGAAAATAGTTAATGTAATAGATCGGCCTTCCGGCTTCCGCAACGGTTCCGTTAAAGGCATCAATATCGTCTTCCAGATCATCCAGCGTGTCGCGCACCGCGCCGAGCACGCCGTTGCCGTCGATATGTTTTGCATCCTCTTTCCAGAAATTATTGGACAAATCCACCACATAAAAATGGTCATCACCGTGCGCGGGACCGGCGAGCACCATTTTATCTGGACCGCCGTCTCGATCTTCCAGCCGGGCGCCATCGGTAAAGTGATAGAGCGTGTGGGCATAGCTGTAGTCGATGATGCGGAACCGGTCGGCATTAACGGAGCGAGTCACATCATAATCCACCAGATACAGGTCATCGCCATAGAGCGTGAACATTTCCGCATTGGTCAGGCCGTCGTGGAAGTTGCCGGGCACGCCTTGCTGTAGCAGATAATACGTTGTAGGCGTGGGTTCCGCGAAATCTTCGTATTCGGAAAGATACAGTTTTTCTCCCTCCGGCAGCGCGGCCGAAAGGATGGTGTTGGTACCGCCGTTTTCCGGATGCAGTACCCCCCAGTTGGCCACTACCTCATCGTCGCCGTCGCCATCCATATCGTAGACCCAGGCGGTCTGCTTATCGGTCCACCCCATGCCCGGGCTTGCATTGATTCGGGCCACATCATCTTCCATCGGTTCGGTGAGATCCCAATAGGCAGGCCGCGCGAGTGTGTCCAGATCATAGATCTCGATATAGCGATAAGCATCATAACCCTTCATGCTGTAAAAGATCATGACTTCATCACCGCCGACTCCATCAAAGTTTCCAACGGCCAGACGGCGAATAATACCCACATTGTCCGGGCGAATGGTTCCAATCTGCGTTCCGGTTTCATCATAGAAATAAAGGTCGCCGTCAACACCAGCCGTGATGACCCGAGCGTCGCCATTTGACTTCTGTCCAACTCCGGCGCAGTAGAGCGCGCCATCGCTGACCGGCCAGTCCTCCCGCAGCGTGCCGGCTTCGGAATACATTCGTAAATGACCATCGGTACCGGGCACCAACACTTCTTCCGGTCCATTATTCTGATCGATATCCGCCGTCTCAATCATGATCGCAAAATTCGGCAGGTCCACCTGCCAGCGACGGTTGTCGGCGGATGGATCGGCGATATCAACCGGGCGGTTAAAAGCAATGAGCTTTTCATCGACGGTCATGGCGACCACATAATCCTTGGTACCTACACCGTCAAAATCGGCGGTTCGGACATGAATCAGGTTGTTGCTTTGCGTGTTGTGCGGAATAAAGCCTTCCCGCGGCCAAACGGTATTCGAACTGGTTTGAATCGCGGCGACGCTAATGTTGTCATAAAACGCGCCTGTACTGCTGTTGACGCCGGCCAGACGGATACTACTGATATGCGAAATGCCGGAATTGCGATAGGCCATGCCGTTGGTCAGCACGGCCCCGTCGTAGGAAATATCCATCATTGTTTCGTGCAGCGTAAGTTCCAAGGTTTGGAACTTGGAAGGGTTCGGCGTATCCACCGAATAGACGTTCACATCCCCGGAACTGCCCAGATAGCGCTCGGCACCGAGTGAATCCACAAATCCTAAACGCTGTGCATTTGCATGCCAGATGCCGGCATTGATGCGGATATCGAAGAGCTCATACCCATGGGAATCAAGCCCGACAATTTTCTGCGGCTTGAGGTTCCCCTCGTTGGATGAAGCATCGCCGGTGCGGCGCATGTAAGTATCCAGCGAAATTGTTATCCCGTTGTTGGTCAGAACCGCGGTCTCCGAAAAGTTTGCCTCAAAGCTGTACGTGCCCGTATCGGCCAATAACGCCTTGTTGCCGCTGCCTGAGCGGATGTCCGATTCCTGGTCATCTATAACGGTCCATGACCCGACCGCCGTTCCCGCATCCAGGTTGGCGGATGTAACATGATCATTAATCAGTGCAGCATCTTCGAAATCAGCATCAAAAATGACCTGTGCCGATACTGAATATACCGACAGGCCGATAACCATAAGCAAACATACTGATTTTCGCATAATTTTCCCGTTTTATTCAGATTCCGGGGCCGGTCCACGATCCAAAGATTCAGGGTAAACCTACTACAGACCAAAACCCAAATATTTCTTCATCAACCAGCTCTTCCAGAAATCCAATGAACGCACGCTTCGCTGAAGCCTGCTTGACTCAAAGTATGAAATCATGGCGCACCCCGCCCGCCCCTCTACTTTTGCGCCTGCTGAATCCACTTCGGATAGAGATGGGTCGCGCCGTTGTTCTGCTGTTTGGTGCCCGGTGTTGAGCGGCCGTCGTCTATATATTTCTGTGCCAACCTCGTGAGTTGTTTCACCACTTCCGGATACTGACCGGAAAGATTCCTGGTTTCGGCGGGATCGGCCTCCAGATCGAAGAGCTGCACCCACTCATGATCCGCCAGTTCCGCGGGGATCACCATTTTGAGATTCTTTCTCGGTTCTGGCGTCGGCTCACTCCATCCGCCGGAACCGGGACAGAAGGCCAGCTTCCATTTACCCTGCCGGATCGCGAAGCTGCCGTTGCTCGAATGATGCAGCACCGCTTCGCGGATCGGCCCGTCGGCGGTACCCAGCAGCACCGGCAGGATGCTGACCGAATCTTCGGCCGACGTATCAGCCACATCCGCATTCACGATCTCCGCACACGTTGCGAACAGATCCACCAGACAGATCGGATCATCAGAAACAGAGCCGGCCTTGACCTTGCCGTCCCATCGGGCAATGAACGGCACACGGTGCCCGCCCTCATAGATGTCGGCTTTGTGACCGCGATACATATCGCTGGCATAATGCTTCGCAGGATCTTCCGCGATAGGTTCCCCCATTCTGAACTGGATGTCATGATAGGCTCTTTCCGGCATCAGCCCGTTGCGGGCCGCCGGAGCGCAGCCGTTATCGGCGGTCACAATAATCAGCGTATTGCCGGCAATACCCGCCTGTTCAACCGCCTTGACCACCTCGCCGACGGTCCAATCGGTCTCCATCACAAAGTCTCCATAGCGGCTCAGCCTGCTTTTGCCCTGGAACCTTGAGGACGGCACAATCGGGGTATGCGGACTGTTCAACGGCATATAAAGAAAGAAAGGCTGATCCGTTTTGGTCCGTTCCGTTATGAATGCCACCGACTTTTCCGCCAGGGTCGGCAGCACATCCACCGCCTCGAAATCAGCATGAGCCGGTCCTTTCCGCGGGAAGGCCTTGGTGGTGGTGCACTCCCCGACAAAGCGATCGTTCTCGATCCAGATATACGGCGGCATATCCAGCGAGGCGGAGATCCCCCAGAAATAATCGAAGCCGACGGCATTCGGGCCGTTTTGAATCACGCCTTTCCAATCGACATCCCACTTCCCCTTCTTCGGGAAATCCATACCCAGATGCCACTTGCCGATCATCCCAGTTGTATAGCCCTGCCCTTTGAGCATCGATGCCACCGTCTCGCGCCCCGGCTCGATCAGCGGCTTACTGAATCCTGATATGACGCCTTTTTTCAACATACTGCGCCAGTTGTAGCGACCGGTCAGCACACTGTAGCGCGACGGGGTACAGACCGCCGATGTGGTGTGCGCATCCATAAACTTCATACCGTCCGCGGCCAGCTGATCCATATGCGGCGTGTCAATCTGACACCGCTCACCGCCATAGGTCTTCACATCCCCCAGCCCCCAGTCATCGGCCAGGATATAGATGATATTGGGCCTCTCGGCACCAAACCCCGTTGAACAAAGAAGTACGGAAGCCACCGCCAAACCCGAAATTAACCGCATCATATCTTTCCCTTCTGAACTCTTGTTCAATTTGCCCCCGCTTCGCTAGAGGCACAGCGTTTTTGTATTCGCAGAGCCTCTGTCCCTTTGTGGTGAAAGCCTGCTTGACTCAAAGCGTGAAATCGTAGCGCACCCCGCCCACCCCATCTACTGGTCAATTCAACAGGTTTAACAAATGCCAGCGCTGGAACCACAACACCCCGGATGTCAGAGAAAAGTACTCGATATCAGAATGCGAGGATCGCCCCCTGCCCCTCCATCAATGTCTAATGTCCAGACCTGACCCCGACTCTTCTGACCCCGACTCTTCTCACTGAAAGCCCGACACGTGCGTGCCGGGCTCCTCTGTGAACGTATTGAACGGGCTCAGGGAAGTTCGTATTCGACGTCCACTTTGTAGAAGTTCTGATCGCCTGAGGTGTCGATGCTGAACGGCGGAACGGCATTGCTTTGCACCAGGTTCCAGGTATCCCCAAGGTTCAGGGCCTGGAAGATGTGATAGAGGCGCTCCGGCTTTTCATCCCAGTCGAGTTCCTGCGTGGCGGTCAGCACATTTGCGATGAAACGCGAGTTCGGATCATCAGCGAGTGTGTCCTCGATAAACTCATCGAGGTTGCTGCGACCGTCGCCATCCTTATCCAGATGGGCATCGTTCACGTCCGGATCCAGCCCGTTGGCGATTTCGTAGGCATCCGACATCAAGTCGCCGTCGGTATCGGTATAAGCTCCTGCGATGAACTCGTAGAACCCGATGGAGGGCGTTGCATTAGTCAGCGGCGTTCCGAAGAAATCTTCTCCTCCGTTCTCGGCAATCACCAGTCCGGCACCGATGACGTCGGAATTATCTGCCACCTTGAAGTCCTCCGGCTCGCTGCCGGCGGCATCGATGAATCTCGGATCCCCCGTAATTTCATTGGCTTCGGCGTCGCACACATTCGGCGCGTTCGGGCCGACATACATGTTGTGCGAAATCACATTCCCGTTAATCAACATCTTGTCCTGGTTGTTGTAGGTGGGTTTGACCCCGCCGTAGGAGTAGAAGATATTATTGGCGATCAACGAATTTACAGGCCAGATATCGGATCCGCCGTAGGCCGGATCCTTCCAGTTCATAAACGAAATGGCCTTGTAGCTCGGCTGACTGCCGGTGGTGATGATCGTATTGTTGTAGACCTTTGTGTTGCTCACATCGCCCGAGAGCATAATGGCGGCGGAGTTTCCGTGATTCCGGAACCCGCAGTCGATGCCCAGATTGTAGCGGGCAATAAGGTTATTCTGGATGTTTTCGCCGCCATCGGACTGGTTAATCGCCTGAATCAGGCCCCCTTCACAGTTCACGCCGACGTTGTACTGGAACAGGGTGTTCTCACACATAAAGTCGCCGTGCAGCGCATAGGCATCTGCGGTGGCTTTGTTGATATTTTTGACGACGTTATACTGCACCTTGGTGTTCAGGCAGGACCAGAACCAGATGGCACTGTCCGTAACCGTTCCGTCGAGCGTGTTGTTCTGAATCAGCGCGCCGTCCTGTCCGTTGAACTGAATATACGTTCCGTAGCTGTTGGCACCGGTGTTGTTTTGAATCACCAGCCCGGTCGATTGGAATTCCCCATTCAATGCCTCACCGCGCCGCACCTGCGAAACACTGTTGCAAAGGTCCCGCACCCGCACCCCCCAGCCGTCAATGCCTTCGAAATGGCAGTTTTCCACACGGAAGTCATGCCAGCGGGACAGCGGGGTTGTGTCCGGTGTGTTGGGAATCTGCGCGTAGATTCCATAGCTTTTATGATCGTTATCATCATTCGGATCGCCGTTGTTTCCTTCAACATCCATGATATCGCAGTTGGTGATGTAGATATGCTCCATCAGCCCGGATGCTTCCGGCGGCGCAATTTCGATTCCGTAACGAAGCCACAGGGCGCCGGATGGCTGATAATTGGTTATTTTCAGGTCGCTGATTTCAATAAACGAATTGCCATAATTGAGCTGAATCACGTGTTTCGACGTTCCCTGAATCCAGGGTTTGGCGGCCTGCTCATCGCCATAGGCACCAATCACAATCGGCTTGCCTTCTTCTCCGAACGCCTGGATGCGGAACGACCCGCTGAAGGTATCGCCACGCCGGAACAGAATCTTATCGCCCGCAACAAAGCCGTTGAGATTATCAAATTTATACACGGCCTGCGGGGTCTGCCACGGGGTCACGTGACTCATACCATCATTGCTGTCGTCCCCATTCACGGCATCCACATAAAACGTCACCGGATGCCGGTTGTCTTCAGTTGTCGGAAGCTTCGGCCCGAACTTCACGTCGTCGATATACGTGGTATATTCCGAATTCTTGTTCCATTTTTTAAGCGCCACCCGTAGATACTCGCCGTGGTTATCGGCCAGCTTCGGGTCTGCCCCATCAATAAGCAGCGTCACCGTTTCCCAGACGCCGGTTGTGAAAGGCTTCTGGTTATAAATCGATTTTCCACTCCATGTATACGATCCGTCAAGCGTCTCACTGGTTGAAAAAAGCACAGCAACGCTCGTATCATTCGTATGAGCCGCGTCTGAGGAGAGATCATCCATCCGCAGGGCAAAGCTCATTTCATAGACCGTGTTGCTGTCGAGCGTCAGTCCCAGATCCTGAACGACCTGCGCATTGCCTGCTTCTGAGATTTTAATGGATTGGCTTCCGCTATTGACAATCGTCTGCTCGCGCTGAACCCAGCCGGAGTCACTCTCGCCGGAAGTAAACCACGGCGCGGTCCCCGCATCGGGATGGGTCGCGCCCGACAACCCCTCAAAGCCCGCTTCATCAACCCAGTTGGTAACAACGGCTCCCCAGCCATTGACGGCCAAACCGGCCAACATCACAATTGCTACGATCTCTCTCTTCATCTCATGGCTCCTATTCGTTTTTATCTCTGCTTAGTTGAGCCTCATTACAAATAAACAAACCCGACCGGCTTAAAACTTTACTTCGATCACCTCATGCAGGCCATCGGGGCCGGCGTCGGGATTCGGGAGGGTCAGCGTTCCGTTTTCATAGGTAAACTTAAGCGCTTTGCCGGTGCGCAGCAGCTTGACCGATTTGACCTTCGGCACATCGCTCACGCGGATCGGTTTTCCGGGTTCGGTGTCTTTGTAGTAGATGGCTTTCCACTTGCCCCACGACTCAAAATCGGTCTGTGCGCCGGGTCGGGTGTGCAGGTACCACGTTTTTCCGTCCTTGGACGTCGTGATCGGCACATTGGATTGTTCCGGGAAATGGGTGCCTTTGGTGTCGAACATGGAGACCGAGCCCCACGCCATCCAGCGGCCCATTTTTTCAAAGTTTTCATACACCACTTCCGGCAACGTGCCGTCCGCACGCGGGGAAATATTCAACAGCAGATTGCCCTGCCAGGAACGCACCCGAGCGAGGGCATACATGATATCCTCAAGCGCCACGCTCTGTTCGCCCCTCGGGGCGTCGTAGAACCATCCGCACTGCTGGGAGGTCATGCAGATTTCCCACGGCGTTCCAGCTTCAACCAATTGCTTAACATGCTTCCACTCCAGCGAAGGGAAGCCTTCCGGCGTTGCATAATGGGTCACCGGATAGGTCCCCTTCTGTTGATTGCCGTGGTACCAGTTGCCGCGGTTATTGAAGACCATGTCCGGATTATATTTCCCGGCGGTTTCCTCGACAGTCAACGGCAACCCCGAGTCCCACCACCACAGATCCGGGCGGTAGCGTTCCATCACTTCGAAGACCATCTGTTTCTTCTGCTCAATAATTTCCATTGGCAGCGGCTCAACCGCATCCTGAGGCATGGGATTTCCATAAAAGTCCCACCCTTCTTTTCCGCGGCTGAAATAATAGTTCATGTAGTTACGGTCGAGGTTCCAATCGACGCCGGAAAAGTAGAATCCGACATGCATATCACGCGCCCGCAATGCATCCACATAGGGTTTCAGCAGGTCGCGGCCGTTCATATAGGTTTGTACCCCGAGATCCGTATATTCACTGGGCCACAGCGAATAACCGTCATGGTGTTTTGACGTCAGTACCGCATAGCGGAAACCCGCCTTTTTCGCCGCAGCCATCCATTTTTCCGGATCATAGGTTGACGCCGTGAACCCCTTGGGGGCATTGTCGTAATAAAATTCCGGGGTGACTTTGGGGCGCAGCGGATCGCTGTCTTTCACCGGCTGGCGAATGCGCCAGACACTTGTGATATCGGGCACCGATGCCGGGCCCCAGTGAATAAACAGGCCGAGTCCGGCTTCTTTGAACCATTCACCGCCCTCCGGGAACGGCGCGGGTTTTGCGAGGCGATAGCGCGTCGGCAACGGACCGTGGTCGTCCCCGCCGCTCATTTCCACGGCGGCCTGTGCGACGGCCTCTAAATCCGTGTATGCCTTGTCGTCGTTACCCGCTGAGCGAGACGGGGCCATCGATCCCACTTCTTTCCTTCCTCTAGGGACGTTGCTGGAGCCGGCCGTGCCGAATTCAGTGTTGCCACGAATGCTGTTGAGCAGCTCGTAGAGCTCCTGTTCTTTGGCCCGGGCTTCGGGGCTGGGATCAAGCAGGAGGTTGACGCGTTCGCCGGGATCTTTCTTGAGGTTGAAGAGCTGGCGCGGGGTTCCGCGCAGTTCACCGGCTTTCAGCGTCTCTTTATTGTCGGCATCGCAGGTGGTCGTATTCCCGCCCCCGCCAGTACCATCAATCAGCTTCCATTCACCGGTATAATCCACGAAGGCAAACTGACCTTGTGACGAATGCTGGATAAAGCCGGATCGGCGGTTCTTCGGCATGGGTTTACCCTGCAGCACAGGCAGGAAACTTTCGGCATCGGGAGCCTCATCGGCGGCCAGTTTATGCCCGATCACATCCGCCATCGTGGCCACAAAGTCACCCTGCCAGCAGGGATGATCGGTAACGCCAGGGGCCACATTTCCGGGCCAGCGGACAACAAACGGGACACGAGTTCCGCCTTCGTAGTTATCGCGCTTGCGACCGGCCCATGGACCGTTGGCATCGTGATTGACGAAGCGGCTGTTTTTGTAAGAGCCAGTTTCCGGGCCATTGTCGGAGGTGATAAAGACCACGGTATTGGCGGCGAGGCTTTTCGGGTCGTTCGGATCGCCGAGCGCGTCGAGAATCTGCCCGGTGTAAAAGTCGGTCTGCACCACATAGTCTCCATAGCCCCAGCCGGCGCTGCGTTCAAACTGCTTCTGGCTGGCGGGCGGCGCATGCGGCGAAGGCATCGGCACATAGATAAAGAACGGCTTGTCATCCTTTTTGCGCGCGCTGATGATGTCGGAAAACTTCTGCGCCTGCACCTGCAGGTAGTCGGCCATAACAAAGGTCGGGTCGTACATGCCCGGACGACCGAAAGGGGAGCCTTCGGCCCGGCCGTACTTGCCCGGACGACTGAAAAGCTGGCCTTCGGCCAGGTCGGCATTGGTCGCAAACCGAGCCTGCGAAAAGTCGACCTTTCCGTCTTTAACAATGGCGCCTTTGTAGAGCACGCGAACTTCATCATTACGCGATTCGAGCCAGGCGTAAGGAGGCATATCGAGCGAGGCCGAGGTGCCGAAATAATAGTTGAACCCTCCGCGATGATACGGCGTGTCGGTAACCGGTCGGGAAAAGTCGATTTTATTTTCCTTCAGCACATTGGCATTATTTTTCAGATCCACCGGCTTCCCTTCCGGGCTGAAGAACTGCATGCCCATATGCCACTTGCCGACCATCGCCGTTTCATAGCCGTACTGCTGAAACATTTTGCCGATGGTAAAACGATCGGCCGCCAGGAATGTTTTGCTGTAGCCGCCGGTAACGCCCCTTTTCAGGCTGGTGCGCCATGAATAGTGACCGCACATCAGCGAGTAGCGCGAAGGCGAGCAGACGCCGTCCGACGAATGCCCGTTCGTGAAGCGCATGCCCTGCTCTGCAAAGCGATCAAGGTGCGGCGTAATCGTCGGCACGGCCGGATCCAGATATTTCGAGTCGGCAGGAATCTTCACCCCTGTCGGCCCATTGGCACCCATATCGCCGAAGCCCATATCATCAAAATAGATCAGCACCACATTCGGTTTTGCAGGATCCAGATTGGCCCCAAACGCGAGCGAAGTGCCCAGTATCAGACAAGCTGTTAGTAATTTTTTCATAGTGTCTCTCCTTCTTGATTTCCGCACGACTCCCCAAAGATATGGGAATGAACATTTCAAAGACGATCTCCGACATCTTCTAATACATAACTCGATTTGGGGCGGCTGTTGATGAAGCTGCGGCTTTGCGGCAGCACCCCTTCGCGGGCAATGCGCTCGAAGGCGGGGTCAGAGAGCAGGCCGATTTGCGATCGTTCGATGGGCTTGAAGCCCAGCTTCAGGGCCGGCGATTCCGGCTTCAGATTAAAATCCCATTTTTCCAAACATTGGAAAAGCGGATCGCCCGCCCGGCTGTGGACATCCACTCCATGCCCTTCCGGCAACAGATCCAGTGTGCGCTTCGCCAGAACTTTTCCGCCATCCTTCATTTCCGGATGCCAGTAGAGGTTGTTGTCAATTTCCCAGCGCTCCGGCTGGTACCACTTGCCCGCCTTGACATGTAGAAAACGATCGTGGTTCCTGGCATTCAGGTTCACCAGAATGTTTCGTGAAGCACTCAGCGGCTCGCTGATCTCCGAGAAATCGGGAGGCCAGGCGCCGACGGAGACTCCGGGGCCCCGCTCGGTGTCCCAAACAACGATGTTGTTGTTGAAGACGTTCCCGCGCTTCATCACCACCGTGCCGTGCTCGGAGTCGGGCTTCAGGTTGACGATAATGTTTTCGGTGACCATCGTCCCGATCTGATCGTCGTCGTACCGAAACGGCTGAATGGTGGGCACGTTATAGACGAGGTTGCGGCGTAACCGATTTTCCAACCCGGTGCAGGAGAGATAAATGGCATTTCCATCGCCCATCTTCTCCACCAGGTTGTGCACCTCGTTATCCTCAAAGAGATTGTGCCGTGCATGGAGGAATTTCACAAATTCGTCGGCGGTTTTCGGCTCGCCGATCTCGTCCCAGCGGATGGTTGGAATCAGCTCGCGCTGGCGGTTATAGACATAATCGCACGCTTTGGCATGGAGGTCTTTCGGAAAGAACGAACTTTTCAGCGACGCAAGATGGATAGGCGTGCCCTTCTCCATCGAGCGGATCCAGCGCCCCCGCACACCGCACATCACCAAGCCGTTGTATGGGCCGCGCCAGATGCGGTTATGGGTGATCCGGTTGTGTCCGCTCTGCCAGACATGAATGCCGCATCCGTGCCAGTAGAGCTGGCCGAAGTCGTGAATGTCGTTGTTGGAAATCAGATTGCCTTTGTTGACATCTTTGGTGCCCGGGCCGTAGCCGGCGAGTAGGATGCCCGTGTGGCCGATGTCGTGCATTTTGCACCCCGACACTTCGATGCCCTGACCATACAGGTCGATCCGCACGCCGGTGCCACCGGAATCGCGAAAGACGCTGTCTTTTACCGAACAATTTTCGGCGCCTCGGAAACGGACTAAGGCAGAGTCGGTATCAAACATTTCCCAATCGTGCTGCAGGCCGATGCTATCCTTTATCCAGACATCACGGTTACCGTGGGCAAAGGTAATGCCTTCAAAATGCAGGTTCTTCACCGGACGGTCCGCATCACCTTTCGTATCATTGACGCCTTCTACACGGATGATCTCGCGCAGCATCGGTACCCGAACCGTTGCTTCCGCGCCCGGGGCGCGCGGCCAGAGATAGATCCGGCGGGCTGCGGAATCGTAGGCCCATTCGCCGGGCTCATCGATATCCTCAATGGCGTTTTCAATCCAGAGTGAGTCCGGCAGGTAGCGGCGCACCCACTTCCCGTTTTCCATTCCGCTGCCGGCGGAAGGAAAAACCCGCTTCACCGGATAGGTCGCATCCAGGGAAAGGTTGATTCGGTTGTTTTCGTAATCCAGCGACTCCACCGGCAGATAGTTCACCAGCCACTGGTGGGTCGGCATGCCGAACACCTCGACATCTGCCGCATTTTTCCAGGGCTTCAGCACGCCCTCCGGGCAGCGGATAAAGTCGCGGTCCATGTTGTATTTCAGCATGAAAAAGTGGCCGATGTTCGACTCACCCGGCACCTTGTCCTCGGCGGTATCGAGCGGCGCAAAGCCAACGCTGCGGGAGCGGGTCAGCGGCCCATCGGCATCAAACAGCGCATACGGGTACCACGCCTTCGCGTTCTGAACCCGATCCGTCCATGCTTCCGGCAGCTCGGCATAGACGATCTCGCCGTGAGACGTCTTCCAATTCGTTACCGGCGCACCGGCACTGAAGACCACTTCTTTTCCGGGCAACGCGCGATAGCTGATCTTTTGCTTTTCCGAACCGGAATCCTCCAGACCGAACACCTCGGTTTCGGTGAACGCATAGGTCCCTTCATCAAACCAGACGGTGATATCCTTCGACGGATCCTGTTTCTTCAACTCCCGAACCGCTTCACGCGCCTCTTTCAACGTGGCGAAGGGAGCCTGACGGGTTCCAGCAGCCGCATCATCCCCTGCCGGGCTAACATACAGCTCGCCTGCCCGAGACAGCCCCGCAAGCCTCTCGGCACCAAACCCCGCTGAACAAAGAAGTACGGAAGCCACCGCCAAACCTGAAATTAACCGCATCATATCTTTCCTTTCTGAACTCTTGTTCAATTTGCCCCCGCTTCGCCAGAGGCACAGCGTTTTTGTATTCGCAGAGCCTCTGTCCCTTTGTGGTGAAAGCCTGCTTGACTCAAAGCATGAAATCATAGCGCAACCCGCCCGCCCCATCTACTGGTCAATTCAACAGGATTAACGGTGAATGGCCGAATTATTCCGCCAACTCAGGGAACTGCTTCGCCAGTGACTTGTGGCGGAACGGCCAGCCTTCGTTGCTTTGTTTCGGGCCAGGCGTGGTGCGACCGTTACGGAATGCCTGACCGAGCTCCTTGACCAGTTCCTGAACTTTCTCTGGATTCGATTCCTCAAGATTCTTCGTTTCGCCTGGATCGTCGGCGAGGTTGTAGAGTTGCACGAGCTTGGCGCTTGTTTTCGACTTACTCCAACCGCCGCCTGCGCCTTTGTCGAGGATCAGCTTCCAGTCGCCTTTGCGAATGGCGAACGTCCCACTGATCGAGTGGTGAATGGTAGACGGGCGGATGGCATCCTTGCTTCCGTTGAGTGACTTCAGAAAGGAGAAAGAGTCTTCGGCAGCATTGTCTGGAATCGCGTCAGCCGTTCCCAGCACCTCGGCAAACGTCGCGAAGAAGTCAGTCGTACACACGGTGACATCACTAACCGTACCAGGCTTGACTTTGCCCGGCCAGCGGACCAGGAATGGCACGCGATGGCCGCCTTCGTAGATGGTTGCTTTGGAGCCGCGCCAGTCACCGTTTGGCTTGTAGCCGGCTTCCAGCATCTTGGGAATCTTCACATACGGAGCGAAGCCATTGTCGGAGGTATAGATGACCATGGTGTTGTCATCGATCCCCGAAGCCACGACTTCTGCAAGGATCTCCTCGACGACCCAGTCGGTCTCGGCAACAAGATCCGCGTAGAGGCTGTACTGAGGAAACTTACCTTTGAACTTCTTTCCCGGCGTGCACGGGGTGTGCGGTGAGGTAAGGGGAACGTACAGAAAGAACGGTTTTTCTTTGTCGGCAGCCTGGCGTTTGATGTAGTCGCGTGACTCGCGAGCGAAGTCTGCGAGCACGGTGTGTGCGTCGAAATCAGCGGCACCGGCACCGAGGCGTTTATAGTCATTGTATTCGTTGTGTTTCCAACCCTTGGTTTCTGTAGGGATCGACAGCGACTTGTTGTTGCGCAGGTACAAATAGGGTGGCATGTCGAGTGACGACAGAATGAAGAAGGCTTCGTTGAAGCCAACGTCGACGGGGCCGTTCTTGAATGGCTTACTGTAGTCGACACGCCACGAGTCTTTATCATAGCTTTTGCCGGTGGTTCCCTTGCCCTCCGGCGGCTTGTCGAGCAGCTGCCAATCGGCACCGAGGTGCCATTTGCCGACCATGCCGGTGTGATAGCCCTGCTGCTGCAAGAAGGTCCCCAAATTAACCCGCTTTGGATCCATCAGAGCCTGGGAAGACGGGTTCACAAGCACGCCGCCTTTCAGGCGGCTACGCCAATTGTATCGGCCAGTAAGAATCCCGTATCGCGTCGGTGTGCAGACGGAGGAAGTCGTGTGGGCATCACTGAAGCGCATACCTTCCTTAGCCATGCGGTCGAGGGCGGGTGTTGGGACGAGACCACCCATGTGGCTGGGTTCGCCCGGACCCATGTCGTCGGCCAGGATGAGAATGATATTGGGCCTCTCGGCACCAAACCCCGTTGAACAAAGAAGTACGGAAGCCACCGCCAAACCTGAAATTAACCGCATCATATCTTTCCCCTCTGAACTCTTGTTCAATTTGCCCCCGCTTCGCCAGAGGCACAGCGTTTTTGTATTCGCAGAGCCTCTGTCCCTTTGTGGTGAAAGCCTGCTTGACTCAAAGCATGAAATCATAGCGCACCCCGCCCAGCCCATCTACTGGTCAATTCAACAGGCCGTTCCAAACATTGGAAAAATGTAACGCCCAGCATTACTCGACCCGCAGGCGGAGGAACTGCTGCGGGAGCTCTTCAGTGGAGACGCGGTTGGTGACGGAGTCGGTTGCGGGATCGAGGAACCCGACCCCGGCGTCAATCACGCCGTTGGTGCTCCAGGCTCCGGAGACCAGGTTGGTCGTGGCCTCCACGGTGTAGCTCAGGCCGCGGGCGAGATAATCGCTACGGCGACGGTAGATGTATTCATAATTTCCACCCGCCTCCGCTTCGCTACGGCGCGGCAGGAACACTGGAAGAATGCTGCCCGTATCGTCGATACCGGGATCGCCGCCGAAGATATACTCGGTCCAGTTATCCAGGCCGTCCGGCTCAAGGTCGACGGTTTTCCAGGCATTGGAAAAATAGAGTCCGTGCCCCGCGGCCCACTCGTCGTAGTTTCCGAGGCCGGAAACCTCGATTGCGATATTATCGATTCCACTGGACGCGGTCGTCCCCACGGTGGCCCGCAGTTCAAAAACTGCGTGCTCGCCGGGCGAAAGCGTCGAATCGGAAAGATTGGTCAGTGCGACCGCAAAATCTTCATAATCCCCGCGAATCCAGCCGGTGAGCGTCAATGCACTAAAGTTCGCAAGCGTCGTTTCATTTGATACGGAGGAGAGATCACCGGAACGGTAAAGGACGGTCACATTGGAGGGCGACGCATCGTACCACTGGCCAAAATCAAAGTGCAGTGTTTCCAGCTTCAGGGCTGAACCGGCGTTGTTAGTGACCGAAACGGTGATCGCTCCCGATGCCGGATTATCATCATAATCCTTCACCTGATAAGCACCGTAGACCGCAGTTGATGCGCCGCTGAGATCGGCTCCAAAGAACCCATCCGTGGAATTCGCATCAGCCCGGACCCCCTGAGAACTCGGAACAATTTCACCATCGATGCCATTGATGGCCAGCGCCGGAGTTGTTTCGCCGTCCCAGGCAATACCCATCACCGTTGCATCAATCGGCAGCTTCTTTTTCAGCACGAGGATTCGAACCGAACCGGCGGGAATCGCGATGGATACCGAGTCGCTTCCGGAAGCAAGTGTACCGAGCGGCACGGATGCAGAACCCAACTGGTCATAGACATCCCAAACCCCGTCGGCAGCTCCTTTTGTGAGAGCCACGGTACGGGCGGTTGGCGTCAGCACCTTATTATCGAGCGCGAGTACAAACAGTGTGTTCGGGTCGTTTTTGTTTTCGGTTACCTGCCAGAAGCATTCGCCGTCGACGTAAAACAGCATATTGGTGCGCTGCGCGAGCAGCTCGGCCGAGATGGTGTCGCGGGCGGTTTCCAATGATTGGAACTCGGCCCAGGTGTCGACGTCGGTTTCGTAGGCGCGGCGGCACCAGGCATGGGCCTCGACCTCGGCGCGAGTGGCATGCGGAACAATCGGAGCAAAGCCGCAGGGCGAGGTCGGCAACAGGTTGTCCCAACGACGCTTTGAATTGTGCAGAATGGCGGTGATATCAAAGTCAGGTACATCCGTGTATCCATCCCAGCAGCTCAGGCCGTTGAGTACATAGGTCTGCGGCCGCGCGTGTGTCGCATATTTTGTGTAATCGTGTTTGATCGCATTCAGCTCCAACGAGGCGGTATTCGGCGCAGGCATCGCGGCGGCAACGGGCGAAATGCCTTTGATCTGACTGCGGTCGGGGCCATTCGGATACACACCCGCCTCAACCATTTTCAGGAAATTCCAGACCCCCTGCCGGTAAGGATTGGCCAGGTCCAGTTCCGGATCGGTGGTGTCCCCGCGCTCGTAGAGCGGGTTTTCGGAATTAACGATCGACGTGATGCGAAAGATGTCCGCTCCGAGCGAAAGATGCGAAAGCATGTGCCTCAGCACAATGTGGCCGTTACGCACCCCGCCCCATTCCGCAATGCGGTTGCCCGAGAGGTTGTCGCCGACCAGGCTGGAGCACCAGCCATCCACATCGCCGTTCAGCCAGAGCCCCACCCGTTCCGCATAGAAAAATTCCGGCAGCGTGTTATTGGAAGACCCAGTGCCCGGCGTGAACACCTTTTTATACGCCGGGAACCAGGTGGAGGCCTGCGCCGGCGACATGGCCGAAAAGATTGGCCCTTTCGACGTTATCAGCCGCGGCGGTTCGACCCCAAGCAACTGCGCGCGTTCAATGACCGCATCCATGTGCGGCTTATAGGTATCGATATGGACGGCACTTTCCTGCTCACCGATCTGCCCCATGAGATAGCAGACGCCATCAACCACTGAAGCCTCGAAACAGTCGGCCAGCGTCTCCGGGCTCATATGCACCACACTATGGTGACCGAGGGATACACAGAAATGAACCCCGCGCTCCGCCAGCGCCGCACAAAATGCTTCCACGCCTTCCGCCGTTTTATCGGGATCGGTCGAATCCGGCCCCTCGCCCCAGATTTTTGTGCCGAACATGCTGGATACAAACCGAACGCGTTCGGGCATGTAGCCCTCTGTTCCACCGAGCCGGTCGCGCGCCTCCTGCATGGCCTTCAGCGCGCCGTCGGCATAGGATTCAATAGCTTCCTGCGTCATCTCCCAGCCTAGAGTGGTGCCGAAAAAGTCGATGTAAGAGATCATCCGCCCCGCCTCCGCAACGGTGCCGTCGAAGGCATCGATGTCGTCTTCTAAATCATCCAGCGTGTCGCGCACCGCACCGAGCACACCGTTGCCGTCGATGTGCTTTGCATCCTCTTTCCACATTCCGCTGGAGAGATCCACCACATAAAAATGGTCATCCCCGTGCGCCGGGCCGGCCAGCACCATTTTATCCGGACCACCGCTGCGGTCCTCGAGTCGCGCGCCGTCGGTAAAGTGATAGAGCGTGTGGGCATAACTATAGTCGACAACGCGAAAGCGATCCACATCAACCGACCGGCTGACATCGTAGTCCACCAGATAAAGGTCATCGCCATAGAGCGTGAACATTTCCGCGTTGGTGAAACCCTCATGAAAATTCCCCGGCACACCCTGCTGGAGCAAATATTTCCCCGTGGGAGTGGTTTCAGCGAAATTTTCATACTCGGAGAGATAGAGATCTTCACCATCCGGAAGCGCTGCGGAAAGGATCGTGTTGGTTCCGCCGTTTTCCGGATGCAGTACCCCCCAATTGGCGACGACCTCGTCGTCGCCGTCGCCATCCATGTCGTATACCCAGGCGGTCTGCTTATCGGTCCACCCCATGCCGGGGCTTGCATTGATTCGGGCCACATCATCTTCCATCGGTTCGGTAAGATCCCAATAGGCGGGACGCACGAGCGTGTCCAGATCATAGATCTCGATATAGCGATAAGCATCATAACCCTTCATGCTGTAAAAGATCATGACTTCATCGCCGCCCACGCCATCAAAATTGCCGACCGCCAGGCGGCGGATGATGCCCACGTTTTGCGGACGAACGGTGCCAATCTGCGAGCCGGTTTCGTCATAAAAATAGAGGTCGCCGTCTACCCCGCCAGTGATGATCCGCGCATCACCATTCGACTGCTGCCCGACGCCGACGCAATAGAGCGCGCCGTCGCTGATCGGCCAATCGCCGCGCAATGCGCCTGTTTCGGTGTAGATACGCAGATGTCCGTCCGTACCGGGAACCAGCACCTCTTCCGGACCGCTGTTCTGATCAATATCCGCCGTTTCAATCATGATGGCGAAATTCGGCAGATCCACCTGCCAGCGCCGGTTGTCGGCGGCGGGATCGGTGATGTCCTCCGGGCGGTTAAACGCAATGAGCTTTTCATCGACGCTCATGGCGACCACATAATCCTTCGCGCCGACACCGTCAAAGTCGGCCGTGCGAACATGAATCAGATTGTCACCCTGCGTGTTGTGCGGCACAAAACCAGTGCGCGGCCAGTTTTCATTCGTGCTCACCACGGAAGCGCTCACGGCGATGTTGTCATAAAACGCGCCGGTATTGCCATTGACGCCGGCCAGACGGATGCTGCGGAGATGTGACATACCGAGGTTTCGATAGGCGATGCCGTTGGTCAGCACGGCCCCGTCGTACGAAATATCCATCGTTGTTTCGTGCAACGTGAGTTCCAAAGTCTGGAACATGGAGCTGTTCGGCGTGTCCACCGAATAGGTGTTTACATCCCCGGAACTGCCGAGATAGCGCTCGACGCCCAGCGAATCGATAAATCCTACCCGCTGCCCGTTTTCATGCGAGATCCCGGCGGTGATGCGGATATCGAACAGTTCATAGCCATGGGATGCGAGCCCGACAATTTTCTGCGGCTTCAAGTTGTTTTCGCTGGAGGATGCATCGCCGGTGCGGCGCATGTAGGTATCCAGCGAAATGGATACCCCGTTATTGGTCAGAACTGCGGTCTCCGAAAAGTTTGCCTCAAAGCTGTACGTGCCCGTATCGGCCAATAACGCCTTGTTGCCGCTGCCTGAGCGGATGTCCGATTCCTGGTCATCTATAACGGTCCATGACCCGACCGCCGTTCCCGCATCCAGATTGGACGCCGTAACCGTATCATTAATCAGAGTCGAAGTTTCGAAGCCGGCCTGAAAGACTGTAGAGGGCACGGACGCCTGCGCCACCGATGCGATCAGCCCCGTGACTGACACCAAAATCAATCCTGCAATCCATTTCCGCTTTTTCATGCTTACGATCCTTGATTCACTTCTACGGCAATAACGCATGCCAAACCGAACCATTCCTTTGTGCGGACGGCTCGGAGAGCCATCCCTACCCTACGCATTCTGCATCAAATGCGAAACACCTGCCTTGTGGAGATGAAACACAAGGCAGGTGCATGATCTTACCGCACTATGTGCGGATTAGTTGCTCTGTTCAACCTGCAGGCGGATGAACTCGACGTTGCCGATATCCGTGACATTGGTCACAGATTTAAACAAACCAGGCCCCATCGTTGTACCAACCTCTATCAGCCCCGCGTTCGTCCAGGAAGGACTGTATTGGAGGTTCTCTTTCAATCCGACTTCATACGACAGGGATGTATCGTCCTGCCGCTCGTCATGCACATGATAGAACCATGTAGTAAGACCGTCTTCTACCAACCAAGTATTAGCAACAGATGCGTCAGCTGTCATTGGATCGCCGCCGGTCGCGTATTCCATCAGGTTGTCTTTGGAGTCGCCATCCGGGTTGTCGCTCGGACCATCGTTCACACCGGGGGTCAATCCCCAATAAGGAGCCCAGCCGCCATAAACATCGGCCGTACCCATGAGTGCGATATTATCGATCCATACGCCGATGTACTCGGCTCCCGGATCAACCGCTTCCAGTTCGAAGGTGAACGTTACCGATCCGCCACCATCCAGCGTATGGTCCGGCAGCACACTCAGGTCGAGATCATAGTCGTCGTAGTTGTTATTATTCCCGCCCAGTTCGGTAAGACCGCTGGTCAGCAGGTTGCTTGCGGTCACGTCGCCGGAAACGGAGACCGTGAAATCATTCACGCCAGCATACCAGACTCCGATATCGAAGTGCAGCATCGACAGGTCAATGGCCGCCACCGATTTATTGGTGATCGTCAGTGTGGTGACAGGGCTGTTTCCAGTAAACTTCCATGTGTCATTGTTTACCGGGGCGGCAGGCGTCGCGAGCGAACCATAGGTGCCGTCATCCGAACCTTTATTCAGGGATCCCTCCAGTCCATTGCCCTCTGCCCACCAACCGAGCACGCCGATATAGGCCGAATCCGGAACAAGGAACTCGGTGTCGAACAGAGCGATCACACCACTCGGCGCATCCGCAGGACGAACGGCAACGGCATCGAACGAATAGGTTCTGGAACCGCCGCCGGGCTCATCAAATTCGACGATGACTTCCGCAGCAGCACTTCCACCTGCCGGAAGGTTGGCCACGGAGTTATCGAATACCAGAGAGAAGACCGCGCTGTTGGTGACTTCTGCTGTCGGCAACAGGACGGGGAAAGAACCGACTGCACTGAATGCACCGGGAACATCCTCATTGGCAAAACTGACGCCGGTCACCACAACATTGGTTTCCAGATCACCCTCATAATAAATCAGGTCGACATCCTGGCTGGCCGAGAGGTCCAGTCCGGAAACACCCAGTGTTGCCGTAGAACCTCCAATACGACCCATTACCGCCGGGGCAATGCCGGTGCCGAGCAATGCAACGTTGTCGAGCATACCGATGGCCGTTCCTGCATAGGTGAACGTCAGGACAATGCCTTCCCCATCTGCCAGCGTGTTGTCAGCCAGACCGGTCAGATCAACATCATAGTCGTCGTAATCGGCCAGACCACTTGTGCTGTTCATCAGGTTGGAGACGGTGGCGAGAACAATGCCGTTTCCAAGATCGCCGTCGAGCGTCACGGTGATCGATTCATCGGGATTATCGCCATATTTGTTGGCAACGTCGAAATGGAGCGAATCCAGCTCGACCGGACTCTGCGTATTATTGGTCACCGCGATATAGATGTGGCCGCCGTTGTAGTCCACTTTCATCTGGCCCGCACCGCCAATAACCGGCGCATCGCCTAACAGCGTGCCGTAGGAGGTATCCGTACTGCCGGCACCACCATTTCCGTATTGGATCCCGCTAACTACGGTATCAACTCCGTTAATAGCAATATCCGCATCGCCGCCGCCACTCGAATCAGCACTCCACGCGCCCGTGGAATAAAAGGCCGCAATAACATTTTCCTCAAGGAATCCCAAACGGGTTGCACTGACCGGAACGGTCGATGTGGAAACAACGGCCGAACCGAGTTCATTCCAAATGATCTGAACATCGGCGGTCGCAACCTCATTGGGGTCAAGCAGCGCCGTATTGTTGTTGAAGATTACCTCAACCACCTGGTTGGACGGCGTCGGATCATTCAAAACAAACGAAGTCGGAGTCACGGAGAATGCGCCGGAGGCATCATTGATCACGGACACGGTAGACACATTCACGTTGGTCGGCGGATTTCCGGCCAGATAGGAAACTTCAAGATCATTGGTAATGATATCGGTTGCATCCGGGAAGGACATGGCCAGCTCATCCGAAGGATTCAGTTGCAACACGTTCGGCTCAAGATCGGAAACCGTTCCGCCCACGAGTACGTTGTCGATAAATGTGCCAATCCAGCTACCTGCCGCACCCTCGAGATAAACGGTGAATACCGCCTGTTCGCCGGGTTCCAGCGTGTTATCGCCTGCCAGAAGGGTGGTCAAATCCAGGTCGAAATCATCCGCATCGCCTGTCAGTAAGCTTGTGCTGATCCCCGTAATATTGGTCAATGTACCTGCCGAGATGTCTCCGGAAGAGGAAACCGTAACCGCATCAGGAGCAGCATCACTCGCACGCCCATAATCAAAATGGAGATCGTCGAGGAAAACATCCTTGGCGCTTGTGTTATCGATGGTTAACGTCACGGTTCTTTTTCCCTCAGTCGCGGTAACGAGAGCTAGCGCGCTGGGGGGCTGGACGTCAGCGCCCGGATTCACAACCGACCCGAACGTTCCATCGGTGGATTGGTGATTGTTTTTCACCCCGTTCCCACCGCTAAACGAGCCGGTCAATTCCGGAACAATGAAATCAGCACTGGTGAATGTGGTGTCAAAACTTGCGAGCGTGGGATGCTCCGCCGGCAGCGTACCCGTCGGACCGAACTTGACCTCATCGATCCAAAGCCTGTACTGCGCGTTAGCGCCCGAAAAGATTTTTCCGACCCGCAACTGCATGTACTGGCCCACTACGCCGCTAAGCTCTGCAGCAGTGAACGTAGACGTATAGTTGTACATGGTGTCTTCCACTCCTGTTGAAGCGTTGGTTCTAGCTAGGGCCTCCGTGTAGGGGCCTGCCAGGTCCGAGCTCGTAAGAATTGAAACCTTGAACGTCGTATCACCTGTATAAGTCGCGTGCGGTGTCCCAATCGCGTGCCAAAGACTTACTTCATAGTCTTTTCCGCTTTGAACGGTGACTCCCAGATTTTGGAAGGTTGCGGAATTGGCTCCGTACCACTGCCACTGAATTGCATTCGGAAGGGAAATTACATTACCGAATTGGGCGTTCATTCTCATCCCGCTTCCGGTTTCCGTCGAGTCCCAAGGGCTCGTTCCCTCATCAGGATTATTGCTGCCGGCGGCAAACGAGTCGAACCCTCCATCGATAATCAGATCCGTTTCAATATATGCCTGGGCGGTACCGACACCGGCCAGGAAAACGGCTGTTAACAGTGCTACTATGCCTCTTTTCATCTCATTGCTCCTATTTACTGATTCACTTCCGGTTCCGCCACCCGGCGGAAACCACGACATCGGATCCGGCACCCGCCGAACCTTTTTTTCAATCTATGTCCCATTTATATCACGTCCCTTTTCAAACCGTCTACTAGAGAGATGAACAGGTCAGAAAAGCGGCGGCGGCCGTTGATCAGGGCAGGCTCGGATCGAATGAAACCCGTATGTCCACTCAGACAGAGCGTCCATGGCCAACAGTGCTGCGGTAGCGCGGGTTTCAGAGTGCAACTGGCTTAAGAGATTCTCGACATGTTTTCGAACCGTCTGCCTACTGATGTCGAATATCCTGCCGATTTAAACCATCAATATAGTTGATATTTGGCATTGTTAATCACGTATTACCATTGACATTCGGGATTGATCCTATAATTTACAGGCATTATCTGTATCCGGAGGTTGACGATGAAGCGGATCGCCGAAGAAAAAATTATAAAGTGGGCGAATTCAGCCCGACGGAAACCATTGATTATCCGGGGAGCCCGACAGGTCGGGAAAACCTGGCTGGTTGAAAATTGTCTGGCAAAGCAGTTTGACCGTTACGTCAAAATCAATCTGGAAAGCCAGCCGCACTACCATGGAGCGTTCTCGGGAGAACTCAGTCCGGAGGTCATGCTGAATGTAATCGAAGCGAGCGCGGGCCGGATTATTCCCGGAAAAACACTCTTGTTTATCGACGAAATCCAGAGCTGTCCGCGGGCCATCACCGCCTTGCGCTATTTCTACGAACAAATGCCGGAACTGCATGTGGTGGCCGCGGGTTCAATGCTTGAATTCGCCTTTGGAGAAATTTCAGTTCCTGTCGGCCGGGTGCAATATCTTCACCTTCAGCCGATGACGTTCTATGAATTTCTGCTGGCCATTGGCAAAGAGGTTATGGCGGAAAAATTACTGGAACCTCCATGCGGCCACCCGGCCGAAATTGTCACCGCCATCCATGAGCAACTGCGAAACTATTTTTTTGTCGGCGGGATGCCGGAAGCCGTTGCGGCATATCGGGAATCCGGCTCCTTGCTGGAGGCCTACGAAGTGCACTCCGAAATTATTACATCCTACCGGGAAGATTTTGCAAAATACCGCCCATCCGTCGATTACACATGTCTGGACACGGTTTTTGCGACCGCGGCCAAAACCGTCGGGCAGCAGATCCTTTACACCCGCCTTTATGAACATGCCACGGGGAAAACAAACCACAAGGCATTCGACCTGCTCTGCAAGGCAAAGCTGATGCAGCGGGTTGCTTCGGCAAACCCGTCCGGTCTGCCCCTGGGCGCGGATGGCGGAAAACGGTTTAAGGCCGCCATGCTGGACATCGGCATCATGCAGCATTTATGCGGCATCCCCCCCTCTGCCGCCGTGGGAAAGGAAAACCTTCTGTCGGTCTACAACGGACAACTTGCGGAACAGTTTGTTGCGCAAGAGCTACTGGCCTGGCACGGTGAAAATCTTCATTATTGGTCAAGAACAGCCCGCAGCGCCAATGCAGAAGTGGACTATCTGGCGGTCCGCGACGGACGGATTTATCCGGTTGAGGTCAAATCGGGGCCGTCTGGTCGCCTGAAAAGCCTGCACCTCTGCCTGAAAACATACCCCAACTGCGAACAAGGCTGGGTTTTGCGTGATGGCCCCTACGAAGAACTGCCCGAACAGAAACTGATATTCTGGCCCCTATATTCCACGCCTCACCTTGGAAACCGGCAACATTACCCCATGATCCTAGATTCGGGAACGGCCTAGTTTACTGTAGATGCAAGATTTGAAAGCTGAAACCTCGATGCTTTAAAACTGCAGCAGATGCCGCAAAATCGGGTTCTTCACGGAAGTGCGTTCCGGCACTGGATTAGACTATTCAGAATAGGGTTGTTTTGCCCACAGATCCGACACGAATGGGCGACAGAAATTTATCCCGGCTGCGCCGCGTCGCTAATCGCTTAAATTTCTGCCTCAAAGTACGAGACGTTTCCATTCCAGTGTGCCTTTGTGGCCAAAGTTTATGAGATAGCCAACTTTTTTGCCGGTGATGGCCAGATAGTTAAGCAATTGTGATTCATGCTCAGGAATTAATTGTTTTACAGCCTTCAGCTCAACAATGATTTCATCAAAAACGAAGAGGTCTGGAATAAAGTATGGTTTCAGTTTGAACCCTTTGTAATAAACATCCAACCGGAACTGAGGATCATAGGGGATTTTTCGACGCTGAAGTTCAGCTTCCAGGGAAGCCTGATAAATGTCCTCCGAAAGATGATGCCCCTGCTCATTATACACTTCCAAAGCTGCACCGATCAGTTGATACCCCTCGTCTTTAAATAGAAAATCATTCATCGGTTCATAAGAATACAGCTGGACACCTAATCATAAAGACTTTTTAAATGGAAAATGTCAGAGCTGTCATTTTTGAGCGATTAGCGACAGCGCGGAGCGGTGTAAAAATGATGGCTTGTTAGTGATCGATCTGTGGGCAAAGGCAGTCGAAGCAACGTTATCTGACTTTCAAGACGCACTTTCGTGATGAGGCCAAAATCGGCCATCCGAAGGATGGAAATGAAGGAAACAAACAGCCTGCCCCACAGCATGCAGGATTATTGTTTGTTTTTTGGACAAGGCAGGCGAAAGCCTTCGATACCCAACCTGCAACAGATACTCAGCTCCCGTCCGAACGCGCCACTGCGGCGTTGCCGGTGGCTGAAATGAACGGCGCCAGAATGAACTCAAACGAATGGGTACCGGGCAGGAGGCGGTAGCGCTCCAGCGGTTTTCCGCCCCAGCTGTTGGTTCCTCCCAGACCGCTCTGCTGTTTATCCACGTTGACGGCGATGAAGTCGCGGTCCGGCAGCTCGTGCCCGTGTTTTGCGCGGGCCAGATCCTCCTGGGAATAATTTCCCGCGCTGAAATTCAAACCCGCGGGTCCGGAGAGTCTGATGCCGCGCCCGTCGTTCCCAGTAAACGCCACCCAGCGCACATCCGCACGGTTGCCGTTTTCCTGCGGGGTGACATAGGGGTGATGAAGCCCGTCTACCGAATTCCGGAACAGACCGATCTCCGCACCGTCCTTGCGATCCAGATAGTTCTCATGGGGTCCGCGCCCATACCAGGCCACCTGGTCCAACATTCCGTCCAGTTTGAAAGACATGCCCAGCCGCGGAATCACACCCTGCTTTTTCGGCTCTGGTGTTTCCAGCTTCCAGGCCACCCGCACGGAACCGTCGCCGGCAAAAGAATAAGTCAACGTGTATTCGGACTCCACCTCCGGCAGCCGGAACCGCGCTTCGATGCTGCGCGTTGTGCCGCCCTGCTCTTCGGGAATGAGCGAGACCAACTGAATGTTTTCGGTCGCTTCGCGCCAAGCCCCCCAGAATCCCGGTCTGATATGGGTATCATTATCAGTTGGTGCCCGCCAGAAGTTGGGCTTTAACTTCCCTTTTAGCAGCTCCGATCCATTCACAGCATAGGAAGAAAGAAAACCGCTCTCCCGGCAGATTTCAGCTCGTACGTTACCCGCTGAAATCACAAAGCAGTCGTCTTCAGAGCTCACCGATACGGGCTGATCAGCAGCGGAAACTGTCGCCGGCGGCTGTTTTGCTGAAACAAGGAACTGATCCCAGGCCACTTCATGCCCTTTTTCAGCCCAGGAAACGTCATCTTTCAGCCGGAAAGAAAGCTTCACAAAATATTCCCGGTCGGGCCGCTTCACATAATCCTTCAGAGGAACCTCGATCGCGGCCGCTTGCTGCGGCGCAATTTCCGGCAGATCAAGTGATCCGTCCGCGACCGGAACCCCGTCTTCGGTCAACTGCCATACCGCGTCGAATGTTTCCAAACTTTGAAAAAAATATTTATTCTTCACCAGGAACCGTCCGGCGGCGGCATCTAATGCGGTCACGCCGATGTTCTGGTGCACCTTCTTCACTTCCCGCAAAGCCGGGCTCGGGCGTCGGTCCGGCAGCACCAGCCCGTTCACCAGAAAATTACCTACATAGTGCTCATGACCCTTCTGTTTCGTGTGGATGGTAACGGGACCGAAATCGCCCCCATAGGCAAAGTATTCTCGGCCATCATCCGTGTGATTGACAATGGCCTGATCCGCCCAGTCCCAGATAAAACCACCCTGCAACGCGGGATATTTTTCGATCACTTTCCAAAGGTCGGAAAAATTACCGACGCTATTACCCATGGCATGGGCGTACTCGTTAAAAATATTGGGGCGGGCAATAAACTCCTCATACGGGAAAAACCGTTTCCACTTTGTGGTCTTAAAACTGTCCGGTCCGGCATAGGCCCTTTCCAACTCGTCCGCTTCCACGTACCCGTCGTCCAGAATATCAAACAGGTACCCGCCGTCTTTCTCATCGGGATGGAACCGCATGTCGTGGTAGATCACCGGCCGGTCGGGCGAGATCTCACGAATCCGGTCGCGTGCACGGATGAATGCATTCCCCGCTCCGCACTCATTGCCCAGCGACCAGATCACAACCGCCGCGCGGTTTTTGTCGCGGTGCACCATACGCTCCACACGATCGACCACCTGGTCGCCCCACACAGGATCATCGCCGGGCAGCGGGCTGACCGCGCATTCCCATGGGCCGCTGACGACCCGGTTTTCATGCGACTCCACATTGGCCTCGTCATAAACATACAGGCCGTATTCGTCGCAGAGGTCCATAAAGTACGGGTGGCTGGGATAGTGCGAGGTGCGCACGGCATTAATATTGAACCGCTTCATCAACAGGACATCCTCGAGCATGCGCTCCCGCGTTAACGCATTGCCCCGCCGCGGATCCATCTCCGGACGGTTCACGCCTTTAAGATAGATCGGCTTTCCGTTCACCAGGAACTGGTTGCCGACCACCTCCACCCGTTTGAAGCCGATGTTAATGCACGTTGCCTCCACCACTTCATTTTCAAGCCGGAGCGATACAGCCAGCTTGTAGAGGTGCGGTGTTTCCGCGCTCCATTTCAGGGGCTTATCGATCGCCAACTGAAGATTCAAGCGGGCTTCCTCGTTCGCAACAATCCTTCCGGAAGCAATAACGGTTTTGGCATCGCGGCTGTCATACAGATCACAAACCACCTCACCGGCAGGCATCGCGGCTTCGGACAAATTTCGCACATCCGCCGTCACATCGAGCACGGCATTTTCATAGCGGTCATCCAGCCGGGTAACCGCATGGATATCGCGGATATGGATCTTCGGCTTGGAGAAAAGATAGACATCGCGGTAAATACCGCTCAGATCCCACGTATCCTGATCCTCCAGATAGCTGCCGTCGGACCAGCGGTACACCTCGACCGCCAGCGTGTTTTCCCCCTCTTTGAGGAAGGGACTGAGATTAAATTCAGCGGGCGTCATACTGCCCTGGCTGTAACCGACACGTTCGCCGTTCAACCAGATATAAAAAGCCGACTTCACCCCGTCGAAATGAATAAAGGTTTCCCGGCCGGCCCAGTGTTCCGGAAGGTTGAATGAACGCCGATAAGAGCCGACCGGGCTGTAGTCCGCCGGAATAAAGGGAGGGTTGTTCGGGAAGGCCATGGGCTGGTTCACGTAGATCGGAACCCCGTAGCCCTTCATCTGCCAGTTCGAGGGCACCTCAATCTCGTCCCAGCCTGAAACATCCGCTTCAGGCTGCATAAAGTCCAGGGGGCGGTCGCCCGCAGCTTTCACCCAGTGGAATTTCCACATACCGTTCAGCGACTGGACAAATTCCGACTCATGCCGTGCGCGTTTAAGTGCATCGTCCACCGAACCGAACACCCCGAAGGTGGCATGAGGCGGTTCCTTGTTGATTCCGATAACCGCAGCGTTCTGCCAGTCGGGCTGTTCTTCCCCCATAGCCGGAATTCCGCCCACGAAAATCACGGCGACAACAAGTGCTATAACACTTCTACGCTGAGGTGGGGTATTTCCTCGCTGTGGAGGGGCATTGTCCCCAATGCCCGCGGACGCTGAGGACAGCGTCCCTCCAGACTCTAAAGTTACATGCCTCATCATATTACCGCTCTTTAAAGCAGGCAGCGGTCATCGTGACCGCACCGCCGGATTTCGGTGAAATCAATTTTACGCGGTCGCCGTAACGCATAGTGGCCGTTTCCTGGAAGCCCGGATGGATGACGGCCTCGACCAACTGTCCGTTGTCCCAGCTGAGATCCACCGTAAAACCACCACGGACGCGCAGCCCTTTCACGTTCCCTTTCGGCCAAGCATCCGGCAGTGCCGGCAACAGGTGGAGTTCGCCGGCGTGCGATTGAACCAGCATTTCCGCGATACCGGCCGCTCCGCCGAAATTTCCGTCAATCTGGAACGGCGGATGGCTGTCGAGCATGGACGGCATCATCGATTTCCTGAAGAGCAGCATCAGGTTTTCATGGGCCGTATTTCCGTCCAGCAGCCGGGCATAAAAATTAATAATCCACGAACGGCTCCACCCCGTATGGCCGCCGCCGGAAGCCAACCGCGTTTCCAGCACTTTCACTGCAGCCTGCATCATATCCGGCGTCTGCTGCCACGTGTATTGACGCCCCGGATGCAGCCCGAAGAGATGCGAGATGTGACGGTGCCCCGGCGACACCTCCTTTACGCCGTCGGTCCATTCCAGAATACGACCGTCTTCTCCGATTTCAACAGGAGCAAGGCGTGCAAGGGCCTCAGTAAGCTCCGCTCGGAAGTCCTCATCCATGCCCAGCAGGGTTGCGGCCTCTATACAGGCGGTGAAATTTTCATGGATAATCTGATGGTCCATAGCCGGACCCATGCAGACCGCTGCGTGGTAGCCGTCCGGAGCAATGAAGCGGTTTTCCGGCGAGATCGATGGCCCCGACACCAATTTGCCGGTATCCGGATGCACACAGAGATAATCGAGGTAAAACAGGGCCGCCGCCTTCATAAAGGGATAGCCCCGTTCCCGCAGGAAAGTTTCATCGCCGCCATGAAGATAGTGTTCCCAGAAATGGGATCCAACCCAGCCCCCGGCCATCGGCCACATGCCGTAATTCGGTTTACCGAAGCCGGTGGTAAACAGCCAGGCATCGGTTGTGTGGTGTGCGGCAAAGCCGCCGCATCCATACATTTCCGCAGCGGTTTTATGTCCATTAGGCAGCAGCCGTTCCGAAAAGGTTAAAAACGGATCGTGGCAATCTGCGAGATTTAAAATCTCCGCGGTCCAATAGTTCATCTGCATGTTGATATTGACGTGATAGTCCGAGTTCCACGGCGGGTTGACTCCATCGACCCAGATGCCCTGCAGGTTGGCCGGCATTGTTCCTGGGCGCGAGCTGCTGATGAGCAGGTAGCGCGCGAACTGCGTATACAACACCATGAGAGCAGGATCGTTAGAACCGCGTTTGATGGCGTCGATTCGTTCATCGGTCGCAAACTTCGCGGCTTCGGTTTCGCCCAGGTCAATACTGAAGCGATTATAGAAACGCTGATATTCAGCTACATGGTCAGTAAAGGCCTTGTCAAAAGAGCGCGCCGAAGCGTCGTTAAGCTGCTGAGCAGTCAGCTCGGAAGGATCCCCGCCGGCATAATCGGTCGCGCCGGTAATCACCAGCAGCACCGAATCGGCCTTTTCCACGTGGATACCGCCGTCAACCTGCTGAATGGATCCGCCCGCATTGAGCACCCGCAACCGGCCATGTGCTTTCACTCCATTGCCTACGTGTTCGTATAGATGAATCTCAGCGCCTTCGGCCGTGATCGACGGCGCCCCGCCCGGACGGGACAGCGACAGCTCGCAATTGAGCATTCCAGGTTTATCCGCCGAGAGGCGGATATAGATTGCCTCATCAACAGCCGACGCGAACATCTCGCGCGTGTATTCTGCACGATTTTTCCAGTCACCGGACTGAAACGTCACGCGAGTGATCGCGGTTTCAAGATCCAACTCGCGTTGATAATGATCCGCTTTTCCCAGATCCGGAAAATGAATATTCAGATCCGCGAGCGCTTGATAGCAGTTGGTTCCGGCTGGCAGCCGTTTGCCCAGGAGTTTCTCGCTGATCAGTTTTTCAGCATCAGCGAAGCGGCCGGCAAAGAGTAACTGTCGGATTTCATCGATATGCGCATGGCCGCCCACCTTATCGGCATATTCGCCATTTCGGCTCCAGACACTCTCCTCGTTGAGCACGATCCGTTCGTCTGCCACACCGCCAAAGATCATCGCGCCCAAACGCCCGTTGCCAATCGGAATACCATGATCCCATTGCGGAGCCGGTTGTTTATACCACATCCGCATCTCATCCGATGCCTGACTGCCAACAGCCGTCAGAAGCAAACAAGTCGCACTCAAAAAAACCTTTTTCATTTCTGTAATCCCTTGATTTCATAGGGAACATAAACGGATGTCCCCTTTTATACTGAGAACATCCACTTTACTGAGAACAACCGTTTTGAACTACTGGTTAACTGAACAGGTGAGCCATCAGATGATTCCGCTTCGCAGCGCTTTGGCCACCGCTCCCGTTTGAGAGGAGACTTGTAGCTTCTCGTAGATATTGGATAGGTGAAAGCGTGCCGTACGGACCGTAATATCCAGTCTAGCGGCAATTTCCTTTGGAGCTAGATCTTCTGCCAGATGTTCGAGCACTTCAATTTCCCGGTCAGAAAGGTTGAAGGCCTCCTCGGGAGCCGGACGCCGTATCTCTTCGAGCACGATCCTGGCGACTGACGGACTCAAGACAGACTGCCCCATAAAGATGTCACGAATCCCATTGATGATCTCATCCTCAGTCGCAGTCTTCAGCAGATATCCGGCCGCACCGTTTTCCAGCGCCTCCAATACGGCTTCTTTTTCTTTGAAGGTGGTCAGAACCAGCACGGTGATTTCAGGGGCCCGTTTTTTCAACCGCTTAATGCCTTCAATGCCGCTCATCTTCGGGAGCCCTAAATCCATAAGTACAATATCCGGGTGCGGTTCCTGCTCTACGGCTTCAAGAAATTCTATGCAGGAAGGAAAGGTGTGCGCACAGGTAATCTTCTCCCTGCGCTCAAACATGCCCTCCAGCGAACGACGATACACGCTATCATCCTCAACTACCCAAACCGTCATCGGTATCATATTTTTCCTCGCTTCATATCCATTCAGTTTGACGTATTATACGCCTTGGTCGGTTCCCGCTGCAGCGACGTTAACGGAAGGATTAAGCAGATTCGGGTCCCTTTACCGGGCGTTGAATTAATATTCAACACGCCACTCAGTTCCTCTGCCCGTTGTCGCATGCTGTCCACGCCCCATCCCCGCTTTTGTTTCCGGACGTCAAACCCGCAGCCGTCATCTTCCAGACAAATCTCCAGCATCCGTTCCGAATCCATACCGACCGACATCATGACCCGTCCTGCCCCGGCATGGCGTGCACAGTTATGAACCGCCTCCCGGAAAAACATAATCAGATGCCGTTTACAGCTGAGGGAAACCTCAAGGTCGGGCAAATCAGGATGGATATCACATACCACATCGACACCGCTTAAGATCCGCTCCGCCCGTTCCTGCATTTTTTCAATGAGTGCCGGTAGGCGGATGACATCCTGATCCGTCACCCATACCACTTCGCGCAAGGATGATGCGGCCTCTCGCGCCATTAGGGATAAGTCATCCAAAGCGGACTTCATCTTTGCATCCTCCGTCATGTTCGCCAGCCCGCCGGACGTTAATGAAAGGCCTCCAAGACTGCTGCCCACTTCATCATGAAGATCGCGGGTAATCCGCACCTTCAGCCCTTTAAGGATGCGCCGGCGCTGCAACCGCTGCAACCCCATGGCAACCAGCAACCCCACACAAAGCAGACTGCCGCCCCAGATGCTCAAGCGCAACTGATGACTCCGCCAGGCTTCCCTCGAGGAACGCAGCTCCTGATTCACCTCATTCAGGCGGCGATCCAGCGGCCTGCGCTGCGCCAACCCCATAATCCATTCGGTCTCGGATAAAATCCGACGTCCCCTGCAGTTGCCATCCACCAACCGGGGCAGCGTATGAAGATGATGCTCAGGAATTCCCGATGCAGAAATTTCACATCCTTCAGAAAATACCTGCCCATGCTCCGAAACCGAGATTTCACCGATGCCCAGAACGCGCTGCCCATGATCTTCCCGCAGCGCATCAATCGTAAACCGGATATAGCGGGCGTCATAGGCATCGCACATGATGCGCAGAATATTGTTGTGATACATCTGCGCCCGGGCGTCATCAACCAGAATACGTTTTACACGTTTAAAATCCGGATCATCGGAAAGCTCCACCAGAATGGTTCCGGGAAAAGCATAAAGCGGGGCCACAATGCGGTCCGGAGCTTCCGTAGGCCAGAACTCCACACGACCAACCTGTTTTACGGTCCCCAGATCCAGGACAATCTGAACCGGTTCAGATGCTTCTTCTCCAAAACGAACCAAAAAATCCTGCCCCTCCTCTACCCGCTCTTCACTCAGAGGCACCCCGAGGCCGGCCAGCCCGTCATACAGGTATTCGACATCCCAGAACGGCTGCAGCGAAAAAGAATCCGAAACCTCAAACCGCTCAATGGAACTGGATCCCCAAACCGACATATTATCGGCAACCTGGCCATCCACCCCTTGAAACAGGTATAATTCGTTCAAGGCATAAAATGCATGGCCCAACTCGGAAGTAACATCCGGAACCGTAAGACGAATCTTCGCCACTTTGCTGTCCGGCATTCTGAAGAATACGGGATATCGCCCGGGATCCGGAAAATCCTCCCCCATCCAGTTCACTACCTCAACCCAGTTGAGGTTTTCCTGCACGAACCGGTTTTCCTGCTCAGACCAAACGCCTCGCTCCGATTCCAGGACCTCGATCCTGAATCGACGGGGAAAAGCATAGTTGCTGTCATGCCGATCCCTGGGATTCATCGCCGGAACCATTGAAATGCCCGCTAACACGGGTCGGTTGACAAAATGGACGGTTAACTGGTGCGAGGATAATTCTCCATCCTGCTTGGCGTAGCCGGAATGATACCCCAGACGGTTAGGAACCAAGGCGGGATCAAATTGCGGAAGAGCAGAGATTAACGCCAGCAACTCGCGCTGTTCCTCTTCCAACCTCTGTATCCTTGTAGGAAGCCATCGAGGCCGATCAGCCCCCTCGGCATGCAGCATCAAACGGTACGCCTCAGCGTTTAGCGGATCAACAGCTTCGGCCTGGATCGTCATCCCTACGATCCATCCCGACAAAATAATACTGGTCCACCTGAGGTTCACTGCTCACCACCTGCCATTATCGGTATAAGATGGCGCATTTTTCTGCAGAAAACAACTGGCGAACTGAACAGCTCTACGTTTCAAGTTCCGGTCGTGAAAGTACTCCATCCCCGTTGGCATCCCGCTGGGAAAATGTTTCTTTCTCGCGGGCCTCGTTGTAGGGCTTACCCTTCTTTTTTGATTTGGCTTTTGCGTGCTTCAACCATTCCTCTTCGGTTACGGATCCATCTTTGTCCATGTCCAGCACCGAAAACCAGTCCCATTCTTTTACGGGCTTTTTCTTTTCGGTCTTAGCCAGTGCCGGTGTAGCCGTTTTCAGCGGATCTCCAGTCGGAGAATTCCAGGCCACCGCATCAAGTTTTGCCTTAAACTCATTCACGAGATCCGCGTATTCCGGATGGGTTGCCAGATTGTTCCATTCATGCGGGTCATTTTTCAGGTCGTAAAGAGATACCCGATTTTCCGAAACCGTAAAGCGATAGCGATCCGTCACCAGACCGTAACGGCCCTTTGCGCAGGTATAGGTAATGTTGTCCCACTCCGCTTTTGGATTCTTCAGCAGCGGAACGAGGCTGTCGCCATGAAAACGCACCTCATCCGGTTTCTCGACACCGGTCAGCTCCAGCAGCGTCGGATACAGATCGGTGTTATCCACCACCGCATCCACCGTTGCACCGGAAAGACCGCCCGGAACCCGGATCATGAGCGGCGACCTCATGGAAACATGATAGGCCGTGTTTTTACGCCATAAGCCATGATCAGTAAGATGATAGCCATGGTCGCCCCACACCACGATAATCGTATTCTCGTAGAGCCCTTCATCTTTCAGCGTCTGAATCACCCTTCCCATCTGCGCGTCGACGTAGGAGGTGCAGGCCATGTAGCCGCGGATCAGCTTCTGCGCCGTCGCATCATCAACGCCTTCGTTCCAAACCTCATTCTGATTCTTTGGGGAAATCTCTTCTTCATCCACCGTTTTTTCAGCCCCCTCCGGAATATAGGCCAGCTGACCGGCATCCTCCGGGTACATATCGAAATATGTCGTAGGCGCGGCCCACGGCATATGCGGGCGAAGGAAGCCACAGACGATGGCGAACGGTTTTTCCGGATCGCGTTCTTCTGTAATGTAGGAAATCACGTCATCAGCCGTCTGGCCGTCGTTCAGGAGGTTATCCGGGCCATCGACCGAAAACCAGGCCAGTGCCGCCGGACCACGGTTTGTTTCCATGAATTGCTTAATGTGCTCCTCGCGCCCGCCGGTCTCCACCACAGCGGCGACGATTTTCTTATCGTTCGCGCCGCCTTTGCCCCCCGCGATATCCCATGCCGACTTATCCGGCCCGGGGACATTCCCGTGATACACCTTACCCCGCGCCGCCGTCCAATATCCCGCCTCGCGCAGTACACGCGGCCACGTTTGCTGCACACTGACCATCTGCGCATGATTCGGCCATTTCCCATTGGTGGGCTGGTTATCAAACCGAATCCCGTTCAGCATCGTCGCGCGCGATGGATTACACAGCGGATAGGCTACATAGTTGCGATTAAACCGAACCCCTTCTTTGGCCAGCGCATCAAGATGCGGCGTAATCGGTTCCGGCTCGCCATACGCACCGACGAGCGGCCGCAGATCATCAAACGCAAAAAACAGGATATTCGGCTGATCATTCGCGATTGCGTTTCCAGCTACGCCCAACATCACAGCGCTCAGTAAGAGCAAAAAACCATCTCTCATTTCCATTCCTCAGTAGGTATCCATCCCACCTCAGTGCGACCCGCACAGCTGGAGGGAAAAAGTATTTATGAAGCAGGAGACTCGAAAAAGCTACTGGTGAAACCTCCAGTCACTCTCCTGTAACGACCCGCCGGGTATTTATTCCGAAACCTTTAGACGAATGAACTGTTCCGGCTCTTCGGTCAAAACCCGGTTGGTGACCGAATCCATTTCCGCATCAACGGCACCATAACCGACATCTATCACAGCGGACGCACTCCAGGTTCCTGATGCCAGATTCGTTGTGGCCTCAACGGTGTAGTTCAATCCTCGCGTCTGATAATCGTTTCGGCGGCAGTAGACATATTCCAGCCAGTTGGTTCCAAGGATTGGAACAATTCCAGAGGTTGGAAGAATGCTGGATGCATCATCACTGTTCGGATCGCCACCGAAGATGTATTCGGTCCAGTTGTCCATGCCGTCGGGTTCGAGGTCGGCGGTTTTCCAGGCATTGGAAGCATAGAGTCCGAAGCTCGCGGCCCATGCGTCATAATTCGCGAAGCCGGAAACAACGATGCCCACATTATCGATTCCGCCGCCGGTGTATTGGCCATTGGCTTCGGAACCCTCCAACCGGAACACGGCATGCTCTCCATGCGCCAGCGTAGAATCGGAGAGGTTGGTTAATCCAACCGAAAAATCTTCATAATCCGCCGCCCAACCGAGGATATTGCTGACAGTGACCGTCGCCAGTGACGTGTTGTTTGTAACCGTGAGGTCACCTGAAAGATAGCTGACGGTAACGTTGGTTGGTGAATCATCGAACCAGCGGCCAACATCGAACTCCAGCGATTCCAGCTGAATGGTCGATCCCGTATTATTGGTAACGGCCACGCTGATCCGGCTCTTTGCGGTGCTGTGTTCAACACCACGCACTTCGTATGCACCGTTCACTTCAGCAGACGCGCCGGCATATCCGCCGAAGGTTCCATCGGTCGATGACGCCGCCGCGCGAATGCCCTGCCCGCCCGGTGTAATGACGCCATTGATGCCATAAACTGCTAAAGCCGGTTCCACTTCTCCATCCCACGCAATACCGAGCACGGATTCTGCAATAGGCTGCAGTTTTTTAAGCATCAGCAAGCGGAGCCCCCCCGCGGGAATATCAAGCGATACCCCCTCGCCGGAATCAACGAGCGTGGCCAGTGGCTCCGTCTGCGAGCCAAACTGGTCATACACCAGCCAGGTTCCGGCCGCCGCTCCTTTGGTGAACTGAACCGTCCGATCCGTGGGCGTGAGGGTATTTGAATCCATAAGCACCACGAACAGGGTATCGGGATCCGCCTGATTTTGCGTCACCTGCCAGAAGCATTCGCCGTCCGCATAAAACATCATATTGGTTCGCTGAGCCACGAGCTCAGCAACAATCGTATCGCGGGCGGTTTCCAATGATTGGAACTCGTCCCAGTGGTCGCCGTCGGTCTGGTAGGCGCGTGTGCACCAGGCATTCGCTTCGAGTTCAGCCCGGTCCGCATAAGGAATCACCGGCACAAAGCCGCAGGGCGAAGTGGGCAGCAGATTATCCCAGCGCCGCCGGTTGTTGAGCATGATGGCGGTCAGGTCGACATCGGGCACATCCCGATACGCATCCCAGCAGGCCAGATGGTTGATCACATAATCCTGCGTCGGCGCGGAGTAATCTTTGTAGTTGTGATTATAGGTCAGTTGCCGAAGCCGGGCATAATTAGGCTGATACAATGCGGCCGCCACGGGAGAAACCCCCTTGAGTTGACTGCGGTGCGGGGTGTTGGGGTAAATCCCCGCTTCGACCATCTTGAGGAAATTAAAGATGCCCTGCCGGTAGGCGCTGCTGTATTCCGGACCGGTTCCGTCGCGTTCATAAAGTGGATTCATTTTTCCCTGAATCGAGGTGATGCGATAGACGTCTGCACCGAGAGCATATTGCGAGAGCAGATGCCGGAGCACCACATGCCCGTTGCGCATCCCGCCGAATTCCGTCACCCGATTAGGCGTCAGGTTATCGCCGATCGAATTACAGCCCCAGCTCTCCACATCGCCGTTGAGCCACAGGCCGGCGCGCTCCGCAAAACTCCAGTCCAGATCACTCACGTTCGAATTTTCAACCCCCGGAACAAACACATCTTTATAGGCGGGAAAATAGGTAGAGGCCTGAGACGGAGTCATGATCGAAAAAACGGCCCCTTTCGTGCAGATCATGATCTTAGGCGGCGCAACGCCCAGTGTGAAAGCGCGAGCGATTACGGCATCCATATGCGGTTTATAAACATCGATGTCATGCGCTTCGGAAAGCTCTTTGGTGCGCGCCATCATGTAGCAATGTCCGTTATGGATGGAGGCTTCGAAAATATCGGCCAAATGGTCGGGACTGATATAAAGATTGGGCCCTTTGCCGATGTTCAGACAGAAGTGGGCCCCGCGCTGCGCCAGCGCGGCTGCGACATTTTCCAGACCGTTAGTGGCAGCGGGCTGCACGGTCGTCCCATTCGCCGCCGGACTGATACTGGCGGTTAAATAGATGCGCTGGGGTTCGTATCCGATTCCGAATAACTCATCAGTCCACTCATCCATTGCGGCGACCACCTCATCGGCACGCGCTGCAACCAACCCCGGATCGGTTTTATCCCAGGTACCGAGGTAGCCGGCAAAATAGTCAACGTACCAGATGGGCTCCCCGGCTTCGGCCTTGGCACCGGCAAACGCAGTGATATCCGCTTCGAGATCATCCAGTGTGTTCCGCACCGTTCCGAGCACCCCGTTACCGTCGATGGTCTTGGCCTGACTTTTCCAATCATTGGAATTCAAATCCACCACATAGAAATGGTCGTCGCCGTTAGGCGGCCCGGCCAGTACTATTTTATCAAGACCGCCGGAGCGACTTTCCAGTCGGGCCCCGTCGGTAAAATGATAGAGCGTGTGGGCATAGCCATAATCCTTTACCCGGAACCGGTTGTTGGCGCTTTCGGTCAGGTCATAGTCCACCAGATAGAGATCATCGCCATAGATCGTGAGCATTTCCGGCCCCGGCCAGGCACTCCAATTGCGGAAGTCACCGGGAATCCCCTGCTGAAGCAGATATTTTCCGGTGTCCGTATCCATATAGACATCCGTATATTCCTCCTTGAACCGCAGCCGCTCGCCCGTTGTGAGCAGGGTCGATAATGCCTGTGTTCCGGCCCCGTTTTCCGGATGCAGCACGCCCCAATGCCCGACGAGTTCGTCATCGCCGTCGCCATCCATATCATAGGCGTGCGGCAACTGTTTATCCGTCCATCCCATGGACTGCTGCACATCGTTAACCACCAGCTCGACCGGGTTCCAATAAGACGGTGCGGTTAACGTTTCGAGATCAATGATGGTAAAATAATTACCGCCGGAAAATGCATTATTATCGTAGAACGCAATGACTTCATCTCCCCCAACGCCATCATAGTTACCCACGACCACCCGCCGGATCACACCCCAGGACGGCGGACGGTTGTTTGAAAGAATGGTTCCGTTTTCATCCAGAATGGTTATCTGCCCATCCACACCACCGGTGATGATTCGGATTTCGCCGGACGAGGTTTGGCCTGCATCCACGCAGTACAGTGCTCCCGCGCTGACCGACCAATCCGCAAGGAGCGAACCCGATGCTGAAATGATTCTCAAATGACCATCCGTACCCGGAACCAGAATTTCATCCCCCGGATAATTGGTAGTCGCCTCCCCCGCATCGATCATAATGTTAAACGAACACGGCGTCTGGTATTCCCATAACCGATTGGTTGCGGAATTTGGATCCACAATCAGATCCGGTCGTTGAAAAGAAATCACTTTGCCCTCAATACTCATGCCAACGACATAGTCTTTTGAACCGACTTCATCAAAGTCCGCGGTGGTCACATGAATCAGGTTATCGCCCTGCGTATTGTAGGGTTGGAAAGCACTTTGGGCGTCTGCAGACTGAAACAGACTTAAAACTGCAGATACACAACCTGCTTTTTTCCAACTATTCATCGCGCACATCCTGATTATAAACAGACCGTTGTCGCGTGCCTTAGTGCACGAAATAACAAGGGATAGTGCAATGAATGAGGATTTAGATCTACTGGCGAAACCTCTAGGCTCTGAAACGATTCAACAAAACGTCTCTAGGCCTCTATGTACTAGGTAGCGCACCCCATTACGGTTTCTCCCTATGCAGGGCAGACCTTGATTAAGATTGCCTTCCGACCCAATCATAAAAGGCTAATATATCGACTTCAAACGGGTGGGCTGGCAGCGGTTGCAGTCTTCATCAAAATACTTACCGACGGGCACTGTTCTTAGGTTTTCCATATTTTCAAACAGGTTTTCACTGGAAGCTTTATAGGAAACTACTTTTCCTAACGCATCGGTTACCACAATAAGATGCCGCATCCTATTTGACGTAGCTTTGAATTTCTTCAAGGCCTGAAACGGTTTGATACTGACCTTTGCAGATTTGAGTCAACTGACTGAAGTTGGCCGAGGAACGCTCATCCGAGCCAGCATCCTGTCGAATGAATTGCACCACGTTAAGTGAGAAATCAACCTTCCCACTCTTCTTTTTAAGACCGCTGGCCGTCTGCACGTCCTTCGGCCGATACTGATCTTTCATCATCACAAACGCCTGAGCAAAATCCTTTGGTTTGTAATAGTAGTAATCCGGCTCCGGCGGACGCTGCGTGCCATCAAAATAGGTGCGGATGATTCCATATTCACCACCCGAAATCACTTTCGGCGGTTGTCCTGCGGCTTTGCGCTGGGCATTTTCCTCAGCGAGCTTTGCCCGCCCTTTCTCCACATTTTCAACCCACTTCTTTCCAGCGGACGTTGTTTTTTTCCACTCGTCCATCGTCGGAACGTTTTCCAAGGCCACCCGCTGATGCCCCCAGGAGTTACTCAGGATGAATACCGTATCCGCCTGTTGCTGCATGGCGCACATGGCGGCATCATACCAGACTCGTCCGCCACT